>NZ_CABUCJ010000023.1 GCF_902490045.1 uncultured Anaerotruncus sp.
AATGCGGCCGTCCGTGTCGACGAGCACCGCCACGACGTTCGAGTCCGCCTGCGCGAGGCCGTCCTCTTCGCCCGCGTCCTTCGAGCTGTCCACCGAGTTGATCACCGCCAGACCGGTCAGAAGCCCGCCCTCTTCCAGGGAGGCGGCGCCTGCGTTGTCGGCGGCCTTCCGGAGAATGACGTTGAAGTCGCCGATGCCGATCGTCACCGAGGCTGCCAGCTCCGCGTCCGTCGGGGAGCCGTGGTCGTTCACCGCCAGCCCCGAAAGCTCCGCCGGGGTCTTGCCCAGCGCGTACTGCGCGTAGTTTTCCGCCTGCTGGTACCACTCGAGCCCGATCCCCGAGGCCCCCTTCATCCCGTAGGCCTCTTTGAGCTCGTTCTTCGTCAACGGCGCGGCCGTCAGATCGCTCGTGATCTTTCCGGTCCTATCGAAGTTCACATTGCTCTGCGAGCCGTCGAGAATGCAGCTCGTGATCCGGCCGTCCGGTCCGAACGTCGCCGCCGTGTACATCGAATATGCCTGCGCGAGGCCGTCCTCCTCGCCCGCGTCGGTGGATTTGGACATGTTCGTCTCAATCCCCAGCCCGAGCTTGTCGCCCGCCTTCGCGCCCATCGGCCTAGCGTTCTCGACCGCCTTTCCGACCGTCTCGAGCCAGCCGCCGACCGACATCGTCACCGACGACGCGAGCTCCGCGTCGCCCGCATGCCCGTCCTCCGTCACCGCGACGCCGCGGATTTCATCGAGCGTCTTCCCGGTCACGTAGGAGGCCAGCGCGTTCGCCTGCTCGTACCACTCCTTACCGATGCCCGAGGCCGCCTTCATGCCGTAGTCCTCTTTGAGCTCCTGCTTGGTCCGAAACATCGTATCCGTCCCGGCGAGCAGCTTCCCTTCCTTTGAGAAGGGGATCTTCGCCTGCACCCCGTCGATCTTGCAGTCGACGATGCGGCCGTCCGCGTCGACGAGCACCGCCACGACGTTCGAGTCCGCCTGCGCGAGGCCGTCCTCGTCGCCCGCGTCCTTCGAGCTGTCCACCGAGTTGATCACCGCCAGACCGGTCGAAAGCTCAGCGCCCGCCGGGACCTGCACCGGATTCTCCGGCGCGGGGTTCTCCTGCGGCTGCTGCGGTTCACTTCCGGATGAAGCCTGCGGACCGAAGGGGGAATACCCTTTGGGCAGGTTGGAGCTGCATCCCGCCAGCAGCGAGGCTGTCAAAGCGAGAGCCAGCGCCGTCGCAAAAAATCGTTTCATATCGGTTCCTCCTTCAATCGTCACCGGCCGGACTTTGCCGCCGGCTGTAGCTTGAGGCCGTAAAATGCCCTGTCCAAGATCTCCGTGAGCCGCCGCCGCTTCTCCTCGGGAGCGCCGAGCTCCCCGAGCAGCCTGGCCGCACGGTCGTAATAGCGTTTGGAAAGCCGGCGCGCGTCGTCCAGCCCGCCGCTCGCGCGGACCCGTTCGTCCACCTCGGCGCGCGCGAGTTTCCCTCTCCGCGCGCGCTCGAGAAAGGCGGGGTCCTGCTCGAACGCCCGGATGAGCGGCAGTGTGACGACTCCCTGCTCATAATCCGACCGCACCGGCTTTTTGGCGGTCGCCTCGTCCGATTCAAAATCGATGCAGTCGTCGGTGAGCTGGAAGATCATGCCGACCTGCCGTCCGAGCCGCGCGTACCGCCGGATGAGCCGCTCCTCCTCTGTAAAGAAGAGCGCGCCCGCGTAGAACGCCGCCTCGAAGAGGGCGGCCGTCTTTCCCCCGATGATCTTGAGGTAGCGGTAGGCGGTCAGCTCGAGGTTGCCGTTGTTGAGGTGCTGTCCCAGCTCCCCGAGGCAGATGCGCCCCACATAGTCGGGCAGCCGCAGTTTCAGATAGCGTTCCCGGTCGCCCACCTGCGCCGCGAGGCGGAGGGAGGCGGCGAGCAGGTAGTCTCCGCAGATGACCGCCGTGCGCCTGCCGTACATGCGCTGGAGGGTGGGGATGCCGCGGCGCAGGTCGGCGTCGTCGATGACGTCGTCGTGCACGAGCGTCGCAAGGTGCAGCATTTCGACCGCGGCGGCCAGCTCCGCCGCGTCGGCGGGGACGCCGCCGTCCTCCCCCTGCGCGCAGGCGAGCAGGGCGGCGGCGCGGATCATCTTGCCGCGCGCGCCCGCGAGGTGCGCGGTATAGCGCCGGATCAGCCCCGGCGAGCCGGTGAGGGCCCCGTCGATGCGTTCCCCCACCGCCTCAAACGCCGCGTCGAATCCGGGATAGCCGGCGGATTCGGGGCGCGCCTGATTTTGTGTCGCGTCAATCATTGTAGAGATACCACTTTCTGACAAACCTGACGTTTTTCCAGTGTTTCTTGAGGGCGGGCATGACATAGTAGTCGAGGCCGATCGTCCTGCCGCCGCCGATGAGCACCGCGATCGCGGCGAAGATCATCCAGAAGGTATTGAGGTAGAGCCCCGTCGTGGTGACGAACATGAACTGCAGCACGAGCGAAGCCGCGGAGGCCGGGAAGTTGAAGAGGCCGCCGATCAGCGCGAGGCCGATAAGGATCTCGAGCACCACGATGGTGACCTGCATGAACATCTGCATCCCGTCGCTCGCAAGCACCACGTTGTTCACAAACCAGTTGATGAAGGGGATGTCAAGTTTAAATGCATAGTCCGCCAGCGTGGCGTGCGCGAGATCGGTCCCGCTGACGAGGGTCACGTCCATGAAGCCGAGCAGCCGGTAGCTGAACACCGCCACGCCGCTGGCCACCGCCTCGCCGACCTCGGCGGTCGCGGTGGCGACCGCGTCGACCGCGGCGGTCACGTTGCGCGCGCCCGCGGCCGAGAGGATTTCGTTAAAGAAGCCGGTCGCGCCGCTGAAGAAGCCGGTGAGCTGCGGGGTCTTCATCCAGCCCTCGACGATCTTCATGACGCCCTCGAACACCCAGCAGATTCCCAGCCAGACGCGCAGCGGCACGAGCAAAAAGCTCGGGGTGCGGTTGGAGAAATGCCCGCCCACGAAGCTGCGGCAGTTGCGGATGGTGAAGAACTCGTGCTTGAGGTAGCTGACGACCTTGTTCCAGCCGAGCACCTGCACGAAGTAGACGACGTTGATGAAATGCTTGGTAAACATCGCGAGGAAGGAGGGCAGGCAGATCATGTGGTTGGGGGTGCCCACCTGGGCCACGCCGTACCGCCCGCCGACCGACACCATGACTCCGTGGAACTTGGGACGATAGTCCTCGAGCTCCCCCTGGCCGGTGAGCTGCACCGTCAGGTTGTGGGCGATCGTGTCGGCGCTCTGCTCGCAGTTTTCGACCATCTGCGGGACGGGATTTTCCTCCCCCTCGGGGACGTACATGATGTTGTCGCCCGCGATGAACACGTCCTCGTGGTCGATCGCGCGCAGGTATTTGTCGGTGACGACCCGGCCGCGGCGCGCCGTCTGGAGGGCCTTGGCCGCCTCCGAGACGATGTCGCTCGACTCGATGCCCGCCGTCCAGATGACGGTGCCCGCCTGGTGGCACTCGACGGCGTCGCCCCGCTTGAGCTCGATGTAGTCCTTGCCGATGCCCGCGACGCCGGTGCCGAGCATGACCTGCACGCCCATCTTGGTGAGCCTGCGCTCCACCTTGTCGGAGAGCTTTTTCGGCAGGATGGGCACCGTGCGGTCGAGCACGTCGACGTCGAACATCGACACCTCATCCCGGTCGATCTCGAACTTCTCGCAGAGCAGCGGCACCAGTTCGGCCAGCTCGCCCGCCATCTCGACGCCGGTGAAGCCCGCGCCCACGACGTAGAAGGTCAGCAGCCTGCGGCGCTCGGCCGGGTCGGTCTCGCGCGCGGCGCGGCGGAAGACGTGGAGCAGGTGCTCGCGCAGGACGACCGCGTCGTCGTAGGACCAGAGGGTATAGGAGATCTCCTCCGCGCCCGGCACGCCGAAGAAGGTCGGCTTGGAGCCGGTCGCGAGGATGAGATAATCGTAGGGATAGGTACCGACGCGCCCTTCAAGCACCTTGCCGTCAAAATCGATCGAGGTGACCGTGTCAAGCACCACATGCACGTTGCGCCCCGCGAACACCCGTTCGAGGCTGATCTTGATGCTGTCCTCGTCCACGCGGTGGGCGGCGACCTCGTGCAGCTCGGTGTACATGGTGTGGAAGGGGTTTTTGTCGATGACGGTGATCTGCACGTCCTCCTGCTTTTTCAGCCGCTTCGCCAGTTTTTTGGCGGTCAGGACGCCCGCGTAGCCCGCGCCGACAATGACAATGTTTTTCAATGCTTTCATCTCCTAAATGTGAACTCCGCCAGCTCGCGCCCGGCGTGGAATCAATTGCGTTCGTTCGCTTCGCCGTCCGGGGGCATCCCCGCCGCGGCTTTCAGCAGGAAGATCTCCTCAACCGCCTCGACCAGCCGGATCGCCCGCCGGTCGACGATCTTGTAGACCATGCTCTGCCCCTGTTTGTCGCACTCAACGATCCGGTTGGCCCGCAGCAGCGTCAGGTGCTGGGAGAGCGCCGACTGGGTGATCCCCCTGAGGCGCTTGTGCAGCTGCCCGACGTTCATGGGGCCGGTCATCAAATGGCAGAGGATGACCATGCGGTTTTCGTTCGCCAGCAGCGCGCAGAGCGCCGCCGCGTCCTTCGCTGGATTCGCCATTGATTCCCCCCCGTTTTTCGTGTATAATATTAAGGAAATTAGTAATTAAGCAATTTCTAATATAATTATATCTTTGGCACTTGTCAAGTATTTATCAATGGTTTTTTGCCATTTTATATAATGTGTCCAACTTCCCCGCCATCTATTTAACAAATTGTTCGATATCCGTTTTTTCCTTGGAAAGGAGGCGCTCCGGATTGGCCTACCGGGACTTGCAGGCATTCCTCGCCGCGTGTGAAGCGCGCGGCGAGCTCATGCGGATTTCCGCGCCCGTCTCCCCCATCCTTGAGATCACCGAAATCGCCGACCGCGTCATGAAGCGGGGCGGGCCGGCGCTCCTCTTTGAGCGGGTCGAGGGCTCCGACTTCCCCCTGCTCATCAACGCGATGGGCTCCGACGAACGCATGGCGCTCGCGCTGGGAGCCGAAAGCCTCGACGAGATCGGCGGCGACGTGGCCCGCTACCTCGATTTTGAAAACTACACCTCCATCAAACGTCTCGCCGCCTTCGCGCCGCGGCTGCTGCGCCTCGCCGCCTGCTTCCCCCGCCGGCGCCGCCTGCGCCTCTCCCGCCCGCCCTGCCAGCAGGTGATCGAGCGGGATCCCGATCTCTCGGCGCTGCCGGTGCTCCACTGCTGGCCGCAGGACGGCGGCCGTTTCTTCACCCTGCCGCTCGTCTTTACCAAGCTGCCCGGCGCGAAAACGCAGAACTGCGGCATGTACCGGATGCAGGTGCTCGATAAGACCTCCACCGCCATGCACTGGCAGAAGCACAAGGACGGCTCTGCCATCTATGAGGCGTGGCGGGCGCGCGGTGGGAAAATGCCCGTCGCGGTCGCGCTCGGCTGCGGCCCCGCGGTCACCTACGCCGCGACCGCGCCGCTGCCGCCCGGGCTCGACGAGCTGCTGCTCGCGGGCTTCCTGCGCAGGAGGCCCGTCGCGCTGGCAAAATGCGTCACCAGCGACCTGTGGGTGCCGCAGGACGCGCAGTTCGTGCTTGAGGGGTATGTCGACACCGGGGAGCCCCCCGTGTGGGAGGGCCCGTTCGGCGACCACACCGGCTACTACTCGCTGGCCGACTGGTACCCGCGCTTCCACGTCACCTGCGTCACCCGACGCAGGAAGCCCGTCTACCCGGCGACCGTCGTGGGCAGGCCCCCGATGGAGGACTGCTATCTGGCAAAGGCCACCGAGCGGATCTTCCTGCCCGTGCTGAGGCTTCAGATTCCCCAGCTGCGCGACCTTTGCCTCCCCTTCGAGGGGGTGTTCCACAACTGCGCGGTCGTCTCGGTGAAAAACGACTTTCCCGGCGCGGCGCGCACCGTCATGAACGCGATGTGGGGCATGGGCCAGATGCGCTACACCAAGCTGATCGTCGCGGTGGACGCGGCGACAGACCCGGCCGAAACCGGCGCGGTGCTCGCGGCGGTGCTCCGGAACGCCGACCCCGCGGCGGACTACGTCCTCTCGGACGGACCGCTCGACGCGCTCGACCACTCATCAGACCGCGCCCTCTACGGCACGCGGCTGGGCATCGACGCCACGGCGAAGCCGGGCGTCCCGCCCCGGACGGGGCGCTTCGCCCTCCTGCCGGTCAAGAAACGCGCGCCGGGGGAGGGCCGGGAGGCCGCGCTGGCCGCGCTTGAATCGGAGGACGTCTCGTTCGCCGTCGCGCTCGACGACACGGTGGACCTCGCCGACCGCCAGGAGGTGCTCTGGCGGGTCTTCAACAACATCGACGCGGGGCGCGACCTCGTGGTGAAGAATGGAAAAATCGCGCTCGACGCGACAAAAAAGCTGCCGGAGGAGGGCCTCACCCGCCCCTGGCCGGACGACATCACCATGTCGCCGGAAACGGCCGCGCGGGTGGACGCGCGGTGGAAAGAATACGGATTCTGACGTGGAGGCGCCTATTTGATGGAACTCGCTCATAAACTGATCCGAAAGCTGCGCGCCTACGGGACGCTCGTAATGTTCAGCCACACGATCTTTTCCCTCTCGTTCGGCGCTGTCGCCTTCCTCGCCGCGTCCAACGGCAGGCCCCGCCTCTGGACGGCGGCATGGGCCGCGCTCGCCTTCCTGTCGGCGCGCACGGGGGCCAACGCCCTCAACCGCGCGGTCGACGCGAAGATCGACGCGAAAAATCCCCGCACCGCCGGGCGGCAGATCCCACGCGGGGAGATCTCCGTGCGCGAGACGGTCGCGCTCTCGCTTTTCTGCTTCGCGCTGCTCGTCGTGAGCGCCGCGATGCTGAATCCCCTCTGCCTGATCCTCTCCCCCCTCGCCCTCCTCATGATGGCCTCCTACTCCTACACCAAGCGGTTCACCTGGCTCTGCCACCTCTTTCTCGGCGCGACCTGCGGCATCGCGCCGGTCGGCGCGTGGCTCGCGGTGACGGGGCGGTTTTCCCTGCCGCCGCTACTGCTCGGCGCGGCCAACTGCCTGTGGACCGCCGGATTCGACGTCATCTACGGCTGCCAGGATTACGACTTCGACCGGCAGAACGGCCTTCATTCGATCCCCGTGCGGTTCGGTGTGGCGGGCGCGCTGCGCATCAGCACGGCGTTTCACATCGCGGCGCTCGGCTGCCTCGCGGCCTTCCTCCTGCTGGAGCCGCACATGGGGCCCCTCTTCGGCGCGGGGCTGCTCGCCGCCGCCGGCCTCATGGCGGTGCAGCACACGATGGTCACCCCCCAGCGTCTTGAGGGGGTCAACACCGCCTCCTACAGCATAAGCCAACTCACCAGCCTCGTACTGCTGGTTTTCGGCATCCTCGACATCTGCCTCTGAAAGAAGGAGTCCTATGGAAACCTACATCATCGGGATCACCGGCGCGAGCGGGAGCGCCTACGCGCTGCGCATCTCGGACGCCCTGCTGGAAAGCGGCGCGGCCCTGCGGGTCGTCGCGACCGACACCGGCCGCCGGGTGCTGGAATACGAGACGGGCGTCTCCCTCGAACGCTGGGCCGGGGAACGCCCCAACGCCGCGCTCGAGGACAACGCCGACCTCTTCTCCCCGCTCGCGAGCGGCTCGCGGCAGTTCGCAGGGATGGTGGTCGCGCCCTGCTCGATGTCGACGCTCGGCAGGCTCGCCTGCGGCGTCACGACCGACCTGCTCACCCGGGCGGCGGACGTCATGCTCAAGCAGAGGAGGCCCCTCCTGCTGGTGCCGCGCGAAACGCCGCTCACCTCGATCCACCTGCAGAACATGCTGACGCTCAGCCAGTGCGGCGCGACGATCCTGCCCGCGATGCCCGCGTTTTACCACCATCCCCGGACGGCCGACGACCTCGTCTCCTTCGTGGCGGGCCGGGCGCTCGACTGCCTGGGCGTCGAAAACCATCTTTATCAGCGTTGGAGGGAAGAACCATGAAAAAAACCATTCTGAAGCGCGCCGCGGCCCTGCTGCTCGCGGCGATCGCCGCGGCGGGCCTCGCCGCGTGCGGCGGGCGGCCCGCGCCCGATACGCTGCGCATCGGCGTCATGTACTCGTCCGACGTCATCCCGCTGGCGGTCATGAAGGACCGGAAGCTCGACGAAAAGCAGGGCGTCATCCTCGACATGCAGGTCTTTTCCTCCGCCAAGGACCGCGACGCGGCGCTGCAGGCGGGCGAGCTCGACGGGGTCTTCACCGACTTCATCGGCGCGTGCATCTACCAGAACGCCGGGCTCGATGTGAAGATCACCGGCATGACCGACGGCGACTACCTGCTGCTCGCCGGCCCGGATTCCGGCGTCAAGACGCTCGCGGACGCGGCCGGGAAATCGATCGCGATCTCGGAAAACACGCTGATCGAATACGCGCTCGACTACATCCTCGTGCAGGACGGGTACGGCGCGGACTACCTCAAGAAAGAGGTCGTCCCCCGCATCCCCGACCGCCTTGAGATGCTGCGCTCCGGGCAGGTCGACCTCTGCCTGCTGCCCGAGCCGTTCGCGACCCTCGCCCTCTCCGACGGCGCCGTCGAGCTGGGCAGCGCCAACACGTCGGGGCTCTATCCCGCCGTCTCCGCCTTCACCCAGACGGCGATCGACGGGAAGGCCGGCGCGATCAAAAAGTTTTACGCCGCCTACGACGAGGCCGTCGACTACGTGAACAGCACCCCCCTCTCCGAATACGAGCCGGTCGTGATCGCGGGCGCGGGCTTCCCGGAGGAGCTCGCGGGCAGGATCGAGCTGCCCGTCTTCCGCAAAAACGCACTGCCCGGGGAAGCCGACCTCTCCGCCGCTGTCGCCTGGGCCTCGGATAAGGGGCTCTGCCCCGCTTCCCTCGCCCCCGCCGACCTGCTCGGCAACCTCGGATAAGCGCGATGCTGGAAGTCGAAAACCTCACGGCGCGCTATCCGCGCGCCGGTCATCCGGTCATCGACGGGCTCACCTTCTCCCTCGCGGAGGGGGGACTGCTCGCGCTGCTCGGGCCGTCCGGCTGCGGCAAAACGACCCTCATCAACCTGCTGGCCGGGGCGCTTCCGCCCGCGGGTGGGAGCGTCCGCTTTTGCGGCGCGCCCCTCTCCCCGCGCGATACGGCAATCGGCCTCATTCCCCAGAGCTACGGCCTGCTCCCCTGGAAGACGGTGCGGCAGAACTGCCTCTTCTGCGCGCGGCTGCGCGGAACGCCCGACGAGGCGGAGCTTGACGCCCTCTGCGCGCGGCTGGGCATCGGCGGTCTGCTCGACCGCTACCCGCGCGAATTGAGCGGCGGGCAGGCGCAGCGGGCGGCGCTCGCGCGCGCTCTCCTCATGAAGCCGCGCCTGCTGCTGATGGACGAACCCTTCGCCGCGCTCGACGCGGCGGCGGCCGACCGCGCCAGGCGGCTCTGCTTCGAGCTCTGGCGGGATTCGGGCGCGACGGCGGTCGTGGTGACCCACCGTCCGGAGGAGGCGCTCTATCTCGCGGGCCAGATCGCCGTGATGGGAAGGGGCGGGCGCTTTACCCGCCTGCTCGAGAACCCCTGGCAGGGCCAGGCCGAGCCGGGCGGCTCCGATTTCGAGGCTTTTTCCCACAGCCTGCGGCGGGAAATCCTGCTTGCCGCCGGAGAGGAGGCCGCGTCATGAAAAAGACGGTCTCCTTCCTGCTCGGCTTTGCGGCGGTCAACCTGTTCTGGCTGATCGCCGCCGCGCTGCTCGACACCCGCGCGCTGCCCGGCCCCGTGGAGGTATACGCGCACTTTGGAGACGTGCTCGCCGCGGGCATCTTCCGCCACATCGGCGCAAGCCTCTGGCGGGTGTTCGCGGGGCTTTTCCTCGCGCTCGCGGCCGGGGTGCCGGTCGGCCTGCTGATGGCCGCCTCCCCCCGCTGGAACGCCCTGCTCCATCCGGTCGTCTACTTCTCCTACCCTGTCCCCAAGACCGCCCTGCTGCCCGTCGCGATGCTGCTCTTCGGCCTGCGGGACGGCTCGAAAATCCTCATCATCCTGCTGACCGTCCTCTTCCAGGTGATCGTCGCCACGCGGGACGCGGCCCGTGCCGTCGACCCCGGCCTCTACCAGGTGGCCGTCAGCGCCGGGGCCTCGCGCGGCCGCCTGCTTGGGCAGATCACGCTGCCCGCCGTGCTGCCCGAGCTCTTCACCAGCCTGCGCATCGGCGTGGGCACCGCGCTGGCCGTCCTCTTCATCGTCGAGGCGTACGGCACCCGCGCGGGCGTCGGCTACTATATCCTCGACGCGTGGAGCCGCATCGACTACCTCGAAATGTACGGCGGCATCGTCGTCATCTCGGTGGTGGGCGCGGCGCTCTTTCTCGCCGTCGACCTGCTCGCGCGGCGGCTCTGCGGCTGGAAGGAGCCGTCCTGACCGGGTTCCGCCGGGAACTCTACCAGCCGTTTACCCCGGTCGACCGCCATTCCCGTGCCAAAACCGGCGCCGTCTGGTATCATAAACACAATCACCAAAGGAGGGGCGCGGATGGATTATAACCACATGGGGGACCTCATCAGCAGCGTTCGGAAATCGAAAAACATGACGCAGAAGGAGCTTGCCGACCTGCTGCACGTGACGGACAAGGCGGTGTCCAAATGGGAGCGCGGAATCTCCTGTCCGGACATCGGCACCCTTCCCGCGCTCGCCGACGTCCTCGGGATCTCGACCGACGAGCTGCTGCGCTGCCGCGGGCAGGCGTCCGCCGCAAAACGCGGCGCGCCCGCCGGCCGGGAAATCCGCCGGACGGCCCTGTTGGTCTTCCGGGCGGTCGGTCTCTCGATGGGCGTGGCCGCGCTGGCGCTGTCCGCGCTCGGGAAGCTGGACGGCCGGACGGCCGTCACCCTGCTTTCCATCGGCGTCACCTGTCTCGGAATCGCGCAGTTGTCAGAATAATATTATACAATTGGTAATATATTCTTGTATTTATCCCATAAAAAGGGGCGCAGCGGCAAAACGCTGCGCCCCTTTTTTGGGGGGATATGAGGAGGTCAAAAGAAATCAGGCAAAGAGGTCGTTGAGCGCCTCGCTCATCGTCGGATGGGTGAAGATCTGCCTGCCGAGCAGAGTATAGTCGGCGTCGAGGTCCATCGCGAGCTTGACGATGTTGATCATCTCATAGCTCTCCTCGCAGAAGAGCATCGCGCCCAGAATCTTGTTGGTGTCCGCGTCAACGACCGCCTTGAGCAGGCCGGCGGGGCGCCTCAGCACCTGCGCCTTGGGGATGGCGGCCGCCGGAAGGGTGAGGACCTTTACATGATAACCCGCCTCGCGCGCCTCCTTTTCGCTGAGGCCGACGCGGGAGAAGGGGGGATCGATAAAGACGCTGTAGGGAACGTTTCCGCGCTTCGCGGCGTCGTAGCCGCCGCCCGAAAGCTGCGACCAGACGATCCGGAAGTCGTCGAGCGAGACGTAGGTAAATTGCAGCCCGCCAGCAACGTCCCCCATCGCCCAGATGTTTGGGGCGGTGGTGCGCAGTTTTTCGTCCACCTTGACCGCGCCGCGCGGGGTCAGTTCGACCCCCGCCTCGGCCGCGTTGAGGCCGTCGGTGTTGGGGCGGCGGCCGGTCGCGACGAGCACCGCGTCCGCCGCGAGCGTCTTCTCCGCGCCCTCCCGCGCGAAGGTCACCTCCGCGAAATCGCCCGCGTTCGCGACCCTTTTGACCGCCGCGCCGATCTGGAAGGAGACGCCCTTCTCTTCGAGCGCCTTCTTGATCTCGGCGGCGATGTCCGCGTCCTCGCGGGGCAGGAACACCGGCGCGCCCTCGAACACCGTGACCTGCGAGCCAAAGCCCGCGTAGATCGAGGCAAACTCGAGCCCGATGTAGCCGCCGCCGATGATCGCCAGCCTGCGGGGGAGCTTTTCAAGGTCCATGAGCCCCTCGCTCAGGTAGACGAACGGGTTCTCCCGGAGCCCCTCGATGGGCGGGACGACGGGGGTGGAGCCGGTGTTGATGAAGATCTGCTTTCCCTCGAGGATAAGCGTCTCCCCCCGGTCGGACACGACCTGCACCTGCGTCGGCGAAAGAAAACTGCCCTTGCCGTTATAAATGGTGACATTGGGACTGCCGTCGAGCTTGTCGAAGTTCTTTTTGCGCAGCATGGCGGTCAGGCGGCGTTTCTCCTCGATGGCGGCGGCGTAGAACGCCTGTTTCTTCTCGAAATCCGCGCTGCGGTGCCCGTGGGAGATTCCCGAACTGCGCACCAGCGATTTGGAGGGGATGCACCCCACGTTGATGCAGGTCCCCCCATACATCTTGTCGGATTTTTCGATCATCGCGACGGTTTTTCCGCTCGCGCCGAGTTTGCCCGCAAGGGTCTTGCCCCCCTTGCCGAAACCGATTACGATCGCGTCATACTGCTTCATAAAAATGCCTTCTTTCTCAGCTCGTGTGCGGCCCGAATATCTTCTTGTCAATGTCCGCTATGGTGATCTCCCCCAGCCTTTGGCGGCAGAGCTCGTCGAGGTCGGAATAGATGCCGTCCATGATCTCCCCCATTCCGGAGGCCACCAGGCACGCCTTCTCCCGGTCGCCCGGCTTCCAACAGGCGGACACCAGCCGGACGTCGACCGCCTCGTCGACCCGCCGGAGGGTGACCTCCGCGGGGGATTTGATGAAATGGTACCCCCCGTCGACCCCCTCCTTGGTGGCGACGAGGCCCGCTTTTTTCAGCTTGGCCATCACCTTGCGCACCCGCGCCGGGTTGGTGCAGATGTTCCCGGCGAGCGCCTCGCTCGAAACGGTTTCCCCTTTGTGGTTGAGATAGACCAGCGCGTGTACTGCGATGGCAAATTCACTTGTCATCTGTGTTTCCTCCTTATATCATCCACTAACTGTAATTGTACCTCATACAGTTAACGGAATCAAGGGGCAATCTGCCGCAGCCTGCGCAGAAGTCCCCCCAGCAGGCCAAGATGCACCGCCAGAAGCGCGCCGTGCAGAAGCATGGTCCTCCCGGGGACGAGCGCGCAGGCCAGCCCGCTCTGCTGGCGGGCGAGGGCGATAAGCTGGGAGGCGCCGTAGGCCGCGGAGACGGCCATGCAGAGGAGGGGCGGCACGCGTCTGCCGCCCAACTTCACCAGCGCGCCCGCGGCGAGCAGGACCGCGAGGGCAGCCGCAACGCCCGCGAAGGAGAGCAGGGTGCTCAGAAGAAAGCGGGTCATGCGCCCGCCTCATCCGAAAGCGCACGCAGGCCGTCGTCGACCATCCGACGGAACTCCTCCGCCGTGCGTCCGCCGTAGAGCGGCTCGCCGACGACATTGCCCGCGCTGTCGAGCAGGAAGCTCTCGGGCACGGTGCCGAGGTCCTTTAATTTGATCGCGATCAGGTCGTCTGAGGGCAGCAGCTGCAAAAATTCCGCGCCCGTCATCTCCTGGATCTGCCGGATGATCTCGACCTCCCCTTCGCTGATCGAGCCGTCCTCCGCCTGCGCACTCGCGGCGATCCCGATGACGTTCAGGTCCGCGCGGTCGTATTCCGCGTAAACCTGCTGGAGCGCGGCCATGTCTGAGACGCAGGAGTCGCAGAAGGTGCTCCACACGCTCACAAGCGTGAGGCGGCTGCCCGCCAGCACCTTCTCGGTGACGACGCCGCCGTCGAGGTCCTTCGCCGCCCAGTGGCCAAAGTCGGTGGCCAGACTCTCCCCCGACATCTTGAGCGGGTAGGGCAGGTCGGCGCGGCAGCCGGGGATCGCCTTCACCGGAAGCTCACCGCCCAGCGGCCCGGGGGCCTCCTCCGGAGGGATTTCCGCTTCCGGCGCTTCCCCGTCAAGCGGGGCCGTTTCGGAAGCCGCGGCCGGGGAAAGCGCTGCGCCCGCCGCCGGAGCCTCCGGTACGGGGGCCGCGCAGGCGGCGAGCAGCGCGGCCATCGCCGCCGCGCCGAGCAGGGTCGTCAGTGGTTTCCTCACATCGGTTCCTCCTTATATGATACAGCCTGCCGCCCGGCGCTGGAAAAGGAGCGCCAGCAGGAGCAGAAGCGCCGCGGCGGCCAGCAGGATTTGCAGCCGTTCGCCCCGGGTCATTCGCCGGTCACCGTGCCGTACGGCCAATCCACGATGCCCCCGAAGTCATAGACGTTGGTATAGCCGAGCGCGGCCAGTTTTTCGGCCGCCTGCCTGCTGCGCACCCCCGTGCGGCAGTGGACCAGGATTTCCGCGTCAAGATCGGGCAGCAGCGCGGGCCGTTCATCGCCGATCAACTCGTTCGGGAGGTTGATCGAGCCCTCGATCCGCTCCGCCGCGTGTTCCTCCGGGGTTCGGACGTCGAGGATGACCGCATCGGGGTTGGCGTCGAGTCGCTCCTTGGCCTCTTCAGCGGTGATCCTGTGGTATTCCGCCGCCGAAGCCGCGCCGTCCGCGCGCTCTCCGGCGTCCGCCGCGGAGGCCGTGGACTGCGGAGGGGAGGGGGCCTCCCCGCTCTCCCACGCGCACGCCGCAAGCGCCGCCGCCAGTAAAACCGCGGCCAGCAGGGCCGCCAGGTGCTTTGCTTTCATGGGCTTCCTCCGTTTTCCAACTGTACATTTTGCTGTGTCAGTTTATACTGTAATTATATCTATTACAGATAGCATTGTCAACCCCCGCTGGCAAAAAACTTTCCCCGGCAATCCGAACCGGGCGCGGACGGTCAAAAGCCGTACGCGCCCGGGATCCGTTATTCGAGGATTTTCATGAGCGCGGCGATCTCCCCCAGCCGCTGCGGGATCGCGATCCCCTGCGGGCAGTGGGAGACGCACCGACCGCAGCTTACGCACCGCCCGGCGCGCCGCTCCTCCGGCAGAACCTCGTAAATCGCGCGGATCGCCTTCGCGTTCTCCCGCAGCGCCTTCCCGTCCGACGGGTCGAGCCCGACCTCGGCGGCGCAGCGGTTGTAGGCCGCGAAAACGCCGGGGATGTCGACGCCCGACGGGCAGTCCATGCAGTAGCGGCAGCCTGTGCAGGGGATGGTCCCGAGGGCGAAGTAGGCCCTGCGCGCCCGGTCGAGCGTCTCCCGCTCGGCGGCGGAGAGGGGCTCGAAGGGGGACATCGTGGCGACGTTGTCCCGCACCTGCTCAAGGGTGGACATGCCGCTCAGGACGGTCAGCACGTTGGGCAGTGACGCGGCAAAACGGATGGCCCACGACGCGGTGCTCGCCCCGGGACGCGCCTCGCGGAGGATCTCCACCGATTCGGGGCAGAGGGAAACGAGGTTCCCGCCCCGCACCGGCTCCATGACGATGCAGGGCAGGCCGTTTTCCTCGAGGATGCGGTACTGCTGCGCGGCGTCGAGCAGCTCCCAGTCGAGGTAGTTGAGCTGGATCTGCACGAAATCCCACCCGCCGCGCGCGATCAGCTCCCGAAGGACCTCCGGCGTCCCGTGGAAGGAGAAGCCGAGGCGGCGGATGACCCCCGCCGCCTTCTGCGCCCGCAGGTGGTCGAGCAGGCCGGTCTTCTCGTAGACATCGGTGAATTCCTCAACCGATTTTCCCACCGAGTGGCAGAGGTAGAAGTCAAAATAATCGGTGCGGCACCGTTCGAGCTGGTCGGCGAAGATGCGCCTGCCCTCATCCAGGCTGTGAACGAGCCAGGTCGGCATCTTGCTCGCAAGGTGGTAGCTTCCGCGCGGATAATCCGCCAGCGCCCGGCCGAGGAACGGCTCGGAATCGCCGTCGTGGTAGCGGTAAGCGGTGTCGAAATAATTGACCCCGTGGGTATAGGCGCAGTCGATCAGCTCGCGCGCCTTCTCATAGTCGATCTCCTGCGTGTCGGGGGAAACGCGCGGCAGGCGCATCGCCCCGAAGCCCAGCAGGGAGACGCGGTCGTCCGTTCCCCGGTATGCGCGTGTCTCCATAAAAAGCTCCCCTTTCCGGCGGGCCGTCCTTCGCCCGTCACGCAAACGGGCGCCCTCCAAAAAAGGCCGCCCGTCTCTTTTTTTGCAGTATACCACATCGGCAAAAGGGATTCAACCGTCTTTCTCCCGCCCGGCGGCCTTCGACGAACCGAGGGGCGTCCCGCGCGGAACGCCCCTCGGTTCAACAATGTTTACTTATCCGCTTTTTTGCGGAGGGAAACAGCGATCGCGGCGGCCGACAGCCCCAACAGGGCGAGCGCGGCCGCGGGCGCCGAACCGTCGCCCGTATTGGGCAGCTTCACCAGCGGAACCGGCAGGTCCTTGATGATCGTCGGGTCGGCCGGGGCCACAATGTGGATGTCCGGGTCCCCGTCCGATCCGCCGCCTCCGCCGCCCGAGGGCCTGGTCAGCACCGCCAGCGCCACGTCACATTCGGCGCGGCTCCCGTATCTGTCCGTCAGCACGACCCGGTAGACCCCCGCGTCGCTCTTCTGCGCGCCCGGGATCGCATAGACGTTTCCCTCGTAGTCGTCCCCCTCGAAGAGCGCCTCCGACAGGGTGTCCGCGTCGAGCACCCGGTACCACGCAAAGTGGTAGGGCAGCACCCCATCCTTCGCGCTCACCGTCAATTCCGCCGTCTCCCCGACGTAGACGCTCACATCCGCGCCCCACACCTCCGGTCCCGGAAGGGTTATGGCGTTAAAACGCGTGCTCGCCGAGGGGCGCTCCAGCGTCGCCGTATCCACCTCTTCGCTCGCACTCACGATATCCGAGAGGTCCTTTTCCGTCTCCTCCCCCTCGATCTCCCCCGCGGCCATCGCCGTCAGCGGGATCGACAGGGCGAGCGCCGCCGCCAGCAGCAGCGCGGCTCCCCTTCCCAATCCTTTCAACGCGGTCCCTCCCGTCCTCAATTCTGAATGATCAGCTGCATCTCCGCCGCCGCGGTTCCCACCAGCTCCTGTGTGTCGACGGTATAGGCGAAAAAGGTCGCCGTCGCCGGGTAGGTGCCCTTCGCGAGCGGCCTATCCAGCTTTGCCTCCTGGATGTGGTAGTTCGGTTCGAGCGCGCCTGACGTGTACACCGTCTCCCCCGTGTCGCCCAGGGTGATCTCCACCACCATCAGGTAGTGGTTGGCGGGGGAGTTTTCGATGCAGAGGTTGCCGGGGGAGCTTCCATCCGGGAACTCGGGCTGGGTGTTGATCGAGATGTTGAACATCCCCTCCTCAACGATGCGGTTGAGCTCCTCGACGATCTGCTCCTCCGTCTTGCCCTCGAGCTGGCCGAGCTGTGCGCCGGCGGCCCGTGCGAGCCCCGCGGGCTTTTCCGCCGGGCGCAGCAGCAGCCAGGCGATCACCCCCATCAGGATGAGGATGATGACAAGGAAAACCCATTTGACGGCGTTCCCGTTCTTTTTCGTCTTTTCTTCCATAACGCGCTCCTATATGTTTTTTCCTGCCTGTACCGGGGAAAACGCCGCGACGCGGCGCTTTCCCCGGCACAGGGCGATTGCCCCGTGCCGATGAAATTGCTGTTGCGTTCTTTACGGGGTTACGGTCGGCATCGCGATCGTGTAAGTGACTTTAAAGGCATCCTCAGCGGACGGCGTCTCATTTGTGCTATTCTGCGGCGCCGCGACAGCCGTCAGGACCAGGTCCAACTCCGTTCCATCAATGCTGGTGGCCGCCTTAACGGAGTCCCAGCCAGGCGCAACGCCGTCAGTGGTGGTCGAGAGATCCAGGCCCTTGATGTTCATGTTGACGGTTTTGCTCCCCTCGTCGGCCGCCTTGGCGGCGGCCTCGGTGGCCAGCGTCCAATTGCCGTTTACCGCCTTGACGTTGGAAACCGAGATGTCCTTGAAGGAATAGTTGATCAGCTTATACTTGCTGGGGACCGAGGTTGTGCCGTCCTGCGCAACCGCAAAGGTGACGGTCATCGGAACGGTAACGCTCATCTGATAGGTCGGGATCGTGGCGCTCTTGTCGATAACCTTGAACTGGGTGTCAGCCGTGCCGCCATCCTCGGCGACATCATTGGTTTGGGTGTCCACCACGGCACCGTCCGCGTCGTAGTTCTGTGCCGCCGCGAACGCGGTCACGCCGAGGGAGAGGATCATTGCCATTGCCAGAACTGCTGCCAATACCTTTTTCATTGTTTTGACCTCCTGTTTTACTCGTTTTTTGTTGGGGTTACGTGTGGATTTATGTAAAGTCATAACCTCCTTTTCCATGGGCTCGCGCGGCTCAGGACTCCACTGTCAGGAGCACCTCCGCCGCCGCCTGCCCGATTTCCGACTGGTCCTCCGGGTCATGCGCCGTAAAGATTGCAGTCGCCTTATAGGAACCCTTCGGCAGCGCCTTGGACAGCGTAATATTCTCGATGTACTGCCCCGGTCTGATGCCTCCGGATTGATATACCGTTTCGCCCGTATCGTCCAGCACGATCTGCACGGTCATGTTGTAGTGGTTGGCGGAAATGTTGTCGATATAGGCCTGCCCCTCCGCCGTCCCGCTCGGGAAGCTGATCTGGGTGTTGATCGAGATGTTGAACATCCCCTCCTCGACGATGCGGTTGAGCTCCTCGATGATCTGTTCCTCCGTCATTCCCGGCAGGATTCCCGTCGTGGCGTTCGGGTCGAAGAAATCCGCCGCCCCGCCGCCGCGTCCGAAGAAGAACCATGCCGCCGCGCCGATCAGCACAAGCGCGGCCACGATTCCCACGGTCAGCCCGCGCTTTGACTTTTTCGGCGGAGCCGTTACGGTTCCGCCCCGCTCCGGTGTCTCGTTCATGGGATATCGCCCCTCTCATAATTTTTTGTCATTGCGCCATTTCAAGGTTTGGCGTCCCGGCAATCGACGCCTTAAAGGTGATCCTGTAGCTGTAGTTGGCGGGCGCGCCGTCCGTTCCCAGCCCGCTGGGCATCTTGTCGCTCAGGAAATCGAAGTTGCATTTTCCGCTGGATGGGATCTCCGCGAAGTCCCGATAGGAAACAACCAACGCCCTCGATTCCACCGCGGTCGTATTGCTCGTTTTAAATGGAATAGACTCTGTGCCGGGAAAGAGGAGCGGACGGATCGCCAGGTCGTAATCGGTTCCAATGCCGAGCGCGGGCGCGTCAACCTGCCGCATTGAATCGGAAGTGTCCGCAGCCAATCTGGTAAGGGACGGGTTGACCGTCGTCTTCACCGGGAAGGAGGAGCGGTTCTCCACATACATCTTTTCCGGGCTCGGCTGGGCCATCGTACCGTCCTTCGCCACGCAGACGGTGACCGAGAGCGGGACCGTCACGTCGAGCCGCGCGACCTCCGTCACAAACGGCACCTCCGCGTCTGCCGCCGTGGCTTCCAGCCCCAACATTTCCGTGCCTCCGGGCAGGGACATGCCCCCCGTCAGCGGCGTATCGCCGATTTTGAATTCCTTGATCAGCAGCTTGCTTGTCTTGGCCGCGTTGAGGGCATTGGCATTTTTCAGCGTAATTTTCCAAGAGGCAGTTCCGACAGATGTTGGAGTGCTTCTGGGGACTGGCATGGGAGAAAGGATGGTGTCCGTTGTCAGATCGTTGAGCTCCACCTTGAAGCTGAACTTGTGCATTGCGTCGTCCGCCGTCCACAGCTTGAAGTTTGCGTTGATCTCCTGCTCCGTCGCGAAGCTGAGCGTCGGCGTATCGTCCAAGCCCAGCATCGTGCTCAACCCCTCCGAAAGGGCCACGCCGTTGGAGGTGACGTTCTTCGCGGTATCGTAGCCGTTGTACACCTTGAGGTATCCTGTAGAACTGTTCGGGTCGGCTTCCGCCGCGCCGGTCGCCTTCGCCGTCAGCATATCCGCCTCGTAGAGCGACAATATGAATTTTTCGCTCTTTGCCGTGACGCCGTTCGCGTCGGCCGCGGTCAGGTAGTATTCGCCCGCGCGGCTGCCGGCCTCCGGCTGGAAGGTGAAGCTCACCGTGGAGGTATCCGCGTTGTTCGAGCGCACCACCGCCCGGAAGGCCAGTTCTTCCGCCATTTCGTCGTCGCGAATGGCGGTGGCCATCTCGGCCCCGTTTTTGTCGTACAGCTTGACATCCGCCGCCGCGCTCGTGGAGACGGCCGCCGTAAAGGTCACCTTATCCCCCACCCGGACAAACGCGTCGTCCGGCTTGGTGGTAAAGTGGAAGGGTAGGCCCAGCTCGAGCGTGTTGTTCTCGTCCGGGGACTTGACCAGCGCGAATGTTTCCACGATGCTGTCCGCGAGGACAAAGTGCGCCGCGTCGTTGGCCACGTCGTTGTAGGAAGCCGCGCCGTCCGCGAAGACGGCCACGTTCCTGCCCGCCGCGTAGACGCCCGCCGTGGGTTCCGTACGGTCCATGTCGACGGAGATTTTCGCGCCGTCCCCAAGCGGGGAATCGACATGGATGACATTTTCCGTCCGGTGGTCCGCGCCGTCCGTCAGGTAGGTTGTCTGGTCCGCGCCGAGCGAGGGCGAGTTCGCGCCGAGCCGGAAGGCGCCGTTCTGCCAGACGCCCGCGCCGTATTGCGCGTCGTTGCCGGCGATCACGCCGCCCTCCATCCGGAAGGTGCCGTTATTTGCGACCGCGCCGCCCGTTCCGTCCGTCGCGGTATTGCTGTTGTTCTGGAGCCGTACGCCGTTGTCGGTCGTGAGGGTTCCGCCCGCCGCGACGGTGATGAGCGGGGCTTTCGCCACCACGCCCGCTGCGACGATCTCCTGCTTGCCGCTCGTGACCGCCCTGCTGTGGCCGTCCACCGTGACGCCGTCGAGCGTTAGGTTCCCGATCACGTTGAAAAGGGCGCTCTCATTGCCGGCAATGCCAAAACCGGTGAGCCCGACGATATTACTCGGCTGCGCGTAGCGCTTGATCAGCACCTCGCCCGCGACGGTGACGCCTCCGCCCTCGCCGCTGTAATCCGCGGTGACCACGCCTTCTTCGTCCGTCACGACGGTGATCCGCGCGCTGCTCACGTCCACGGTGTCCACCACGTAGAGGGTACCGCCGTTATAGGTTTTGAGCTTGTCGAAGGCGACTTTAAGCGTCCTGACAGCGTTCGCGGGCGTGGTTCCATCCTTCGTGTCGTCGCCCGCCTGCCCGTTGATGTAGACCGCGCTCTTCGCCTGCAGCTCAAGGAAATGGTTGTCTGTGTCTTTCCGGCCGAGCGTGTAGAGCGCGGCGATCTCATCCGCAAGGGTGTAGTCCGCAAGCCGCTTGGAGAGATCGGCGTCCTTAATAAAGTCCCCATATCTGACCACGTTGCGGCCGTTTTCCGCTCCATCCATGTTGACCAGCAGCGGGTTTGCAGGCGCAAAGTCATCCTCCGCGTCGATAATTTTCTTGTCCTGGTTCCCCCCCATTGTTGTGCCAATCGCCAGATAGATTTCTCCAGCGATCGACGGGCTGCCGCTTACATAGAAGCTGCCTCTTTGGTAGATGGCCGCGCCCCGCTCCGCCGCCGTGTTGGCGATCGCGCCGCCGGTCATCCTGAAATTCCCGGCGTTAAACACCGCACCGCCAAAGACGATGCCACCGGTATCGATATTGTTGTTGTTCTGGAGCGCCGCGCCGTCGCCGACGATCAGGGTGCCGTTCACCGTGACTCCGATCAGCGGGGCCTGCGCCGCCACAGCCGGGGCCGTGGTCTTCTGGCTGCCGGTGAGCGCCGCGCTGTGGCCGTCAATCGTCACGCCGGAGACGATGAATCCCCCGCTGTTCACGGTAAAGAGCATGCCGGTATAGCTCCGCTTTGCCTTGTCGGAGGTAAAGCCTATTGCCGGCGGATTCGTCGGAACCGAGTACCGACGGATCACCACCGGCCCGCCGGCGTCCACCGTATTCGAGCCGTCGCTATAGCTCTGCCCGTTCAGCGTCACGCTGCCGGTCACCGCGACGTTGTCCACCACGTAGATGACGCCGCCCTCGCCCAGCAGTTCATACGCGCGTTTGAGCGTCAGAACCGGCTCGTCGGGCGTGGTGCCGCTGTTGGTGTCCAGACCGTCTACACCGTCGATGTAGACGATCCCCTTTTCCTGCAGCTCGAGAATTTTATTGTTCCCGGATCGCGTGCCCAGCTTATATTGCGCGAGGACCTCCGGCGCGAGGGTATACTTCGCCTTCATCCCGTCGTTCTGCGGTGCCCTTCCGTCCACCACTGTGCGTCCGCCGTAAGGGTCCTCCATGCTGACCGTGAGCAGCGGTCCGTCGATTTCATCATATATATACGCGGAGATAAACTTGCTGGTCTCCGGAGTTCCTTTCCCGGTGAGGTAGATATCGCCCTCCACCTTTTCCACGTCCTCGCTGATCGTCAGCAGGTCGTTCTGGTAGATCGCATCGCCCTTGGCCGCCTGTGTGTTGACGATGGAGCCGCGGAACATACCGAAGCTCCCCGCCGCAATGTTCACCGCGCCGCCGTTGCCGGTCGTCGTGTTGTTCGCAAGGGTCGTACCCGCGTTCATGGCAACCTTCCCGCCGTTCACCTTGATGATCGAGCCGTTGGCGGTGAAGCCCTGGTCCGCGTCGTGACGGCCCTCGATCGTGATGTTGCTCAGGGTGAGCGTACCGCCCTTCACCTCGATCATGTCGCCGCGGAAGGGGGTGTAGCTGTACTTGCCCGCCACGGCAAAGCCCGAATACCGCCGCAGGGCCTGATCCGCCCCGAGGCTCCATGTGTCGTTCGCGGAGACGGTCAGCGTCCCACAGATGTAGATGTTTCCGGGGTCGCCGCCCAGCGCCGCCTTTGCCGCCGCGAAGGTCTTATAGGCGAGGTCGGGCGTACTGCCGTCCCCGGTGGAATCATTGCCCTTCACGCCGTCCACGAAGATGATCTTTTTGAGGACGATGCTTGTTGCGTTGGCGCCGCTGCCGCGGTCGAGTACCGCGCCCTCGTAATCGGTCGCGAAGTAGCGCAGGTTGGGTGCCGCGCTCTCGAGCGTCCCTTCCCGCTTGACCACCACGTCGCCGACTTTGAATCCGTTCGTGCTGCTCGCGGGGAGCAGCTCCACATTGTATCTGCGGCCCGCCTGCCGGATCGTCTTGGACAGCTTGATCGGGTAAGATCTGCTGCTCAGGTAGATGCCGTCCGAAAGGTCCGCGCCGCCGCCCTCGAGGATGAAGTTTTCCGTTTCTACATAGACGCCCCTGCCCTTGCTGGTCGTCTCATTCGTGAGGATGTTCCCGGAGACCCTGCCGCCGCTGAAAGTAGTTTTGTCGCTACTGCGGTAACAGTAACATCCAGCTCCCTGAGCGGCGGTGTTCCCGGTAATCTCGCCGCCGTTCATGCGGAAGCTTCCGTAACTGTATACTCCGCCGCCGCCTTCGGGCGTCGAATTGCCGCTGATCGCCCCCCCATTTAATGTGAATGTGCCTTGCTGAAGGTAGAGCCCTCCCCCGGAGCCTTCTTTTGATGTATTTCCGCTGATCTTTCCACCGTCCATGGTGACGGTCCCGGATAGTTGGTAGATTCCTCCATATCCCCTTGAAGCCTGGTTATTGCTGATCTCCCCGCCCGTCATTGTAACCGTGCCGCTGACCAGGAGGCCACCGCCGCCCTGCGCTGAGTTGTCGATGATTTTTCCATTGGAAAAGTCAAAGTTTCCTCCTACGGAGACTCCGCCGCCGCAATACGCCGTATTGCGGCTGATTTCTCCACCGGTCATCGTAAAGTTACTCGACCCTCTCGAATTTTTGTCTGTGAAAACCCCACCGCCATTGTCATTTGCATTGTTTTCTTTTATTACGCCTCCGCTCATCGTGAATGTGCCATAATATTGGTAAAACCCGCCGCCGAAGCCCGTCGCGCGATTTCCGCTGATCTCCCCGTTGGTCATCGCGAAGGATCCGCCCTGCTGATAAACGCCGCCGCCGTTATAGTCACTTTGAATGCCGCCCGAGGGGCGGGATCCGCTTATCACGTTCCCATTGATTTTGCCACCGTCTAGCGTAAAGCTGCCGGAGGAGTAGACGCCGCCGCCATTCTTGGCCGTATTTCCGCCGATCTTCCCGCCGCTCATTGTAAACTTGCTAGTGCTGGAGTAAAGATAGACGCCGCCGCCATTACCGCTGGCGGTATTCTGTGTGATTTCTCCCACGGTCATGGACACCTGGCCGGAACTGGAAAGATATACCCCTGCTCCGTTTTTAGCCTCGTTATTACAAATCTTGCTCCCGTTCAAATTGACGGTTCCGCTTGACACATAGATACCCGAATCCTTGTTGTAGCTGATTTCACCGCCGTTCAAGGTAGCCGTTCCACCTGTAACGGAGAACCCATAGCCCCTATTCGCCGTGATTATGCTGCCGGTTTCCTGACGGAGACTGCCCCCACTCAAACTTACACCGACACGATTATTTGAAACGGTACCACCGGACAATACCGCATTTGCGCCGCCGGTAATGCTTATCCCATAATCATTCTCAGAAACCTCGCCCTCTGTCATGGAGAACATCGCTCCACTATTTGTAATGCGGATTCCCGCGCTGTTGGTATAGGTACCGTTATTTTGGAGCAGCGCCCCGTCCGTGACGTTGAGTGTGCCGCCCGACTGGTTGACGAGGTAGCTGGAGCTGCTGCCCGCCGCAGC
This sequence comes from uncultured Anaerotruncus sp., assembly GCF_902490045.1. Taxonomy (GTDB): domain Bacteria; phylum Bacillota; class Clostridia; order Oscillospirales; family Ruminococcaceae; genus Anaerotruncus. Next base: position 24,429 of record NZ_CABUCJ010000023.1, read on the forward strand.
GTTTCCGTCGATCGTGATATTTTGCAGTGTCAGCGTGCCGCCGGTCATGCTGACCATCGTATTCGTAAAGCTCCGCATGCGGCGCAAAACGGGCGTGCGGCCGCCGACGCTGATGTCGTTCAGCGTCCATGTCCCGCTATTTTCACTTGTGGTCACATTGACCGTCCCGCAGACGAGGATGTTTGCCTCCGCCTCCGCCGGGATATCCTGCACCGTTTTAATCAGATTCTTGGCATAGCCAAACGTCCTGACCGGCTTTTTCGGCCCCCATCCGTACCCTTCCGCATCAGTGCCCGTGCCGGAAATGTAGACGTTCCAGCCCGCCGCGACAATGTCGGAGGGCGTTCCGCCCTCAAGCGGATTCGTGATCAGCCGCATCGTTTTGGCCGTCTCGTCCGTGAGGACAAACTGGATTCCACCCGCATTGAGGTACTGCCCCGCGTTATAGCTTTCGCCACCGGCCACGACGGTCTCGCCGAGGTAGTATTCGGAAAGGGTGAGCTTGATCACGCTCTCCGCGGCCAATCCGGTTGGCGGCGTGCGCTGTGACAGCGGGCCGGTCAGCGTGATCGGCGGGGTATCGTGGCTCGTGCCGTAGTCCCACAGCATGATGCCGCCGCTGATGTCGATTTCACCGCCCAGTTCAAATTCTTTCGCATTGACGGAATAGATCGCCTCCGACCCGGCTTCTGCCGCCGTATTCCCGCGGATATGCCCGCCGGTCATGGAGAAGCTCGCTCCGGAGTCCAAATAGACGCCGCCGCCCACGCCATAGGACGCGCTGTTGCCTCGGATCACGGCCTCACCCGATATATTGAAGGTCGCTCCGCCCTTGACATAGACGCCGCCGCCACCCCGGCCGTTGCTGGAGCTTCCCGTGCCATTTCCAGTAATTTCGCCGCCGGACATATTGAAAACGGCCCCGTTGTCGAGCCATACGCCGCCGCCGAAATTGCCGCCGTTATTAAAGCCGAAAACTTCACCACCCGTCATATTGATGGTAACACCGTCGCCCGCGGTATGGATTCCGTGGGCGGCTATCCCCGATCCGTTGCCAATCTTGCCGCCGTTTTGGTTGAAGGTCGCTCCGTTCCTGGCGAGAATCACATCCATCGCCTTGTTTTTGTCGAACTCCCCGCCATTCATTGTGACTGCGCTTCCGCTGCCCTCAACAATGATGACCGCCGTCTCATTTTGAGATGAATTACCGTTCCCTGTAAAGACCACGCCGTCTTCTATTGTGAGCCTCCCGCCGCTTATTAGGGCCGCGCTGCGGGCCGCGCCACTTAAGGTGGTCCCCGTGCCGAACGTCATCGTTCCGCCCGTCATCCGGAACAGATCCAGCGTGGAGTACAGTCCCGGCGTAACATCCCGGAGTCCGTCCACCACGATGTTGGAAAGCGTGAGATTTCCGCCGGAGGCCACCCGGACAAGCGTGTCCGGGGCAAAGTTGTTATTGGTAAACCGTCGGATATCCGCTTTCCATCCGGTTTTGAGAGCGTTGACCTCGCCCAGATCCCAGGTTCCCTCATTGGTGCTTACCGTCACCGTGCCACAGAGGAAGATATGCGGTTTGAAACTCGTGTTCTCCTTCTGCTCCCCCGCGAGCGTGACCAGCTTTTCTTTCGCCGCGCCAAAGGTCTTGACAGCCTGTGCGGGCGAGAGGCCGGTGTTATTGTCGTTCCCGTCCACGCCGTCGAGGTAAATACCGATCTCGAGCAGAATCAGGTCTTTTTTATAGCCGCCGATCGTGAATTTATCGGTAAGATTTTTCAGGACAAAATTCTTTTCATAGCCTGATACATCCGTGAGCGGGCTGGCAGGGACAACGATGCTTGTACCGGAAGAATGATAATAGCCGACTAAAATATCAAATTTCTTTTCCGCCGTTGGTACTCCAGACAATTTGATCGAATTATCGGGATCTGTCAAATTAATCCTGCCGTTGACGGTTGCTGCCGCGCCGTTAAGCGTAAAATTGGGGCTGGTTACATAGATTGCCGCGCCCGTTTCAGCGTCATCTTTGGAGACGGTGCCCCCCGCAAGGTTGAACGTCGCAGAGGTGCCCGACAGATAGACCCCGTAAGAGCTTCGGCCCAAAACAGATCCGCCCGTCATTGTAAATATTCCACTGCCGACCTGCACCGCCCTCGACGAAGCAACGCCCGCAGAGACCGTTCCGCCCGTCATTGTAAATTTGGAAGAGCTTCCGGAAAGATTGACCGCACACTCAAGGCTGCTGACACTGCTGGTGTTAACAGCTCCACTTTCCATCTCAAAGTTTCCACCGGCAACATTTACGCCATACTTGCTTCCAGAAATCGTCGTATCCCTGAGCGTCAGTTTTCCAGTTGTATAAACGCCGGTCGTATTGTCTGTCATCTTCGCCGTCCCGGAGATGACAGCCGATCCTGCATTGTAAACTCCATAGTTAAATCCACCGACCGTTCCGGCAGACACCTCAAAGATTGCATTGCTTTCAAGGCTAACCCCATAGCCCTTATTTCCATTTCCAGTGAGCGTTCCCCCGTTCATGACCGTCTTTCCACCATAGAGGGAGATCATGCTCGTCGTTCCGCCGGTGCCAGTGTAATTGATGTTCGCGCCGTCGCCGATCGTCAGTGAAGCCGTGTTTCCGGCTGTTTTCTCCCCAACCCGGAGGATCACAGAGCCCTCGGCCGTGATGTCCGTGAGGGTGAGCGAGCCCGTCGCGTGGATCATAGGGGTGCTGGAAGAAAACCCGCTGTAATTCCGGACCTTCGCCGTATTCTTGAAACCCTCGGACGCGGACAGCGACCAGGTCTCGTTCCCTGCCACGGGGACGGTGGTCCCGCAGATGTAGATGATTCCGTCGCCGCCCAGTTCCGTGAGCAACAGCTCTTTTGCACGCGCGAAGGTCGCGACCGGCGTATTCACCGTCGCGCCGTCGTTGGCGTCGTCGCCGCTTCCCGAAAGGTAGACCGCCGTATAGGCGACGATCGGGTAGGCCTGGATGATCTGTTCGTTGCCCGTTCCGGGCTTGATGCGCAGCGCCCACTTCGGGTTCGCCGACGCATTGACGCTGGCGTCCAGCGTCAGGTAATTGCCGATGGTTTCGGCGGTCATCACAGCGCCCGTATTCGCCGCGTCGAACGCGCTAGTAAAGCCGCCCGCGCCGGGCGCGAATTTGACCGCGTAGGGCGCGTCGGGCGGTTGCGTAAAGAGAATACCGGCGCTCTCCGGCCGCTGCTCAAAGTAGACCGGACCGCCCAGAGCCAGCCCCGCGCCCGCCGTCAGCGTGCCGCCCGCGAGTGAAACGACCGAATCGGTGGTGGGCGCGCCGCCGTTTTCAAAATCATTGGACAGCGTTAGATTGCTGAGCTCTAGGTTGATTCCCGTCGAGACGTCAAAAATCGCACCGGAGGGATATCTTCCCCAGCGTTTGACCGTCGCATTTTTTCCGTCAAAGGCATAGTTGCCCGTATTTCCGTCCCCATAGTAGGTATCGCTGCACTGGCTCATACAGATAATGGTTCCGTTTGGCTGTACCAGCCACAGCGCCCGCTCAAAGCTCTTCACCGGCGCGTTGATGCTTTCTCCCGACGCATTATCACCTCCGCCGGGGATATTGCTGTCCACATCTGTGAAAGTCGGATCCGGGTTCCAATAGACGGTGGAGAGGCTGCTTTCCGTGGCCGCGTTTGCCGGTGCCGCAAAGACGGCGGCGGTCAGCAGGTTTTCGCCGCGGAACGCCTTGACCGTATACACTCCGTCCGCGCTCATGGGCACGGCGGCGCTCGCCTCCG
>NZ_CABUCJ010000024.1 GCF_902490045.1 uncultured Anaerotruncus sp.
GGGTGAGCCAGTCCGCGCCCTCATGGATGATCCCGCCGATGTCGCACATCACGAGCTCGCCGAACTCCATCCGGAGCAGCAGCCTGCCCACGGAGATGCCCGCCGCGCCCGCGCCGTTCAAAACGACGCGGAGAGCGCCCTTTTTCCGCCCCGTGACCCGGCAGGCGTTGAGCAGCGCCGCGCAGGCGACGACGGCGGTGCCGTGCTGGTCGTCGTGGAAGACGGGGATCTCACACTCCTCCTTGAGCCGCCGTTCGATCTCGAAGCAGCGGGGCGCGGAGATGTCCTCCAGATTGATGCCGCCGAAGCTCTTGGAGAGGAGCTTTACCGTATTGACGATCGTATCGGGGTCCTTGCTGTCGATGCAGAGCGGGAAGGCGTCCACGTCCGCGAACGCCTTGAAGAGCGCGCATTTGCCCTCCATGACCGGCATCGCGGCCGCGGGGCCGATATCGCCGAGCCCGAGCACCGCCGTGCCGTCAGTGACGACCGCGACGAGGTTCCCCCGCCGGGTCAACGTGTAGGAGAGGGACTCGTCCCGTTCGATCTCGAGACAGGGCTGGGCCACGCCGGGCGTGTAGGCCATCGACAGGTCCTCCCGCCGCTCGATCGGCACGCGGGAGACGACCTCGATCTTTCCCTTCCATTCATAGTGCTTTTGCAGAGCCTGTTCTTTGATGTCCATGCGTCCTCCGTGCGTATTTTTTTATGATCTGCTCTTTGAGAGCTTGAAAATCCGTTCCAGCGGCTCCTGCATCGTCAGGCAGGTGCCGAGCGGGTTGGGATGGTTGGTGTTGCCGCCGTGGAAGTCGGTGCCGCCCGTGGCGATGAGGCCGTACCGCGCGATCACCGCGTCGATCGCGGGGATGTCCTTCTCCTTGACGCGCGGATGGTACCGCTCCACCCCGTCGATCACGCCCGCCTCGGCGAGTTCCGCCATCAGGTCGACCGAATCGTACTCGGACGGGTGCGCCAGCACGCAGACGCCGCCCGCGCTCCTGACCAGCCTGGCGGCCTCCCACACGTCCGGATAGGCGTGCGGGACAAAGCAGCTTCCCGTCTTTTCCGCGAGCAGCTGGCGAAAGAGGCCGCCATAGAGGCTCTCCGCATAGCCGAGGTCGGCGAGCGCGAGCATGATGTGCACGTTATAGAGCGCCGCCGAGCCCTTGGCGCAGCGCAGGACATGCTCCTCCGTCACCGGGAAGAGTTTCATAACCCTGCGCATACTCTCCCGGATGGCCCGATCCCGTCCCTCGAGGGTGTGCTTGAGCATCCCCTCGAGCCGGTCGGGCACCTTGGGCTGGTAGCAGAGCAGGTGGACCTTCCGGTCCCGGGCAAAATCCCGCGCCGAAATCTCCACTCCGCCGATCACCCCGATGCCGTAGCGCTTGCCGAGCTGCTCGGCGCGGCTGACGCCCGCCATCGTATCGTGGTCGGTCAGCGCGACAAAGTCGAGACCGGCGCGTTTGGCATAGAGGATCAGGTCATCGATGCCGAGGGAACCGTCGGAAAAGCGTGTGTGACAATGCAGGTCGCCGATCATCTTTGTCGCCTCCTGTCCTTGGAATCTTTCAAATAATTGTTTTTATTATACACCGGCCCGGCCCCGCCGCGCAACTTCTATTTTGAAAATTCAGAAGGCTGTGCTATAATATCCGCAGGACAGACCGCTTCGCGGTTTGTTCCCACCAAAGGCGGGAAGCGCCGTATTTCCGCGTGCCGCGGTCCTTTGGCCGCGGGGAAGGCCGACGCCGCTTTTTCCAATATTTGATTTTGAGGAGTCCGCCATGTCCTATTTGATCGATTCGGGCATCTGGTCGTCGGTCTTCGCGGTGCCAACCGCAGTCGTAGACGACCACATCAAGATGTGCTCCCCCCTCTCGCTGAAAATCCTGCTGCTCATGCTGCGCCACTCGGGGACTCCCGTCGACGTGCAGTGGCTCTCCGAGCGGCTTTGCATCCCCGCCGGCGACATCGCCGACGCGGTCAACTACTGGGTCGGCGCGGGCATCGTCCGCGAGAGCAGCGCGGCGGCGGAACGTCTCCCCGCGCGCCCGGCCCCTTCCGGGGCGCCCGCCCTCCCCGCCCCCGCCGTAAAGGAAGAAGTTTCCACCGAGGGGCAGCGGATCGTCACCATCTCGGCGCGTCAGAAGATTTCGCGGGCGGACATCGCCGAAATGGAGAAGGCGGACGGCGCCATCGGGGAGCTCCTGCGGGAGGCGCAGAACATCCTGGGCGCCCCGCTCACCCCTGTCGAAAGCGAAATTCTCGTCGCGCTGCACAGCTATTACGGGCTGGACACCGGCGCGGTGCTCATGCTGCTCCAGTACTGCGTGGAAAGCGGGCACCGCGGCATGAACTACCTCGAAAAGACGGCGGCCGCCTGGATGGAGAAGGGCATCTCCACCCACGAGCAGGTCGAGCGGGAGATCGTCCGGCTCACCCGCAGCAGCGAAAATGAAAAAAAGGTCGTCAAGGCGTTCGGCATCTACAGCCGCTCCCTGACCCCGAAGGAACGCGGCTGCATCGAGCGGTGGTTCTCGCTCGGGCTGGATGAAAAGCTCATCTTCCTCGCCTGTGAACGCGCGGTGGAAAACACCGGGAAGGTGTCCTTTGCCTACGCCGACAAGATCCTCTCCTCCTGGAAGACGAAGGGGATCACAACCGTCAAGGCCGCGGTGGAGGACCTTTCCGCGGGCGCGGCCCGGCGCGCCGGGCCGCAGAACAAGTCGGCGCAGACGGGGCGCGACTCATCGCTCGACATGGACAAGCTGCACGCCCTGCTGCACCGGCAGGCGGACGATTAGGAGGGGCCCCACATGGGATACGCAAAGGAAATTTACCAGAAGGCGCAGCGGGCGCTCGACGAATCCCGCGCCGCCGCGCAGCAGGATGCCCAGCGGCGGCGCGCCGCCCTCTACGCCGAGCTGCCGCAGCTCGGCGAGATCGAACGGGAACTCTCCGCGACGGGACTCGCCGCCGCGCAGGCTGCGATCGGCGGCGGAGAGGACGCCGCGCGGCTGATCGAGCGGCTGCGCGCCCGCAACCTCGCGCTCCAGGAGCGCCGCGCCGAAATCCTCCGGGAGGCCGGCAAACCGGAAAACGCGCTCGCGGTGCGTTATTCCTGCCCCGCCTGCCAGGACACCGGCTACATCGGGCAGAAGCAGTGCGCCTGCCTCCAAAAGCTGCTGCGTGAATTCGCCTGCGAGAGCCTCAGCGACACGAGCGGCATGAGTGACTGCCGGTTTGAAAACTTCGACCTCTTCTACTACCCCGCCGAACCCGGCGGGCCCTACGGCGTCGTCCCCCGCCGCGCGATGGAAAAGGTGCTGTCCGCCTGCCGCGAATACGCGCGCGCCTTCTCCCCCAGCAGCGAAAGCCTGCTCTTTTTGGGCGGTACGGGGCTCGGGAAGACCCACCTCTCGCTGGCGATCTCCTATGAGGTCGTCCGGAAGGGCTTCGGCGTCGTCTATACGACCGCCCCCCGCCTGCTCGACAAGCTCCAAACACAGCAGTTCTCCCGGAACGGTGGCGGCGATACCGACTACCAGGCGCTGGCCGGGGAGTGCGACCTGCTCGTCATCGACGACCTCGGCGCGGAGTTCTCCACAAGCTTTTCGGTTGCCGCGCTCTATAACCTCATCAATTCCCGCATCATCGCCCGCCGCCCCACCGTGATCAGCACCAACTTCGACGAACAGGTGCTCCGCGAACGGTACGGCGACCGCATCCTCTCCCGCCTGCTCTGCGCCTACCGGCCGATGCAGTTTTACGGCGAGGATATCCGGATGCTCAAGCGGTACGGACGATAACCGGAAAAACAAAACAGGGGCCGTTGGCGTACGCCAACGGCCCCTTTCCATCTTATTTCAGCTGGTTTTTGAGGTAGCCCATATAGCTCGCGTAGTGAGCGAAAACGATGCCCGGCTCCTGTAGGTCGGGGCACCAGCGCTTGAGCCATTCGAGGGAGACGTATCCCTGGTACCCGTTGTCGGACAAAATTTTCAGCGCGTCGAAAACGGGGACGTCGCCGTAGCCCATCATGCGGTAGACGAGTTTTCCGTCCTGCATCGCGGAATCCTTGACGTGCAGGTAGCGGACCCACGTCCCGATGTTCTCCCACGTTTTGGCGGGAGACTCCCCGAAGAACCGGTAGGGGTGGTGAAGGTCCCAGAGCACGCCGCCCGTCTCCGGGTCGACGTCCTGCATGAATTCGCGCATTTTGGAGGAGTCGGCGAGCTCGCCGCTCGTCTCGAGCAGCACCGCGACGCCCGTGCCCCTCGCGTAGACGCACAGCTCGGTGTAAAGGCGTTTAACCTGTAGGATATTCTCCCCCGCAGCGGGAGCCGCGCCCGGCGTGATGATCACGCGCACATAGGGGGTTCCGAGCTTTTTCGCCAGGTCGATATAGGCCTTCGCCTCATCCATATAGCGGTCATAGTCGCCCGACAGCCCGAGGCAGGCACCCGAGGTGAGCATCGGAATCTCCATTCCCGCCTTTTCCAGGCGCGCGCGGGTTTCGTCGAGGTGCTTCTCGCTGAAAGCGCGGATGGAGGGCGCGAACATCTCGTTTTCCACGCCGCGCACCTCGATGCCGTCCAGCCCCAGATCCTTTGCGGTGGCGAAAATCTCGTCCCACGACCAGCCGGGACAACCCAAAGTCGAAAATGCAGTTTTCATCATATCGCTCCATTCCGCCGCCAAAACGGCCGGCTCATTAACAGACAGAAAGCCTTTCCTACTCGTCCCTTGGCTTGAGACGCCGGGAGGAATCCGAATCCGTGCCGCTCTTGCGGGAGGTGATGATCCGGGAGGCGGACCGTTCCCGGTCGTCCCGCTCGTCCTCCGAGCTGCCGCTCTCCTCCATCACGACCTTGCGGATGTAGAGGAACACGGTGTCCTTCTCCTTGTTGAGCTGGGTGCCCGGCTCCGGCTCGGCGCGCTCGATCACATCGGGCTCGTAGCTCTTGTCGTAGACCTCGATCACCTGGTAGTTGAGCTCCAGGTCGGTCAGCGCCATGATCGCGTCCTCGATCGGCATCCCAACCACCTGGGGCATTTCGATCAGCTCGGGGCCTTTGGAGACGTAGACGGTCACCCTTCCCCGGTTCGGCATCTTGGTGCCCTCGACCGGCTGCTGGTCGCAGACCACGCCCGGCTCGTAGACGTCGTTGAACTTCTCCTCGAACACGAGCTCATACCGTTCGCCCAGCTGTTCGTTGTTCCGGAGGGAATCGGCGTTGGTTCCCACGAAGCGGGGCACCTTGTCGTCCTCGCCCGCCTCGTCGCCCGAATAGTCGGTGCCGCCCTGCATCGAATGATCGTCGGCGCCGCCCTCGCTTGCCGTGGGGGAAACCAGGTCGGTGAGGTAGTTGGTCGCGAACCAGTACATCGCGCCCGCGAGCAGCGCCGTGGCGACGAACGCCGAGAGAATCAGCATCAGCACGGGATGGGCGCGTTTGCGTTTGGGGCGCTTTTCGCGCCGGCCGGCTTTGCGCGCGGGCTTCGGCTGCGCGGGATTCCCTCCGCCCGGCGGCGGGATCAGGTCGATGCCGCTCTGTTCAAAGCGCGCCGCCGTGCGCGGCGGCTGCTTTTCCCGCTCCTCCCGTTCGGCGGCCGCGCGGCGGATTTCCTGCCGGTAAGCGCTGTCGTCGGGCGACTCGTAGGATTTGCGCGGCGCGGCGGTGTAGACCGCCGTGTTGGAACCCTCGTCCGCGAGCAGTCCGGATATCAAGAGCTCGGCGGACTGGATGCGGTCCTCCACCTCGACCGCGAGGGCGCGGTTGATCGCGCCAACCACATTTTCAGTCATCTCGCCGCTGATCATCTGGCTGTCAAGCAGGTCGTCGCCGTAGACGCGGTCAAGCGCGGCGGGCGGGTTCTCCCCCGTCACCGTCCGGTAAGTGATCGCGCCGAGCGCGTACACGTCGGTCCAATTGCCCTGCCAGCTGTTGAGCGCGTACTGCTCGGGGGCGGCATAGCCCTCGAAGAGCTGCGCGCCGGTCTCGCTCTTGTTGGTGCGGGCCGCAGCGATCGAAAAGCTGGTCACCCACAGGGCGCCCGACTGGTCGAGGTGGACCGTCCGCGGGGAAAGCCCCCGGTGGATCAGCCCCGCCTTGTGGAAGTTGACGACCGTGTGGAAGAGGGGCATCAGCAGTTTTTTGGCGTGCCTCCAGGGAAGCCTGCCGCCGCTGCGCGCGAGGAAGGATTCCAGCGAAATCGTCTTGATATAGCGGTAAACCGCATAGATCGTGTTGTTCTCAAAGAGCAGGTCGGTGATGGGGAGCACCTTCTCCCCCGCGGGCAGCGCCATGACCGACCGGCACAGGTCCTCAAAGTCGGACATGAGTGCCTTGTACTGCGCCTCCGAGCTGGCCAGCGGCTGCACGCTGAAGTTCTCGTGGTCGCGGCGGGTAATGCAGCCGGGCGCGTATTCACGCACCCAGACGCGCACCTCTTCCCTGCGGTCGTACCCGACGTACCAGACGCCCTCCGGGTCGTCCGCAACCATCTTTCCGACGAGATACCGCCCGCCCAGCCCGCTGCCGGGCTGCAGGTAGTTCAGGTCGGACGACGCGTCCGCGCGGTATCCGCAGATGCCGCACGTCTCCCCCTCGAAAAGAGGGGACATGCAGCCCATGCACAGGTTCAGTTCATTTACGGCCATCTGGCGGTTCACTCCTATTCGGGGTCATGGCGGGACGGCGGGGCCGCCGCGTCAATATTCGGGGCAGGCCCGGCTCAGGCGGTTTCGACCGCCGCGTCGTCCTGCAGGCCGAATTTTTCGATGCCCATCTCACGCAGCTTGAATTTCTGGATCTTGCCGCTGGCGGTCATCGGGAACTGGTCCATGAACAGGACATATTTGGGGACCTTGTGGCGCGCCATATTCTCGCGTACCGCGCGCTTGATCTCTTCCTCGTCGAGTCCGTCCTCCCACGCGCGCGGGATGACGCAGGCCATGATTTCCTCGCCGTACTGCTTGCTCGGCACGCCGACCACCTGCACGTCGCGCACAAGCGGATGGGTGTAAAGGAATTCCTCGATCTCCTTGGGATAGATGTTCTCGCCGCCGCGGATGATCATGTCCTTGATGCGGCCGGTGATTTTGTAATATCCGTTCTCGTCGGCCATCGCGAGGTCGCCCGTGTGCAGCCAGCCGTCCTCGTCGATCGCCTGGCGGGTGGCCTCCTCCATCTTGTAATAGCCGCGCATGACATTATAGCCCCGCGCGCAGAATTCGCCCTGCTGGTAGGGCGGCAACGTCTCCCCCGTCTCGGGGTCGACGATCTTCGTCTCGACATGGGGCATCGCGCGGCCCACCGTCGCGACGCGCAGATCGAGGCTGTCCTCGGTGGTGGTCATCGTGCAGGCGGGCGACGCCTCCGTCTGGCCGTATGTAATCGTAATCTCCCGCATGCCCATCTTGTCCACGACGAGCTGCATCACCTTGACCGGGCAGGGCGAACCCGCCATGATGCCGGTGCGCAGGCGCGGAAATTTATACTCGTAGAAGGTCGGATGCTCAAGCATCGCGATAAACATCGTCGGCACGCCGTGCACGGCGGTGCACTCCTCATTTTGGAGCGCCTTGAGCACTTCGGTCGGGCGGTAGGTCTCGATCGGGACCATCGAGGTCGCGTGGGTGAGCGCCGCCATGACCGCGAGCACCAGGCCGAAGCAGTGAAAGAAGGGCACGCAGATGCAGAGCTTGTCGTCATGGGAAAACTTCATGCAGTCGCCGATGCACTTGCCGTTGTTGACAATATTGAAGTGGGTGAGCATAACGCCCTTCGGGAACCCGGTCGTCCCCGAGGTGTACTGCATATTGACGACCTCCTGCGGGTCGATGCTGTCGAAGACCGCACGGAACTCCTCCTCGGGGACCGCGTCCCCCATATGGCGCAGGTCGTCCCATGCGTACATCCCGGCGGGCGCGGGGCCATCACCGACATAGACGACGTCCTTGAGGAAGGGCAGCATGGGGTTTTCGTATTCGCCCGGCTTGAACTCCCCGAGGGTCGGGCAGAGCTCGTCCACGATCCCGACATAGTCCGCGTCCTTGAATCCCTTGATCATGACGAGCGCCTTGGAATCCGACTGACGCAGCAGGTATTCCAGCTCGAACACCTTGTAGTTGGTGTTGACGGTGACGAGCACCGCGCCGATTTTTGCGGCGGCAAAGAGGGTCAGCAGCCATTCAGGCACGTTGGTCGCCCAGATCGCCACATGGTCCCCCTTCCGGATCCCCATCGCCAGAAATCCTTTGGCAATGCGGTTGACCTCGTCGTCGAACTGACGCCAGGTCATATTGAAGGGCCGGTCGGTATATTTGACCGCCTGGTCGTCCGGATACATCTTCGCGACCTTCTCCAGCAACGCTCCGACCGTAATGGATATTAATTCGCTCACTTGGCCTTCCTCCCATAGCTTTCAGAGTCCGGAAACCCCGTGGATTCCCGCCGCGCGCCCGATGCCGCGCCCAAATACGGATACTCTTTATTATAAACGGCGCCGGGTATTTGTCAACAATCCGGTCAACGGCGCACGCCGCGCAGGAAGTTGAGCAGGATGTAGAGCCCCGCTCCCCCGCCGACCATGCCGCCGAATTTCTCCTGCGGCGTGGCGGAGGGACCGGCGGCGCCTCCGCCGCCGAGGTTCCGGTAGACGGCGGCGCCGGAGGAATCCGGTTCCCGCCTCTCCGGTCGGGCGGAGACATCCTCCGTGCGGGAACCGCTCTCCCCCGCTGCCGGCGTACCGACGGTACGCGGGGAAACCGCGGCGGGGCCTCCGGCCAAAGCCGCCGAAGCGGGCGCTTCCGGCCCGGTCTCCCTCCGTTCCCGCAGGAGCCGGCCGCTCGAGCCGCCGCCGGTGGCGGAGCCTCCCCCGCCGCCCGCCGCGGGAAGCTGAGAAGAGGATTCGGGGACGGAGGAGCTTTCTTCGTCCGGCGCGGAGGAAGAGGATTCCTCCGGACCGGAGCCTCCCGGCGTCAGGCCGTCCCCGTCAAACCGCACGCGGGAGAGCAAAAACGCGCGGGTCCTGTCGGGCACCTCCTCCAGCGCCCGGAAATCCTCGAAGGCGGCCCGGATGTAGCGGGTGCCCTCCGGGAGCCGGGCTGTATAGATCTCGCGGTAATAGCGGCCTGTGGAAAGCTCGAGCCACTGCGACTCCGCCCGCACGAGCGTAACGTCCCGAAGGAGCGTAAAGGCCTCGCCGTCCCGGGAGGCGTAGAGGTTGAGTCCCCAGAAGCAGTCGGCGGAAAGCGGCCGTCCGTCCTCACGAAGGATCAGCCCATAGAAGGGGTCGAACTGCAGGGAATAATTCCTGCCGTTCTCGGTCAGAAAGACAATATCGGCCGCGCGGTCATAAAAGCACCGCCGCGCGGTCAGCAACGCTTCGACGCTTCCGCCGCCGAGCGCGAAAGCGTCCTTCCCATAGGGCGTGGCGCAGGTGCTCAGGCTGGCGTAAAACGCCACCTCCACCGATTCCGCTCCGCTGATCCGGTAGGTCGCCTGCGCCTCACGCCCGCCGACGGCCAGCGCCGTCGCGTCGCCGCAGGTGCCCCAGCCGGAGAAAACGTCGAAGTCGCCGACCGCCTCGGAGAAGCCTGCATAGCTCCGCGTCCCGTCGGGCGTAAGGTCGCCGCAGTCGTCCACATAAGACGCGGCGAAAACCGGCACGCAGAGCGCAAACGCGCAGAGGACTCCAATCAACGCAGCGGGTGCTCTTTTTTGCATCGCCGTCCGCTCCCCTCTCGTCCTTTTCCATAGGACCATCATAGCAAAAAAACGGAAAAAGCACAATCATTAGGAAACGGAAACCGCCGCGCATATCCGCATACGCGCCGGGCGATACTATGGTCGGCAGGGTTCTGCCGGATCAAAAAACGCGCGTTCCGCGCGGGCAGCCTACCCTGTAAGGAAGGGGTTTCACACCCGTCCTTACATAAAAGTGGCGGATTCGTCCCGAAATACTGCACAAAAAGCGGGCCGGCGTCAGCCGGCCCGCTTTTGGGGTCCCATTTTATTTTTTCTTTTTGCCGAGGTAGGCGGCTTTCACGTCCTCGTTTTCGAGCAGGGCGGCTCCGGTGCCGTCCAGCGTGATATTGCCCGTTTCAAGCACATAGCCGTAGTCGGCTGCGCGCAGCGCGAGATTCGCGTTCTGCTCGATGAGCAGGATGGTGACGCCCTGGCGGTTGATCTCCTTGATGATGTCGAAGATGCCCTGCACGATGAGCGGCGCGAGGCCGAGCGACGGCTCATCCATCATGATGAGCTTGGGCCGGCTCATCAGGGCGCGTCCGACCGCGAGCATCTGCTGCTCGCCGCCGGAGAGGGTGCCGGCAAGCTGCCAGGAGCGCTCCTTGAGCCGCGGGAAGAGGTCGTAGACCCAGTTGATGTCGTCGGTCAGGTCGTCCTTGCGCAGGTACGCGCCGATCTTGATGTTCTCCAGCACGGTGAGGTCGGGAAAGACCCGCCTGCCCTCGGGGACGAGGGTGATGCCCGTGCCGACGATCTTTTCGCTCGGCAGACCGCTGATCTGCTTCCCCAGAAACTCGATCGTTCCCCCCTTGATGGGGACCAGCCCGGCGATCGCGCGCAGCGTGGTACTCTTGCCCGCGCCGTTCGCGCCGATCAGCGTCACAATGCTCTTCTCCGGAACGGTAAAGGATATTCCCTTGACAGCCTCGATGCCGCCGTAATTCACCTTGAGATTGCTGATATTAAGCATCGTCGGCCACCCCCAAATACGCGTCGATCACGCGCTGGTTGTTTTGCACCTCGTCGGGCGTGCCCGCCGCGATAAGCTTGCCGAAGTCGAGCACATAGATGCGGTCGGAAATCTCCATGACCAGGTCCATGTGGTGCTCGATCATGAAGACGGTCAGCTTGAAGTCGTCACGGATCTGCTTGATGAAGGCGGTCAGCTCGGCGGTCTCCTGCGGGTTCATGCCCGCGGCGGGCTCGTCGAGCAGAAGCAGGCTCGGTTCGGTCGCGAGCGCGCGGGCGATCTCCAGGCGGCGCTGTTTGCCGTAGGGCAGGTTGCTCGCCGTCTCGTCCCGGAGGTCCGCAAGCTCGAGGATTTCCAAAAGGCGCATCGTCTCGGCGCGCATCTCCCGCTCCTCCTTCGCGTTGAGACGGAAGGTCGCGGCAAAGACGCCGGCCTTGGAGCGCATATGCTTCGCGATCAGGACATTTTCAAAGACCGTCAGGTCTTTGAAAAGCCGGATGTTCTGGAACGTCCGGGCGATGCCCAGCTTCGTGATCACGTCCGGGAGCTTCACCATGACGTTCGGGAATTTGCCCGCGTTGCCGCCCTGGTAGAGCTTCTTCATATTTCCCTGCGGGTGGTTGGAGATAATCTGCTCGCCGTTGAAAAAAATCGCGCCGTTGGTTGGGGCGTAGACGCCGGTGATCATGTTGAAGGCGGTCGTCTTGCCCGCCCCGTTCGGCCCGATCAGCGCGACGATCTCCCCCTTGTCCACATGCATCGACAGGTCGTCGACCGCGACGACGCCGCCGAACTGCATGGTGAGGTTCTGGAGTTCCAGCACGTGTCCGCTCATAGCCTGTCACCCCCCGCTGCTTCGTGGGCGGGTCGTTTCCGGGTAAACCAGCCCTTGATCCTGCCCGGGAGACGGGCGACGCCGTCCCAGCTGAATTCATTGTTCCCCATAATGCCCCTGCGGTAGAAGAGCACGACCGCCATCAGCAGGATCGAGAAGATGACCATGCGGAAGCCGGTGCGGAAAAGCGGCACCTGCCAGCCGCCGATGGTCAGCGGCTGGTCGAAAAAGCGCAGCCACCACTCCTTGCTCGCGGTGACGAGGAAAGCGGAGAGCACGCTACCCGACACACTGCCGATGCCGCCGATGACGACGATGAGCAGGATGTCGTAGGTGAGCGCGATACTGAAGGTCTTGGCCTCGATCGAGCGCATGAACATCGCAAGCAGGCCGCCCGAAATCGCGGTGAAGAAGGAACTGACCACAAAGGAGAGCTCCTTATGCCGGAAGAGGCTGATGCCCATCGCCTCGGCGGCGACCTCGTCCTCGCGGATCGCCTTGAAGGCGCGGCCATAGGAGGAGTTGATCAGCAGCACCATCAGCGCGATGGTGATCCCCGCGATGATGAAGGGGGTAAAGAGGGCGGGCAGCCCGAAGAACTTCGGGAAGGTGGGCACCTTGTTGAGCCCGTAGGAGCCGTTGGTGATCGTATCCATCTGGGGGCTTGAAAAGATCGCGCGGATGATCTCGGAGAAGCCGAGGGTCGCGATCGCGAGGTAGTCGCTCTTGAGGCGCAGCACCGGAATGCCGATGAGCGCCGCGAAGCCAGCGGCTACCAGGCCGCCGACGATGAGCGCGAGGAAGGGATAGACCGACTGGAGCCACGAGGGACCGGCCTCCATCCCCTCTTTGAGCGCGCGCACCCAGGGGGCCACGCCGTTCATATAGTAGACGCCGTCCAGGTTGACAACCGGGATGGTCAGGATTGCCGTGATGTAGGCGCCGATCGACATAAAACCCGCCTGGCCCAGCGAGAAGAGGCCGGTGAAACCGTTGAGCAGGTTCATCGAGACGGCGACGATCGCCAAAATGGCGCTCTTTTGCAGGATGGAGATCAGCATCCCCTGCCCGCTCTTGTTCGCCTCAAGCCAGAACAGCAGCAAGGCGATCAGCACGAGGAGCACGAGGGAGCAGATGCGCTTTGTACCCTTTTTCATATGCGTCACACCTTATCCGTACTTTTTTCGCCGAAGAGGCCGGTCGGCCTGAACAGCAACATGACGATCAGCAGAAGGAAAGTAAACGCGTCGCTGAAGGTCGAATAGCCCATCGCGACGAGCAGCGTCTCGGCGATGCCGATCACAAAGCCGCCCACGACCGCGCCGGGAATACTCCCGATGCCGCCGAACACCGCCGCGACAAAGCATTTGAGGCCCGGCAGGGTGCCGGAGAATGGAGTCACCGACATGCGGTCGGTGAAATAGAGGATCGAACCCACCGCGGCCAGCGCCGAACCGATCACAAAGGTGACACTGATGACGTTGTTGATCTTGATGCCCATCAGCTGGGAGGTTTCAAAGTCCTTGCTGACGGCGCGCATCGCCATGCCGACCTTGGTCTTCCTGATGAGCAGCATCAAAAAGATCACCAGCAGGATGGTGAGCACGGGGGTCAGGAAGGTGACCAGCGACGCGGAGAGGGCCCCGATGTGAAAAATCTTTTTCAGGAAGGGGATCTCGGGATATCCGCGGGGAATCGCGGTGAAAAGATATGTAGCCAGGTTCTGGAGCAGGTAGGAGACGCCGATCGCGGAGATCATGATCGACATGCGCGGCGCTGTGCGCAGCGGCTTGTAGGCCACCCGCTCGATGACGACGCCCATGACGACAGTCCCGACGATCACAAGCGGGATGGCGATCTGCCAGGGAAAGCTCGCCATGGCAAAGATCATGAAATATCCCGCCATCATAAAAATATCGCCGTGGGCAAAGTTGATCAGGCGCAGGATGCCGTAGACCATCGTATACCCGATGGCGATCAGCGCGTAAGCGCCGCCCAGCGAGATTCCGGTCAGGCAATGCTGCAAAATGGTTGTCAGACTCATGTGCAAAAGCCCCCAAACTATAGCATGGTTCAATACCGCATAAACGGTACGCGCGCATCGGTTATGCGGCGCATGCGGGCGAGGGATACGAGAATCAGCAGGGCGGGAGACGAGCCGTCCCCCGCCCTGCCGTTCAGAGATTCCGGATTATTCGCCGACGGAGACGGTCTTGAGGAACTTGAACTGGCCGTTCTCAACAACCTTGATGAAGGCTTTGTCCTTGTTGGCATCGCCGTTCTCATCAAAGGAGATGGCGCCCGTCACGCCCTCGAACTCCACGCCCTTGAGCGCGTCGCGGATGGCGACGGGATCGGTGGAGCCGGCGGTCTCAATCGCCTTGAGCGCCGCGAGATAGGCGTCGTAGCCCAGCGCGGAGACGGCCGGGATGATCTCGTCCTGGCCATTGGCCACGAGGTACTCCTTGAAGCCGGTGATGAACTCGGTGGCGACCGCGTTGGAGGTGTCGCCCTCGTCGAAGAAGGTGGACAGGGCCACGCCCTCGGCGTCGGCGCCCGCGTTCTCGATGATCGAGCCGTTCTCCCAGGTGTCGCCGGCCATGATCTTCGCGGTGATGCCCAGCTCGCGGGCCTGCTTGATGATCAGCGGGGCGGTCGCGATGGAGGACGGCGCAAAGATGACGTCCGGGTTGGCTGCCTTGATGTTGGTGAGGATCGCCTTAAAATCGGTCTGGTTGGTCTGGAACTGCTCCTCCGAAACGACGGAGCCCTCGCCGACCAGCTGCACGAACGCGTTCTTGAAGAAGTTGCCGAGGCCGGAGGAGTAGTCGTCGCCCAGCTGGGTGATGACCGCCGCGGTCTTGGCCCCGTCCTGCGCTGCGTAGTTCGCCATCACGGTGCCCTGGAAGGGATCGAGGAAGCAGACGCGGAAGTAGAAGTCGTTGCCCAGCGTGACCTGCGGGTTGGTGCAGGAACAGCCGATGGCCGGGACCTGCGCGTCGGAGAAGATTTCGCCCGCGGCGATCGAAACGCCCGAGCCGTAGGAGCCGAGAATGACCGAGCAGCCCGCGCTGATCAGGCTCTGCGCGGCGGTAACCGCCTCGGTCTTGTCGGACTTGTTGTCCGCCTCGACAAGCTCGATCTTATACTCCTTGCCGCCGACGTTGACGGTCGGGAACTGCTGGTTGGCATAGCGGATGCCATAGACCTCCTGGAGGCCGCCGCCGCCGTTTTCACCGGTCTGGGGCTCGAAAACGCCGATCTTGATCACGTCGCCGCCCTCCGCGGGGGCCGCGTCGGCCGCCGCGGTCGGGTTATCGCCGGCGGGCGCAGGGGCGGCCGTGCCGCTGTCGCCGCAGCCGGCCAGAAGGGTCAGCGCCAAAACGGCCGACAGGACAATCGCTAAAACTCTCTTCATAAATCTTTCCTCCCAATTTCGAAATAATTGTCGGAATTCAGCGGTGGAAATACAATTGTGTTCCCACTGCATACACATTATTATATCAAAAATCCTGGAAAAAGCAATATCAGGCCATCAATTCTTTTTCATTTTCCGAATTTGTACAGATTATCCAAATATATCAGCCCATACTTTGTAAACAATTCTTTACCAGGCAGACAACGATAGCTTCCCTGCACAAATTCCAAGGCACCCCGCCCTGTCCGTTTGTGTACGGGACACAGCGAAAAAACAACCGCCCCGGCCATTCCCATCATGCGGAAGTGCCGAAGCGGCGGTTATTTTTTTATTCCGCGTTGATCCGTTCGAGCAGATCGTTCCGCTCGTTCCACAGCCGGTCGGACAGATCGACATAGTAGCGGTGCGGATGCTCGAACCGCTTGACCTCATCCCACAGGTGAGCCACCTGGTCGGCGCAGTAGCTTCGGATATCGTCGAGCCTGGGCAGCTCGTAGACGCATTTTCCTTTGTCGAACACCTGGGTGAGGATGCTCTTGGCGGTAAAGTTCCGGATCGTTTTCTTTTTCCAGGTCGCCATCGGGTCGAAGATGGTGATCGGCTGGGAGTCGTCCACCGTCTCGCCGCGCACCGTCACATAGTCGGCGATCGCTTGCCCCGTCTCGCGGTTGTAGAACCGGTAGACGTCCTTGAAGCAGGGGGTCGTGATCTTTTCGATGCTCTCGCTCACCTTGATCTTGGGGACGAGCACCCCGTCGCGCTCGACCGCGGCGAGCTTGTAGACGCCGCCGAACACGGGGTCGGACTTGCTCGTAATGAGGTTTTCGCCGACGCCGAAGAGGTCGACCTGCGCGCCCTGGAGCAGCAGGTCACGGATGATGTATTCGTCAAGCGAGTTGGTCGCCATGATCTTGCAGTCGGGATAGCCCGCGTCGTCGAGCATGCGGCGCGCCTTCTTGGAGAGATAGGCGATGTCGCCGCTGTCGATGCGCACCGCTTTGGGCCGCTTGCCCATCGGCTTTAGAATTTCGTCCGCAACGCGGATGGCGTTGGGGATTCCCGACTTGACGACGTTGTAGGTGTCCACGAGGAAGATACAGTTGTCGGGATAGACCTGCGCGTAGTTTTTGAACGCGTCGTACTCGCTGTCGAACACCTGTACCCAGCTGTGGGCCATCGTGCCCACCGCGGGGATGCCGTAGTCCCGGTCCGCGATCGCGCAGGCGGTCGCCGAGCATCCGCCGATATAGGTCGCGCGCGCCCCCAGAATCGCGGCGTCGTAGCTCTGGGCGCGGCGGGAGCCGAATTCGGAGATCGGCCGCCCCTCGGCGGCGCGGCACATCCGGTTGGCCTTGGTCGCCACGAGCGACTGGTGGTTGATGGTAAGCAGCACCATCGTCTCGATCATCTGTGCCTGGATGATCGGGCCGCGCACCACCACGACCGGCTCATAGGGGAACACCGGCGTGCCCTCCTTCATCGACCAGACGTCGCAGGTGAACCGGAAGTTTTTCAGGTAGCTCAGGAACGCCTCGCTGAACTGTCCCTTGCCGCGCAGGTATTCGATATCCTCGTCGGTGAATTCCAGGTCCTTGATGTATTCGATCAGCTGCTCGAGCCCCGCGAAGATTGCAAAGCCACCGTCGTCCGGGATCTTCCGAAAAAACATGTCGAAGACCGCCGTGCGCTCCTCGAGCCCATATTCCAGATAGCCGTTGGACATCGTAATCTCGTAGAAATCGGTCAGCATCGTCAGGTTCCGCTTCATATCAATCGGCATTGCGTGTCACCTCGTCCTTTTCTTTTGGCGTCCCTCCGGGTTGTCACCGATAGTTTACACCTTTTCAGCCAATTTAGCAATTCCCCTCATGTCAAAAGCGGATTTGCTTTCTGTGTGCAAAATTGATATACTATATAGAAGGTATGACCAATCATGAAGCCATTTCGCGCGGGAAATCGTTCTATCCTCAGCGGGCCCGCGATCATCCGGCGTCAGCCTGAATCCGCATCCGCAGACCACATCGCCAAAGGAATAGGAGCGTGTACCATGCGTGTTGCACTTTTTACCGAGACCTATCTCCCCCATGTCAACGGGGTTGTCACCCATGTCAAATCCCTCAAGGACGGGCTGGAACAGCTCGGGCACGAGGTCCTGATCGTCACCGCCGACGCCTCCGCGCGGCGGCATTATGTCTCCGACGGCGTCCTCCACTGCCCCGCCCACACTTCCAAGCGCTTCTACGGTTACGGGGTGGCCATGCCCCTCTCCTCCACGCGGCTCAAATATGTCCACCAGTTCCATCCCGATGTCATCCATGTCCACAACGAGTTCGGCATCGGGCTTTCGGGGATGATGATCGCCAAGGTGCTGCGCGTCGCGCTCGTCTACACGCTGCACACGATGTACGACGAATACATCTACTACATCGCGCCCCAGCCGCTCGTGCCGGCCGCGACGAAATTTTCCCACCAGTACACCAAGCTGTTCGCAAAGCTGGCGCAGGAGGTCACCGGGCCCTCCAAAAAATGCGAGGAATACTTCCGCAAGGCGGGCGTTTATAAGCCGGTCAACGTCATCCCCAACCCCGTCGACCTCGACATGTTCGACCCCGGCAAAATCGCGGAGGAAAAAAAGAACGCCTTCCGCGAAAAATTCGGCTACCAGCACGGCGAGACGGTCGGCCTCTTCGTCGGGCGGCTCGGCCGGGAAAAGAGCGTCGATTTGCTGCTCGACTACTGGAAAAAGACCATTCGTCCGGAGGAAAACATCCGGCTGCTCGTCATCGGGGACGGCCCCTGCCGGGAGGAGCTGGAGGAACAGGCCGTCCGGCTGGGCATCACCGACATGGTCACCTTTGCGGGCAAGGTGCTCCATACGGACATGCCGCCCTATGTGGGGACGTGCGACTTCTACATCACCGCCTCCACCTCCGACACCGATTCCATCTCCATGCTCGAGGGAATGGCGATGGGGCTTCCCGTCTTACAGATCATCGACCCACTCAACGAGGGGCAGGTGCGCGACGGCGTCAACGGATACATCTTCCACGACGCGCAGGACATGGCGGACAAAATCCGCATGCTCAAAACCATGCCGGCTGACAAGCTCTCCGCCCTGCGCGCCTCCGCGCGGCGTTCGGTCCAGCAGAGCGGGGCGGTCAACCTCGCGGAATATGTGCTCAAGGTCTATAACACCGCGCTGCACAAAAAGCGCCGCGCCCGCCTGATGACGACGCCCTCCTTCCGGGTGCACCCGCGCAAACAAAACAAAGGAGACTGATCACGTGAAAAAGCAGTATGACATCGCCATTATCGGCGGCGGCATCGGCGGCCTGATGGCCGCGTGGCGCCTTTCGGAGCGCGCGCCCTCCCTTTCGGTCGCGCTGTTTGAAAAGGGCAGCCCCATCGAAAAGCGCGTCTGTCCGATCATCACAAAAAAGGTGAGCACCTGTGTCAAGTGCAAATCCTGCGCCATCATGGAAGGGCTCGCGGGCGCGGGCGCCTTTTCGGACGGCAAATACGTGATCAGCACCGAATACGGCGGCTGGCTCACCGAGTTCCTGCCCGACGAGACGGTGCTCGATTACATCGAGCAGGCGGACCAGATCCTCGTCAAATTCGGCGCGACGACCGAACGGTTCCAGCCGAGCAACGAACTCAAAAAGCGCTGCCTCGAATACGACCTGCATATGAGCCAGGCCCAACTCAAGCACCTGGGCACCGACTCCAATTTCGAGACGATGAAAAAGCTCATCCACGCGCTCGCCGAGCGGGTGGAAATCCACACCAGCGCCGACGTGGTCGGCGTGAACCGGGAGTCCCACGTCCTCACCGTCAAAACCGCGGAGGGCGAACAGACCGTCGAGGCCGGCAGGATTATCTTCGCCGTCGGCCGCGCGGGCAGCCGCTTTTTCTCCGCCTGGTGCGAGGAAAACGACATCCCCCTGCACAACAACCAGGTGGACGTGGGCGTGCGCGTCGAGCTGCCCTCGATGGTGTGGGAGGACTTCGCGAAGAAAATCTATGAGCCGAAAATCCGCTACCGCTCGAAGGGCTACGGCGACATTATCCGCATGTTCTGCTTCAACGACCGCGGGCAGGTCGTCACCGAGAACACCAACGGAGTTTTGACCGTCAACGGACACGCCTACCGTGATGAGGCGCGCAAGACGCAGAACTCCAACTTTGCGCTGCTCTCGACCACCAACTTCACCCAGCCCTTCCGCGAGCCGATCGAATACGCCCGCCACGTCGCGAGCCTGGCCAATCTTATCAGCGGCGGCAGCGTGCTCGTCCAGCGGCTCGGCGACCTCGAGCTTGGCCGCCGCACCGACGAAAAGCGCCTGCGCCAGGGCACCGTGCGCCCCACCCTCTCCGCCGTGCCGGGCGATCTGAGCCTCTGCATGCCCAAGCGGCAGCTCGACAACATCGTCGAGACGCTCCACGCGCTCGACCAGATCTCCCCCGGCACCGCCAACTACGACACCCTCCTCTACGGCATCGAGTGCAAATACTATTCAGCGCGCCCCAAGTGCACCGACTTTGAGATCGACGGCTGCCCCGGCATTTTCGCCGTCGGCGACGGCGCAGGCTTTACCCGCTCCCTCTCGCAGGCGTCCGCCAACGGGCTCTATGTGGCCGACAAAATCATTGGCCGGGAATAAATGGGAATGCAAGGGGGCCCGAACGACGTTCGGGCCCCCTTTTGATGCAATTATTCAAGCTCTCCCACCGGCAGCGGGCAGGTCATCGGTGTAAACCGGATGCCGTCCTCCACCTGCTCGGGGCCGTCGGCACAAAATCCCCACCGGCTGTAGACCGGCAGCGCATAGGCGGAGGAATGCACCGTGACCGCCTTCGTCCCGGGCGGGCAGTGCCGTTTGGCTTCCTCAAAAAGCGCCGTCGCGATCCCCCGGCGGTGAAAATCCGGGTCCACAAACAGCAGGCTGACATGGTTTCCGCCCTGCATGCAGATGATTCCTGCCAAGCGGTCCCCGGCGTAACAGCCGTAAAGGGATATCCGGCCCTCGTCGAGCATGGCCTCCATGTTGTCTGTCCGAATGAACGCAAGGAAATTCCCGATCCCCTCCTCGGAATATTCCGGCGCTTCAAACTCCATAAAGACGTTTTTTACCAACCGAAGCGCCTCCGGCAGGCCCGCTTTCCCCAATTTCCGGATCGACATCCTTCCGCCTCTCATTTCCCGGAGCCGTGCGATCCGCGCTTCCAGCTCCCGCTCGAATTCCTCTCTGCTCTGTGCCGGGTCGCGCAGGCCGGTAAAGGTCTCGCAGGGCAGCTCGGGACACTCCCCCGCAGGAGGAAAAGCCGTGCCTGACGGCGCAGCAGTCGTAGATCGGGCAGACCTCAACGCCCAACCCGCATGCCCACGAGACGCATCCCCGGATTTCCCGGCAGCCGGCGCACGCGGCGGGATAGGCGGCGCAGCCGCGGCAGTCGCAGCCACAGACGGCGACTGCCTTTTTCATCGTCACCATCTCAGCCTTCCTCCTTTTTGACGGAATCGCGGTAGAGCTTATACTCCATCGAGTCGACGAGCGCCCGGATGGAGGCGTTGATGATGTCGGTGGACACGCCGACCGTCGTCCAGGCGTTCTCCCCGTCGGACGACTCGATCAGGACGCGCACCATCGCGGCGGTCGCCTTCCCGGTGTCCATGACGCGCACCTTATAGTCGATGAGGCGGACCCCTCCAAGATTCGGGTAAAAGACCTCGAGCGCCTTGCGCAGCGCACGGTCGAGCGCGTGGACCGGGCCGTCTCCTTCATCGGCGGTGATCTCGTAGCGGTCCCCCACCCGCACCTTGACCATCGCGGAGGCCATGTGCCGGTCGGCGCTGTCCTGCTCGCCGATGATGCGGAAAAGCTCGAGGGTGAAGAAGGGATGGAACCGCCCAAGCTCCTTGAGCACCACCATCTCAAAGCTGGCGGTCGCCGCCTCGAACTGGTAGCCCTGGAACTCCAGCTCCTTGAGCTCCCCGACCAGCGCTTCGAGCTCGGGGGAATCCTTCGTGAGTCCCGGGACCACCTCGCTGATCTTCGCAATCAGCGCGCTACGCCCGCTCACCTCGGAGAGCAGAATCTGCCGGTGGTTCCCCACCGCGGCGGGGTCGACATGCTCAAAGGCGGCGGGGTTCTTTTTTACTCCGTCGACGTGCATCCCGCCCTTGTGGGCGAAGGCGCTCTTGCCGACATAGGGCATCGAATGGGAGAGGCGCACGTTGGAAATCTCCGAGATGACCCGCGCCGCGCCCGTCATCCGGGCGATGCAGTCGGCCGGGACGCACTGGAAGTCGAGCTTGACCTGCAGGTCGGCGATCACGGTGGAGAGGTTCGTATTGCCGCACCGCTCCCCAAAGCCGATGTAGGTCCCCTGCACATGGTCCGCGCCCGCCTTCACCGCCGCAAGGGTGTCCGCGACGGCGCAGCCGGTGTCGTTGTGGCAGTGGATGCCGATCCTGCCGGGAAAGGCTTTGACCGCTTCCGCGGTGATCGTCCTGATCTCGTCGGGGAAGCACCCCCCGTTCGTATCGCAGAGGATGAGCTTGCAGGCGCCCGCGTCGGCGGCCGCCCTGAGCGCCTGCATGGCGTAGAGCGGGTTGTGCTTATAGCCGTCGAAAAAATGCTCCGCGTCGAAAAAGACCCGCCTGCCGGCTTCGGCCAGATAGGCCACCGTGTCGGCAATCATCCGGAGGTTCTCCTCCGGTGTGGTGCCGAGCACCTCGCGGACCTGCCATTCGCTCGCCTTGCCGAAGACCGCGACGCAGGCCGTCCCCGTTTCAAGCAGGGCGGCGACGTTTTTGTCCTCCCCGGCCGACGAATCTCGCCGGCGGGTCGAACCGAACGCCACCAGCCGCGCGTGTGAAAGGCGGAGTTCCCCGGCCGCGCGGCGGAAAAACTCCTCGTCCTTCGGGTTGCTATGGGGGTTGCCCGCCTCGATATAGTCGACGCCCGCCCGGTCGAGCGCCCGCGCGATGGCGAGCTTATCCTCGACCGAGAAGGAGACCCCCTCCCCCTGCGCGCCGTCCCGCAGGGTCGAATCGAAGATGTCAATCTTTTTCATCGCGCTCCCCCAGTTTCCGCCGCAGGTCGCGGATATAGGTTTCCTGCATCCTGCGCAGGTCCATCAGCAGGTAGGAAAGCAGCCAGACCGCCGGATTGCGGATGGTGAGCCGCTCGGTAAAGACCGCCTCGGTGCCGCCCTCCTCCGTTTTGGAGAACTCGCCCGTCCATTCGCCGGTGAACATCGCGTGTTCCATGTGGAAGGCGTAGAGCCGTCCCGGCTGCTTTTCGGTAATGGTAAAGACCGTCTCGCTTCCCTTTTTGGGATACTCCACGAAGGTGACGCCGTCCGGCCTGGCATCGATATGGTCGAGATCGCTGCGCCAGGAAAAATCGGTGTTATCGGTCACGGCCTCCCAAACGGCCTCCAGCGGCGAAGAAAAACGCGCCGCCATCTGGGACGTCCTCAGCTTCCTCATCTGAAAAGTCTCCTTTTTCCTTCCGCCTCCGCATCTCCCGTGGAGCGGTGGAGTTGTCTGTCATGCGGATATTGTAGCATAAACCGCCCCCGCGCACAAGCCGCCGCTTTTTCCACTTTACAAGAGTGAAGGTTTGCGTTAAAATAAAGAGTCAGAAGAAGTCTTTGGAAGATCCGGCCGACATCCGTCCGCCGAAGCCATGGAGGAACGAAGGAATTGAAGCTACATTTTTCCAAGATGCACGGGCTCGGAAACGACTATATCTACGTCAATTGCCTTGAACACAAGCTCAAACACCCGGAGGAGGTCGCGCGTATCGTGAGCGACCGCCACTTCGGCGTCGGCTCCGACGGCCTCATCCTCATCTGCCCCTCCGACCGGGCGGATTTCGAGATGCGCATGTATAACGCCGACGGCTCGGAGGGAAAGATGTGCGGCAACGCCATCCGCTGCGTCGGGAAATATGTCTATGACCGCGGGTTCACCGACCGCACCACCCTGCAGATCGACACCCGAAGCGGCGTCAAGACGCTTGAACTCACGCTGGCGGATGGGCAGGTCTCGACCGTGCGGGTTGATATGGGCAAAGCCTCCCTGCGCGCCAGAGACATCCCCGTCGACACCGACTACGACGACTTCATCAGCCAGCCGATGCTTGTGCACGGAGAGGTCTTTCTCGTCACCTGCGTTTCGATGGGGAATCCCCATGCCGTCATCTTCTGCGACGACGTGGAGAACCTGCCGCTCGAGGACATCGGCCCCCTCTTTGAAAACCACGAGAAGTTTCCCGACCGCATCAACACCGAATTTATCGAGCTCGTCGACCGCCAGACCCTCAAAATGCGGGTGTGGGAGCGCGGCAGCGGCGAAACCTTCGCCTGCGGCACCGGCGCCTGCGCGGCGGTCGTCGCGGCGGTTGTCAACGAGCACTGCGACGCCGGCGACGAGGTCACCGTGCGCCTGCGCGGCGGCGAACTCAAAATCACCTGCCGGGAGGACTTCACCGTCCTGATGGAGGGCCCAGCCGCCCACGTCTTTGACGGCGTGATGGAAATCGACCTATAAAACGACTGAAAAATGCCCGGTACGCAAACGCGCGGCGGGCATTTTTGATATCTCAACAGGAGTGATGAACGATGCCAAAGCTCAATGAAAACTACCAGAACCTCAAGGAGAGTTACCTGTTTTCCGATATTGCGAAGCGGGTGAACGCCTTTACGGCGGCGCATCCCGAAAAAAAGATCATCCGCATGGGAATCGGCGACGTCACGCTGCCGCTCATGCCCGAGGTCATCTCCGCCCTGCACGGCGCGGTCGACGATATGGCGAACGCTTCCTCCTTCCACGGGTACGGCCCCGAGCAGGGCTACGACTTCCTGCGGAATGCCATCCAGGGCTATTACGCCGGGCACGGCGTCTCCCTTGATCCGGACGAAATTTTCGTCAGCGACGGCGCGAAGAGCGATGTGGGCAACGTCACCGACCTGTTCGACGTCGGCAACGTCGTGCTCATCCCCGACCCCGTCTACCCCGTCTATGTCGACACCAACGTCATGGACGGCCGCACGGTGCTCTATATGAACGCCAACGCCGGAAACGGCTTTCTGCCGATGCCAAACCCCGACGTCCACGCCGACCTCATCTACCTCTGCTCCCCCAACAACCCGACCGGCGCGGTCTACAGCCTCGATCAGCTGAAGGCGTGGGTTGCCTACGCGCTCGAACACAAAGCGGTCATCCTCTTCGACGCGGCCTACGAGGCGTTTATCGGCGACGACAGCCTCCCCCACAGCATCTTCGCCGTCGAGGGGGCGAAGAGATGCGCGATCGAGTTCTGCTCCCTCTCCAAGACGGCCGGCTTCACAGGCACCCGCTGCGCCTACACCGTGGTGCCCAAGGAGCTGACGATGCGCGCTTCCGACGGTGAAACGCTCTCCCTCAACAGCATGTGGCTCCGCCGCCAGACCACCAAGTTCAACGGTGTCTCCTACATCATCCAGCGCGGCGCGGCCGCCGTCTTTTCCGAGGAGGGCGTGCGCCAGTCACGGGAGATGGTCGGGTACTACAAGGGAAACGCCCGCCTCATCGCCGACACCCTCTCCGGGCTGGGCATCCGCTATTTCGGCGGCGTGCACTCCCCTTACATCTGGATGGAGTGCCCTAACGGCATGAAGTCGTGGGAGTTCTTCGACTACCTGCTCGAAAACGCCGCCGTCGTTGGCACGCCGGGCGCGGGCTTCGGCGTCAACGGCGAGGGGTATTTCCGCCTAACCGGCTTTTCCAGCCGGGAGCAGACCGCCGAGGCGATGGAGCGGTTCAAAGCAATCCTCAAATAATCTCCAGCGCGAAAGGGGCGCGGAACCGGCAGGTTCCGCGCCCCTTTTTGGTTCTCCTAGCGTCCGCCTTCCATCCCGTAGAGCAGGGCGTTCACGATCGCGGCGGCGACGTTGCTGCCACCCTTTCGCCCGCGCGCCACGATGCAGGGCACGCCGCTTTCGAGGAGCAGCTCCTTGGCCTCGACGACATTGACAAATCCCACCGGCACGCCGATCACCGCCGCCGGGCAAAGCCTCCCCTCTGATACGAGCTCGCACAGGCGGATAAGCGCCGTGGGGGCGTTTCCGACCGCGAAGAGGAGCGGCCCGGACAGCGCGGAAGCCTTGTCCATCGACGCGACGGCGCGGGTCGTGCCGTTTTCCTTCGCCATTGCCGCCACGTCCGGATCGGACATAAAGCAGCGGGCCTCCCCGCCGAACCGCGCGAGGGAGGTCTTGTTGATCCCCGCCCGCGCCATCTGCGTGTCGGTCACGACAGCCGCGCCCGCGCGCAGCGCGGCGCGCGCCGTCTCCACGACGCCGGGCGAAAACGCAAGGTTTTCCGCGTAGTCGAAGTCGGCGGTCGTGTGGATGACCCGCTTGACGACGGAGGCCGTCTCCTCCGGAAGCGCGATTCCCCGCTCCGCCAGCTCAGCCGCGATGATTTCAAAGCTGCGCCGCTCAATGTCCGCGGGCAGCAGATGCTCCAGCTCTCTCTTCATGGCGTCCCTCACAGTTCGATTCCCTCGCGCGCGGGGATTCCCCGGTCAAAGGGGTGTTTTTGCTTCCTGATCTCCGAGACGTAATCCGCCGCCTCGACCAGCCAG
The DNA here is from genome assembly GCF_902490045.1 of uncultured Anaerotruncus sp. GTDB lineage: Bacteria > Bacillota > Clostridia > Oscillospirales > Ruminococcaceae > Anaerotruncus. The sequence continues at coordinate 25,625 of NZ_CABUCJ010000024.1, forward strand.
TCGGGCGGATTGCGCCCGGTGAGAACCAGCTCGAGCTCCTCGGGCTTTCGCTCCACGAGGCTGCGCAGCAGGTCGGCGTCCACCGTTTCGGTGGAGAGCGCCCCCATGATCTCGTCGAGGATCAGCAGCTTGCAGGTCCCCGCCCGCGCCGCCTCCACGGCGGAGAGCAGGAGCTTGCTGTTCTCGTCATAGGTCTGCTGGAGCTCCCGCTCGTCCATCTGGAAGGTGAACTTACCGCCGCCCCTTCCGCGCAGGAGGGTGATCTCCGGGATTTTCGCGAGCGCGTGCAGCTCTCCGCTGTCCCTCCCTTTGAGAAACTGCGCGATCAGCACCGGCATGCCCCGCCCGGCGGCACGCACCGCCAGCCCGATCGCGGCGGTCGTCTTGCCCTTGCCGTCGCCGCAGTAGATGTGGATAAGCCCCTCGTTCATATGCCTTCCTCCAGAATTTGATAGACCGCGTCCATGTCGAGACTCTCCCGCACCGCCTCCGCGAGCCGGTCGTATTGCGCTTCCCGGTAGGTTTTCGCATCCATGGCCGCGATTTCAGATTCGTCAAGCCCCTTCGCTTTACAGAGGCAGCGTACCAGCGCGGCGGCGGTCTCCCCGCTGTCGAAGAGCCCGTGCACATAGCTGCCGCAGACATTCCCGCGCGCCGCGCCGTCCGGCTTCGTCTCTCCCTGCCCGGCGCGCAGCTCCATCAGCGGCGGGCAGTCCCGCTCCGTGCGGCCCATGTGGATTTCGTAGCCCTCGAAGGCCGCGCCCGAAAGCCCGGAAAAAATCCCCTCCACCCTTTCAAAGCGGCCCGTCACACGGGTGCGGGTCTTTTCCCGCGCAAATACCGTCCGGACGGGCAGCAGCCCGAGGCCGCTGAGCGTCCCGCCGTGCTCGACCCCGTCGGGGTCGGAGAGGCGTTCGCCGAGCATCTGGTAGCCGCCGCAGATGCCCAGCACCGCGCCGCCGGCCGCCGCGTGCTTTTTGACGGCGGCCTCCAGCCCGTTCTGCCGCAGCCACAGGAGGTCCTCCATCGTGTTCTTGCTGCCCGGCAGGATGACAAGGTCCGGACTACCCAGCGCGGCGGGCGACGCGGCATACCGCACCGAAACGCCGGGAATCCGCTCGAGCGGGGTAAAATCGGTGAAATTGGCGATGCGGGGCAGACGCACGACCGCGATATCGACGAGCGCCGGGCCGCCGCGGTGCGTAAGCCGCTCGGAGAGGCTGTCCTCGTCGTCGACGTCGACGTCGAGCCAGGGCACCACGCCCACGACCGGAACGCCGGTAATCCCCGCGATCTGGTCGAGCCCCGGCTGCAAAATCGCCCGGTCCCCGCGGAATTTGTTGATGACCAGCCCTCTGACCATCGCGCGTTCGTCCGGTTCCAGCAGCATGACGGTGCCCGCCAGCGAGGCGAACACCCCGCCCCGGTCGATGTCCCCCGCGAGCAGAACGGGCGCTCTGGCGAGCCGCGCCATGCCCATATTGACAATATCCTCCGCCTTGAGGTTGATTTCCGCCGGGCTGCCCGCACCCTCAAGCACAATCACATCGTACCGTTCCGCGAGCGATTCGTACGCCTCCATGACCTTCGGAACGAGCTCCCGCTTCCGTTTAAAGTATTCGGCGGCGCTCATGTCGCCGAGCACCTCGCCGTTCACGATCACCTGCGAGCCGGTGTCGGAGGAGGGTTTGAGCAGGATGGGGTTCATCCGCACCGACGGCGCGATCCCCGCCGCCTGCGCCTGCACCACCTGTGCGCGGCCCATTTCGAGCCCCTCGTCGGTGATGAAGGAGTTCAGCGCCATGTTCTGCGATTTGAAGGGCGCGACGGAATGGCCATCCTGCCGGAAAATCCGGCAGAGCGCGGCCGCCAGCAGGCTTTTGCCCGCGCCCGACGAGGTCCCCTGCACCATGATCGCCTTCGCCAAGCCTACGCCCCCTTCAAAATCTCCCCGAGCGCGGCAACCAGCCGCTCGTTCTGCGCGTGCGTCTTGACCGCCGCGCGGTAAAACCGCTCGTCCAGTCCCCGGAAGTTGGCGCATGGACGTATGAGGATGCCGCGCTGTTCGAGCAGCGCGTCGAGGTCGCGGCAGGCGTTGCACTTGAAGAAGAGGTAGTTCGCCCGCGA
>NZ_CABUCJ010000025.1 GCF_902490045.1 uncultured Anaerotruncus sp.
TCCCCGCCGCCCATCCGGGCGGCAAAAAGGAGGAATTCCCATCGCAATCAACAAGGCCATGCGCGCCGCGCTCAAAGCCCTCTCCTATCCGGACATCGACATTCGCAAAACCTATCCGATCGAGCGTGCGCTGCGGGCGGCGGCGGGCAGGCCCGCCCTCTTCTATAAGCCGTGGGACCATGTGGTGCGCTGCGGCGACCATGACATCCCCGTGCGCATCTTCTCCCCCGAGACGGAGGGGGAACACGCCATCCTGCTTTTTTTCCATGGGGGCGGCTGGGTGACGGGCAACATCGACAGCTACGACAAGGTCTGCCGCAGCATGGCGAAGCTGACCGACCGTTCGGTTGTGTCGGTCGACTACCGCCTCGCACCGGAATACCGCTTTCCCGCCGCGCCCGAGGACTGCTACGCAGTCGCGCGGGAGATTTTCCTCGACCTGAGCCTCTTCGGGATGCGGGCCGACCAGATCACGCTGATCGGGGACAGCGCCGGGGCGAACCTCGCGGCGGCCGTCTCACTGATGGCGCGCGACCGCGGGGAATTCCTGCCGTGCAGCCAGATCCTCATCTACCCGGCCACGGCGGCCGACCATTCAGAGGATTCCCCCTTCCCGTCGGTGCGTGAAAACGGCACCGATTACCTGCTGACCTCCAGGCGCATCTGTGAATATATGGAGCTCTACCGCGGCGGTCCGGAGGACTGCCGGAACCCCTATTTCGCGCCGCTGGCGGCGGAGGATTTCTCCAACCAGCCGCGGACCCTCATCCTCACGGCCGAATATGACCCGCTGCGGGACGAGGGCGAGGCATACGGCGAGGCCCTCAAGCGCGCGGGCGTCCCGGTTGAGATGCACCGCATCCCCGACGCGCTCCACGGCTTTTTCTCCTTGCCGCCCCGCTTTGCGCAGGTGCGGAAGGCCTACGGTTACATCAACCGCTTTTTAGACGAGGTGAGCCATTCGGCATGTCAAGACAATCCTTAAAATGGAGCCGCCTGGATAACGCGGCCAAAATATTTCCCTCGACGAGCAGCAAGCGGGACCCCAAGGTCTTCCGCTTTGCCTGCGAGCTCTGCGAGCCGGTGGACCCGGAGGTTCTCCGGAGTGCGCTCGACCGCACCCTTGAAAAGTTCCCGCCGTTTCGCTCGGTGCTGCGGCGGGGGCTCTTCTGGTATTTCCTCGAGCAGAGCGACCTTGCGCCCGAGGTGACGGAGGAATCCGGTCCGCCCTGTTCCCCTCTCTATGACCCGCGCCGGCGGGGTTTGCTCTTCGCGGTCACCTGGTACCGCTGCCGCATCAACCTCGAGGTCTACCACGCGCTGACCGACGGTTCGGGCGCGCTGCAGTTTCTGCGCGCGCTTGTCTACGACTACCTGCTGCTGCGCCATCCGGACGCCTTCACCCACAGCCCGCCCGCGCTCGATTTCGACGCCTCCCGCTCGGAGCGGGAGGACGACAGCTTCCGCAAGCACTACGTCCCCGAGAAGAAAGGGCGCGGGGAAAAGGCCCCCCGCGCCTACCACATGAAGGGCGCGCGGCTGCCTGGCGGCCGTATCCGGGTCGTGGAGGGGACGCTGCCCGCCGGGGAGGTCGCCGCCAGGTCGAAGGAGCTGGGGGTGAGCATGACCGTCTTTCTGACGGCGGTGCTGCTCACCGCCGTTGCGGGCGAGATGCCCGCGCGGGAGCGCAGCCGCCGGCCGGTCGTGGCCGCGGTGCCCGTCAACCTGCGCAACTACTTTGAATCGGAGTCGGTCCGCAACTTCTTCGGGGTCTTCACCGCCGGGTACCACTTCCAGAACGGCTGGGCCTTCGACGAGGTGCTCGCCGCGGTGAAGGCCTCCTTCGCGCGGGAGCTCACCGCCGACCGGCTCGCCCGCCGCATGAACCGGCTGGCCGCGCTCGAACACAACCCCGTCGTCCGCGTGATGCCGCTGGCGGTCAAAGATCCGGTGCTGCGGCTGTCCGGCTGGATCGCCGCGCGCGGGGAGACGACCTCCCTCTCCAACCTCGGGCGGATCACGATGCCCGCCGCCTGCGCGCCCTTCATCCGGAACTTCGACGTGTTCATCAGCGCGCAGCGGCTCCAGATGTGCATGTGCTCCTACGGGGACCGGCTCATGCTGAGCCTCACCTCCCCCTTCGTGAGCACCGACGTGCCCAAGCGGTTCTTCCGGATCCTCACCAACATGGGGCTTCCGGTCGAAATCAGCACAAATCCCGTCAGCGAGGAGTGAGCATCCATGCGTTACTGTGAAAAATGCCGGGTTTCGGTCCGCGACAGCCGGGAGGACTGCCCGCTCTGCCAGGGCCCCCTCTCGGGGGAACCGGAGCCCTGCGTCTTCCCGGAGCTGCCCGACGAGCGTCCGCCCTACCACCTGCTCATCCGCGGCATGGTTTTCCTGTCGATCGCGGCCGTGGTCGTCTGCTTCGCCGTCAACACCCTCGTGCCCTCCAGCTCGTGGTGGGCCCTCTTTGTCGCGGCGGGCATCGCCTGCATGTGGGTCTGCCTCTGGTCGGTCATCCGCCAGCGCAACAACATCCCCAAGAACATCCTCTGGCTCGTCTTCTGGCTGTCGCTGCTCGCCGTACTCTGGGACGTTTTTACCGGCTGGCACCGCTGGTCGCTCAACTATGTCGTCCCCAGCCTCTGCGTCTTTGCCATGGCCGGGATGGCGGTGATCGCCCGCGTGCTCCATCTGCGCGTCGAGGACTTCTTCATCTACCTGATCATCGACGGGCTGTTCGGCGTCGTCCCCATCCTGTTTTTGCTCTTCCGGTGGGTGACCGTCGTCTACCCCTCGGTGGTCTGCGTCGCCTGCAGCCTGCTTTCGCTCGCCGCGATCCTCTCCTTTGAGGGGGAGCGTATGCGCGCCGAATGGAAAAAACGAATGCACCTGTAAGCCGCCCGCTCGGCGCAGGACAGGGAAAAGGCCGCCCATTCGGGCGGCCTTTTCCTGCAGGAAGACACATGGCTGTGAGGTCAATCAAATAAAAAGCGTCAGCAGCAGCCGACCAGCCGGTCCTTGAAGCCCGGCCGCTTGCGCAGCGTCCTGGTGATCTCGCAGAAGAAGAGGACGGTCTCCTTTTCGGGCTCCTCCGCTCCGCGCATGCACACACTGCGGCAGAGAAAGACGGTATCCGCCTCCTCGCAGTAGGGGACGCCGTCCTCCCGCGCAGCGGTCAGGCCGACCGCGTCGAGCGTCCCGTATTTGGCGAGGGCGTCCAGGCTGTCGCGAAAGGCGGGCTTGTCGAAAAAGCTGACCGAGCAGCTCCCGCCCGCCTCGAGCAGGCCGCACACCCGCGAATCCCGCGGCAGGAAGAGGAAGGCACACGGCCTGCCCGCGAAGACGCCGAACGCCCCCTGGGGCGCGGAAACGGCGTCGCCGTTTTCCCCGGCGGCGATGACCGCCGGATTGTCCGGGAGGGTGAACGGGTTCTGTTCCAGCTCCCGGGCCTTTTTATCGTAAAATTTCATGTGGGTTCCTCCTTTAAGGATGCTTCGCACACGGCGGCGCGGGAGAGCCTGCGGATGAGGTCCACCCCGTCCCATGTGAGGGAAAACTCCAGCGCGCGCCCGATCGGGACCATCCGGTCCGCTCCCTTGGGGCGGTTTGTCCGCAGGAAGGCACGAAAGGCCTCCGGCTTTACACCGTAATGGGTGATCGTCTGGCACTTCTCGCCGCAGATGGGCGAAAGCGCGTCGAGGGAGGCCGCCGCCGTCTCTAGGAAAAAGCCGCCGCCCGGATGCGCTTCCATCGCGGCGGGCGTGAGCGCGGGCAGCCCCACCCGCACGAGCAGGTTCCCCTCGGTAAGCAGCCGCGCGCCGGGGCAGTCCGCCGCGATGCGGCAGAACGCCTCCCGCTTCGCGACGGCGAGCGCGGCGGGCCAGTCGTATTCCGCGGCCGCGATCGCTTCGACGCGCGGCCAGAAATCCGCCCGGGCCTCCCCCTCCCGCTCCCCGAGCCATAATACCGCGCGCGGGGCGGCGCAGGAGCGCTGGTCGTTCAAATAGGTGTCGTTGTAGAACGCCCGGGCGAGCGCGTCCCGGTCCGCGCGGGCGAGGTAGGCGCCGCTCTCGACGACGCACGCCGACCAGCGGTCGGCAAAGCAGATTTCCGCCGCGCGCGGCTTCATCGGGAAGGCGCGCACCCGGCGGACCGTCTCGTCCCCGCCCCAGACGATCCGCGCGTCGCAGAGCGCGGAGAGCGCCCCGGTGAGGCCGCTTTCACGCGGATAGCGCAGGCAGACGGCATAGGGCCGCAGGTCGGAAAACGCGCCTGTGAGAAGCTCCTCCAGCGCGGCGCAGACAAGCGCCGCCTGCGGGAAGGGCTCGGAGGGCAGCCGCACCGCGTTCGCGTTGCCCGCGAGCAGGCCGGCCGCCAGCGAATAGGCGAAGTTGAGGGGCACGTTGCCCGGCGCGATGTGGAACGCCATCCCCCTCCCCAGGCGGAGCGTCCCGTCGAGGTAGGGCTTTTGCCGCTCCTCCATGGCGGCGCGCCGGCCCCAGAAGGCAAGCGCGGCCAGATCGGGAAACCGCCGCGCCTCCGGGCGGGAGAGCAGCGCCTTTGAAAGCGCGTCAAAGAGGTCGAGGACGCGGGGCGAAAAGGGTTCGAGCGGCAGCGCCCCGGGCATCGCCTCGAGCGCCGCCGCGTCCCCTACTGGGAAGGCCGCGTCAGCCGTGTTCAGCCGCATAGGTATCGCTGCACCCCCTCAGCTCGGCGGCCCTGAGCCGCCCGAGCACCGCAAAATATTTGCCCCGCCGCCCGCAGGGGCAGCCGTCCTCCCCGAGCAGCACCCCCCGGTCCTCGGTGAGCAGGCTGTGCCCCGGATAGGATTCCGGCAGGACCGACTGCACCTGCAAAATCCCCTCCTCCCCCGCTTCGCAGAGGGAGAAGTCGGACGCGCGGCGCACGAAGAGGTCGGAAAAGGCGCTCACATGCAGGTGCCCCCGCTCGCACGCCATGAAGATCGACCCCGTCTGCTCCGCCATGCCGTAGTAGTCGTGCGCCCGGCGCAGGCCGAACCCCTCCGCCAGCCGGCGGCGGAATTCCTCCGGTCCGACCGCGCGGTCGGCGAGCGTCTTCCAGCCGCCGCCGTGGATAAGCACGCCGTTTTGGAAGTCCCAGGCGCGGCCGCTCCCCGCGAGCGCCTCGAAGAACTGCCAGGCGAGAAAGGTAAAGCCGAAGAGCAGAAACGGTTTTTCGCCGTATCTTTCGAGGAACGCGGACACCGCGTCAAAATCGGGGCGCATGTCGTCGCCGAGCGCCCACGTCCGCCCGCGCCCGAAGCTGGCAAACCCCGCCACCCCCGCCGCGCGCGCCGTGAACCGGCCGCCGCGCAGCACCGAGGGACAGTCGATCACGAGCATCGGCAGGCGGTCGGGCCCGATGAAGTCGGAGACGATCGCCGCCAGCGCGCGGCGCTGGCCGTCGGCCGTCGGGCCGTCAAGACAGATCCTCGAGGGGACCTGCCCCGAGGTCCCCGACGAGGTCACGACCCGCGCCACCTCCCCGGGCGGCACGCTGCAGAGATCGAGGGTCTTGAAGAGCCCCACCGGCAGGAATGGGAATTCCTCCGGCGCGCGCGCGGCCTCCGGGTCGAAGCCGAGCGCGTCCAGGATGTTCCGGTAGGGCGCGCACCGCCGCCGGTGGGAGCGCGTCAGCTCCGCGAGCGTCGCTGTAAAGGCCGCTTCCTTTTCAGCGGGCGCAAGCCCGAAGGGCGGGGCCTCCCACAGCCGGTCCGCCGCGCTCACGGCTGTTCCTCCAGCTCGCGGTAGAGGATTTTGCCCGCGCCGCTGCGCGGGATCTCCCGCACATAACGCGCGCGGACCGCCCGCCGCCGCACCCCCAGAAGCTCCGCGAGCCGGTCCGCCGCCGCCTCGGTCAGCGCGGGGTCGGTCAGGCAGACGCAGAGCGCGTCGTCCCTGCCAAAGCAGGCGCAGTCCACGCCGGGGAACTGCTCCTTCACGAGCCGTTCGCACCCGTCGAGGCTCACCCGGCTCCCGAAGAGCTTGATGAACCGCTTTTTGCGCCCCACGATCGTGTAGAACCCCTCCTCGTCGCGCGCGGCCATGTCGCCGGTCAGCAGCACGCCGCGCCGCTCGTCCCCCTTCGCGAGGTCGGCGGCGCACTCGGCGTAGCCCATTGTGACATTGTCCCCCTCATAGCAAAGCTCCCCCACCCTCCCGGGCGCGGAGATTTCCGATCCGTCCACGTCAAGCAGGGTGAACTTTCCGCCGGGGATCGCGATCCCCATGCAGCCGCGCTTTTCGAGCGCGCGCTCCCAGGGCAGGTAGCCCATCCGCGCGGTGGCCTCGGTCTGCCCGTACATGACGTAAAACCGCTTGCCACGCGCGTCGGCATAGCGCGCGCAAATTTCATGCAGCTCGGGCGGCAGCTTGCCGCCCGCCTGCGTAAAATAGCGGAGGCTCGGCAGCTCCATGCCGAAGAAGCCGACCCGCTTCAGAATTTCATAGGTGTAGGGCACGCCGCCGAAACTCGTCGCCTCCCTCTCCCGGAAGAGCCGCCAGAACTCCGGCTCCACGACGCTGCGCCCGGTCAGGATGAGCGACGCGCCCGCGAGCAGGTGGCTCTGGACGATCGACAGCCCGTAGGTGTAGTTCATCGGCAGCGTCGTGATCGCGCGCTCCCCCTCCCCGATTTCGAGGTAGCGGACGATGGCGCGCGCGTTCGACTCGATGTTGCGGCGGCTCTGGCGCACGAGCTTGGGGCTGCCCGTCGACCCGGAGGTCGTCAGCAGCAGCGCGAGGTCGGGATGCATGGCGGGCGGGGCCTCCCCCGTCCCGAGCAGCGCGTACCCCTCGAGCGAGAGAAGGCGTTCCATCCTGGAAAAGCTCCCCGCCATCCGCTCGGGCAGCCAGAGGAAGCCGGGCCGGTAGGTCTCCAGCAGGCCGTCGAGCAGCTCCCGGTGCATCCCCGCGTCGAGCAGGAGCGGCACCGCGCCGCCCGAGAGCATCCCCGCGTAGCCGCAGAGCGCCCCGTAGCTGTTTTCACAGAGCGAAAAGACGAGCGGCCGCCCCGGCGTGCGGCGACGCGGCCCGCGTCGGCGCACAGGCGCCCGTAGGAGTAGACCTCTCCCCCCTCCCCCCAGGCGGCGGGGCGGGCGGGCGGCCTTTCGTCAATCCCAAAGATCATGGCGCGCCCTCCTCAGTCAGAATGTGACGCCGTATTTCCCCAGGATCTCCTTGCCCCGCTCGTAGGTGTTGAGCGCCATCACGTCGGGGGACGAGATCGAGATGTCGAACGCCTCCTCAAGCCGGACGACCAGGTCCATGTGCCCGACCGAATCCCAGTTCTCGTTGCGGCGGTAGACGAGCGATTCACCCAGCTCCTCTTTTTTGACGCCGAGCGCCTGCACGAAGGCCCGGTCGTATTTCTCCAGATTGGTCATGGAATTGCCTCCCCTTTTAAAAAAGCCCGTATGCAGGCCATACGGGCTTTTTTCTCAGAATTTGCAGTGGAACCGGCTCTCGTATTCCTCGACGAGCGCCGGGCGCGCGTCGGGGTGCGCGACGCCGATCAGCTCGCGCGCGCGTTCCCGGAGGGTCTTGCGCTTGAGCTGCGCGACGCCGTATTCGGTGACCACATAGTCCACGTCGTACCGCGAGGTCGTCACCGCCGCGCCGTGATCGATGAAGGAGACCACCTTGGACACGCCGCCCTTCGCGGTCGCGGGCATCGCCATGATCGTGCGGCCGCCCTTCGACATGTTCGCGCCGCGCACGAAGTCCACCTGGCCGCCGACGCCCGAAATCTGCTTGAGGCCCACCGAGGTGGAAACCACCTGGCCCATCAGGTCCACCTGCACGCAGGAGTTGATCGAGACGAGGTTGTCGTTCTGGCAGATGACGCGCGGGTCGTTGACGTAGTCGACCGGGAGCATCTCGACCTCGGGGTTGTTGTCCACGTAGTCGTAGAGGCGGCGGGTGCCCATCAGGAAGGTGGCGACGCTGCGGCCGCGGTGGATGTTCTTGCGTCTGTTGGTGATGACGCCCGCCTCGACGAGCTCGACCACGCCGTCGGAGAACATCTCCGAGTGGATGCCGAGGTCGTTTTTCTCCTTGAGGAAGAGGAGGACCGCGTCGGGGATCGCGCCGATGCCGAGCTGGAGGCAGTCGCCGTCCCGCACGAGGGAGGCCACGTTCTCGCCGATCGCGCGCTCCACCTCGGTGATCTTCGGCGGGGCCAGCTCGATGACGGGGGTGTCCGCCTCGACGATGCAGTCGATGTCCTTCACGTGGATGAAGCTGTCGCCCAGCGTGCGGGGCATGTTCCGGTTGATCTGCGCGATCACGAGGTCGGCGCACTCGGCCGCGGGCTTCGTGTAGTCGACCGAGACGCCGTAGCTGCAATAGCCGTGCTCATCCGGTGGGGAGAGCTGGAGCAGTACGACGTTCGGATGCAGGCGGGTGCGGAAGAGGTCGGGGATCTCGGAGAAGAAGACCGGGGTGAAGTCCCCGCGGCCCTCCGCGATCGCCTTGCGGGTGGTGCCGCCGAGGAAGAGGCTGTTGTGCCGGAAATTCTCCGCGTATTCGGGCTGGCAGTACTCCGCCTTGCCCATGGCCACCATGTGGACGACCTCCACATCGCGGTAGGCGGCCGCATTTCTCACCATCGCGTCGGAGAGGAGGGTCGATTCGCCCGTCGCGTGGGTCACGACGACGCGGTCGCCCGATTTGATCCGCTTCACCGCCTCATCCGCAGTGGTGAGCTTCTGCCTGTAAAGTTCCTTCCAATCCATGGTGCGCTGTCACTCCTTATCACTCTGCGCCGCGAGCAGCGGGCGCAGGAGCCTGTCATAGTCGTCCGGGCACGTCAGCACGACGGCGCCCAGCCGCGCGGGAAACCCGGCGCGTGACGCGCACGCAGCCGGGCATCCGCAGATGATCACGGCGACGTCCGCCGGCTCCTCCGGGCGGACGATCCGCGCGCCGGGGAAATCGGCGCGCAGCCGCTCTGCCAGTTCGGTTCGTTCATAGCGCGGGTTGCAGCCCCCGCAGTATTTCACCGCGACGGTCATCCGTGCCTGCGCGCCATCAGTTCCCGCGCCTCGGCCAGAAGCCCGTCGCTCACGCCGCCCAGAAGCAGCACCTGGCTGACCTCCGGGACCTGGGCGCGCACCTCCTCCGCCACGAGCATCTGCGCCGTCAGCGACGCCGAGGGGCAGCCGGCGCACTGCCCGATGAGGCGCACGCGCAGCACGCCCTCCCCGTCGCAGTCCACCAGCTCGATATCCCCCTGGTGCAGCGCCAGCTGCGGGCGCACCCGTTCGTCGAGGACCCGTTCGATCCTGTTTACAAGCTCCATACGCCGTTCCCCCAGCATGACCGATTGATTATTCGGTGATATGGGCGATCTTCTTCGCCAGCTTCTTCTTCATCGCGAGGTTGCCCTGGCGCGAAATCATGATGCGCTGCGCCTGCGGCGAGCCCGCGCCGTGCATCGACTCGGTGCGGTAGCCGACCGCCGCCGTGCCGAGCGAGAGGTTCTCGATGAGCCGCAGGATGCGTAGACGGTTCTCGGTGGAGACGTCCGCCACGCCGCGCAGATATTTGTCGACATAGGGTCCGAGCTTGTCGTCGCGGAAGTCGGCCTCGCTGGGCGCGGTGACCATGAGCCCGCCCGCGATGTCCTCCGCCAGCCGCACGATCTCATACGGGAAGCGGGTGACGTTCTGCTTGCAGACGTTGGCGAGCAGCAGGTCGATGATGTAGTTGCCGCTCTCGGTCGGGTGGCCCTCGGCCGAGCAGGCGATGCCGCAGCAGTAGAGGGTCTCGTTGAGATGGGTCATCTCGATGAGCTTATCCTTGATGTGGCTGGCGCGCGCCGCGCCGTTGTAGTCGGCCGCGACCGCCGCCGCGCCGATGAGCACGTCGCCCACGCCGACCTTGCAGCCGCCGTAGCTCTGGCGGTGGTAGCCCGCGAACCGCTCGACGAGCATGCCCGCGTACTCCGCCTCGCCGCACATGAAGATGCGGTCGTTGGGGACGAAGACGTTGTCGAACACGACAAGAGCCTCGACGCCGCCGAACTCGGCGTTGCCGACATCCATCTCGCTGCCCTCCCGCTTGCGGGTGTCGCAGCTCTGGCGGCCGATGACCATGAAGATGCCCTTGGTGTCCACCGGCACCGCGAAGGAAACCGCGTAGTCGCTGTCGTCCGGGCCCATCGAGCAGGTCGGCATGACGATGACCTCGTGGGAGTTGATGATGCCCGTCTGGTGCGCCTTGGCGCCGCGCACGACGATGCCGTCCGGACGGCGCTCGACGATGTGCAGGTACATGTCGGGGTCGGCCTGCGCGTGCGGCGCGAGCCCGCGGTCGCCCTTCGGGTCTGTCATCGCGCCGTCCACCGTCAGGTCGTTCTCCTGGCAGTAGAACATGAAGTTCTTGAAGTTCTCAAAGTAGTGGGTGCCGTATTTCTGGTCCATCTCGTAGGTGGTGGAGTACTCGGCGTTGAACGCGTCCATCCCCACGCAGCGCTGGAAGCAGGCCGCGGTCTGCTGGCCGAGCAGGCGCTGCATCTTGACCTTCTTGATGAGGTCCTCGGTGCTGCGGTGGATGTGGGTGAAGCGGTTGATGCGCTTGCCCGTCTCGGGGGATACCGCCGTCATGATGTCCTCATACTCGGGCAGCTGCGCGAGATCGTAGGTCATGCGCACCGAGTTGAGGGAGGGGCGCAGGATGGGGTCGTCCACCGGATTCTCCACCCGTTTGCCGAACATGTAAATTTCCATATTGAGTTTGCGGATACTCTCGATATATTCTTCGCCCGTCATAAGTGCCATTGCCCTTGTTCCTCCCTTTGATCGGAGCTCAATAGAGCTCCCCGTAAATTTTGCGGACCCGTTCCGCGTCGAGCGGCACGAAATTGTTGCCCATCAGGCGGCCCTGCGTGGTCATGACCGCCTCGGTGAAGGTGTCGAGATCCTGCACCGTCACGCCGTATTCATGCAGCGCCTTCTTGGGCAGCACCTGGTTCAGAAGCTCCTCGAGCTTGTCGTAGACCTCGCTCACGCCGCAACCGAGCAGGCCGGCCAGGTATTCGTTCATCACCGCGATCTCGCCGTCCTGCCTGATCTCCATGTAGTTTTTCAGCACGCCGGTGAACATCGCGTAGTTGCTCTCCCCGTGGGGCACGTGGTAGGTGCCGCCGAGCGGGTAGCTCATCGCGTGCACCGCGGCGCAGCCGGCGGTCCCGAACGCGAGGCCCGCGTAGTTGGAAGCGATCAGGAAATCCTCCATCAGGCCGCCGAGGACCTCCCGGCCCTCCTTCACCAGCTTCTGGTAGCCGCGGATGATCATCTCGATCGCCTTGTAGCCGTACAGCTTGGTGTAGGCGGTCGCCTTGGGCGACAGGCTCGACTCGACCGCGTGCACGAGCGCGTCGATCGAGCTGGTGGCGAACACGCCGAACGGCAGGCTGCTCAGAAGCTCGGGCACGAGCACCGCCGCGTCCGCGAACATCTTCTCGCTCGCAAGGCCCATCTTGGTGCCGATGCGGGTGCGGTTGACGATCGAAATGTTGGTGACCTCGCTGCCCGTGCCGCAGGTCGTCGGCACGATGACCAGCTCATGGCGCTTTTCGAGGTTCGCGACGTTGTCGTACAGCGCGTCGACGGGGCCGCCGTCCGAAACCGCCAGCACCTTCGCGATGTCGATGACCGTGCCGCCGCCGATCGCGATGATCCGCTTGCAGCCCGTCTTGACCGCGTCCGCCGCGATCGCGTCGACCATGACGTCGGTCGGCTCGCCCGCGCCGTATTTCTCCTGGAAGATCGTATGTACCGGCAGGTTCAGCTTCCCGAAATAGGGGTTGAAAATGTACTCGTTCGTCAGCACAAGGTCGTTTTCGCCCAGCTTGAACGCCTCCGCGAACTCCGCGCAGCTTTCGAATTTGTGCAGTTCCGGTTTCACGATAATCAATTTCATCTTGTGCGCTCCTTTTCCATTTTACGGATAACGAGGGAAAACAGAGCCGATCTTTTCAGTTCAGCCCTGTTTTCCCGTGTGGCCGACGAAAGATGCGGCACCCCGTCAAGGGATGTTACGCCGCCGTAGCCTTTCTGTTTTTGAAGCGGATAACCGTCTCGCTGCCTTCGACGACAGCCCAGACGATGATGCCGACGAGCAGCGCCTGCGCGGGGGTGAAGAAGGTCAGCGCCGCAGCGATGACGCAGGCGATGCCGCGCTCGTTGGCGGTGGTGGCCATGCGCATGCCGATGTTGCCGCAGGCGAAGCACTGGACCGCCATCGTGATGCCGAAGAAGATGGCGAACGCCGGCTTGATGAGGGTGACGAGCGGCAGGATCATAACCGCGATCACAGTGGACGCGCGGAAGGTGCAGACGCCGCCCCAGTATGTACGCATGGTCTTGTAGCCGCGTTTGTAGCGCTCGGTGATCGTCAGCAGGCCGGAAGCCCACAGCGGGCCGCACATCGGGACCCAGGGGGCGAAGACGGACATGATCGCGTTACGCAGGAAGCTGACGAGGTTGGAGCGGCCGGCGTCGAAGATGACGATTTCGTCCGGGCGGGCCGCCGTGGCCTCCGCGACGACCTCTTTCGCGAGGACGAAGTCGGAGAACGCGATGATGTAGGTGGTCAGCGCCGAGGGGATCGCCGCGAGGAAGAAGCTCATCTCGGGGAAGCCGATTCCGAAGATGGTGAAGTGCTCCATCACGAAGCCGAAGCTGAGCGGGGTAAGTCCCCACTGGATCTGGGGCATCGGGATTTCACGCAGCAGGATGGGCGCGAGGATGATCGCGAAGAGCTGCGCCGGGACGACGCCCTGGTTGCGAACCAGCCTCCAGAAGTTCGAGGTCCTTGCCTTGCGCTCGAAGGAGGGGTTGAACAGGAACAGGTAGGACAGCAGGCAGGCGATGGCGACCGTCCAAGGGGCCGCGGGCATCCTGGCCTGGAAGACGTTGATGCCCGCCGTGATGCCGGCGCCGAGCACGATGCCGGCCTTGATGGACATCGGGACACATTCGACCAGCTTGCGGCCGATGCCGGTCGCGCCCATGATCAGGAAGCAGAGGGCGACGAGCATCTGCAGTGCAATCATTGCCTTGATTCGGTCGACGTTGCCGGTGGCGTAGTCGGGAAGGCTCCACTGCTCGAGGAACTTCAGCGTCAGCGGAAGCGCCGGGGTGATCCAGCCGGGGACCACGGGGTCGCCCAGCAGGGAGGGCAGATAGTAGCAGACCGCGTTGAGCACGCCGAAGGTCAGCGCCATCAGGAACGCGCCGTTTTCGGTGAGGCCCAGGGCGGCGATGTTCGCCGGCTCATTGAGGCCGAAGGTGGTCATCGTGGTGGTGACGCCCGCGCCCAGGCAGGCGACGCCGAGGAACATGGCGGCGGCACACTCGGTCCACTGCCACTCATGGTGGATCAGGGGAATACGGATTTTGAACGGGCCAAATTTGATACCGGGCTGTTCCTCACCATAGCCGCGTTTCTTAAGCGGGAACTTTTCGGTCATGAAGCCCTCTGGGACAACGTTGGTCTTTTCAGTTGTCTCGGTCACTGACAATCTCCTCCTTTTGTCTCTTTCGGGACGCCGCCGGGCCGGCGCGCGCATGTTCGGCCCCGAGGCGCCCCACAATGGACACAAAACAGCCTCGCACAATCTTGCCGCTGTGCGCCTGTCTTTTCATGCCTATTATATCGGTTCCAGAAGCAAAAGTAAATGAAAAAAGTCCGTTTTATGAAAAGATTGTGAATGTTGTTTTATTTTTAACACGTCGTTTTATGCAATTTTGTTGTGCGTTTTTTACAAAGATTCGCGGCGAAAATCAGTCGTTATATATGAAAATCCCCCATTCTGTTGCAAAACAGCAACGGAATGGGGGATTTCCCCGCGGAAAACAAGCCTTATTTCCCGGAAATTTTGATGCAAAACTGCAACATCACTCAAAACTGCAACAAATCACTGCCCGTCCCGCTTCCGCCGGCGCACGAAGGTGGAGGGGTCGAGCCCCAGGCTTTTGGCCGCGTCCCGGACGTTCCCGAACCGCGCGTAGGCCCGGTCGAGGTAGCTGCGCTCCACCTGCCGCAGGATCGCGCGCAGGTCGACCGGCTCGGTCAGCTCGGCCAGATCCTCCTCCTCCAGCCGGATCTCGTCCGAGATCGGCAGGTCCTCCAGCTCGATCGGGTTGCGTCCGCTGAGCACGATCGTCCGCTCAACGACGTTGTGCAGCTCGCGCACGTTGCCCGGCCAGTCGTAGCTTTTGAGCCCCAAAAGCGCGGTCTGGGAGAACTTCTTCTTCATATTGTACTTCTTGTTGAGCTCGGACGCGAAGAACTGCACGAAGGGGATGATGTCCTCCCGCCGCTTTCGCAGCGGCGGCACCTCGACCGGCAGGGCGTTGAGGCAGTAGAAGAACTCCTCCCGCAGCTTCTTTTCGGAGGCAAGCTGCTCAAGGTCGCGGGAGGTCGACGCGAGCACGCGCGCGTCGACCCGGACCGGGTCGGGCGAGCCCACCCGGGTGATCGTCTTTTCGTGGATGAGGCTGCAGACCTTCATCTGGATGTCGGGGGGCAGCTCGCCCACCTCGTTGAGAAAGATCGTGCCGCCGCTGCCCGTCTCAAAGAGGCCGGGACGCACCTCCCCGTCCCGCGCCACGCCGAAGAGCTCCTCGTTCATCGTCTCGGGCGGGATCGCCCCGCAGCTCACGGTGACGAACTTCCCCTTTTTGCGGGCGGATTTGGAGTGGATGTACTTGGCGAGCGTGCTTTTGCCGACCCCGCGCTCCCCCACGATGAGTACCGTCGCGTCGAGCGGCGCGAGCTTGTCCGCCGTGCGGATCGTCGCGATCGTCGCCTCGTCGACGGCGATCAGGTCCGGGCGGCTCCCCAGCCGGCGGCGCATCGCCTCCAGCTCGTCGCGGTACTGCTTGGACTGCGCCCAGCTCTCCTCGAGCTGGCCCTTGAGGTCGTACATCTCGGTCACGTCGCGCACGTTGGTGACGACCATCACGATGTTGTTGTCCTGATCGAAGGTCGGCGTCGAGGTGATGATCGCGCGCCGGCCCGTCTTAAAGGTCTGCTCGAGCGTCACCGAGGTGCCCGCCTCGATCGCGAGCAGGGTGCCCGAGCGGGAGATGACCCCCGTCGTCTCGAGGGTGCGCATATCCTTGCCGAGCACCTCCCCGCGGTGCAGGCCGCTGATCGCCTCGTAGCTCTTGTTGATCATGAGCGTCACCGCGTTTCCGTCGGTGATGTAGATGCCGTCGAAGGAGGATTCGATGATCGCCTCGAGGCGGTCGCGCTCCATCAGGATGTCGCGCGGGTCGTCCCCCTCGGGGCGGCGCGACGGGATCAGGTAGGTTCTTTCCCTCCGTGACAAGCCGGTCCCCTCCCCTCTTTGCTATCTGCCGCGGGCGGGACGCTTTTTCTCCCGCTCGGCCGCCTCGCGCGCCGCGAGGTCATAGTGCTTGCTGAGGCTGGAGAACTGCTCCCCCGCCCCGCCGGTGATCCGGCGCAGCAGGACCATGCGGTCGTCCCCCTGGTCCCGGAGAAAGCTGTCGAACGCCTGCTTGTCCGCCAGGGTGCGGATGTTTTCCAGATGCTCGCTCGCCGTCAGGAAGGTGCGCGCCTTCAGAAAGAGGGCGGCGATCGGCTCGCGGAATTGGCTGTTCATCCGGCGGTGCTTTCCGCAGCGGTTTTCGATCTCGAGCATCGCGTTCATCATCTCGTCGTAGAGCTTGACCACCTTGCCGCCGCCCGCGCGCCCGATGACCTCACGGATCGCCTCCGGCTGCTCCCCGAGCGGGAGCGCGCGCACCGTGTCCCCCTCCCCGCGCTCGACCGCGAGCTCCCCTGCGGGCGGGCGGGCGGAGACGTGGTTGGAGATCTTTACATAGGCGAACGCGAACCTGTCCACCGCTTCGCGCAGGCCGTGCTGCTGCTTTTTGCTGAAATAGAAGCAGAGCACGATCGCCACAATCATGACGGCATAGCCGATCCGGATGAAAATTTCCATGCTGTATCCCCTCAAATCAATTCGTCGTTGGGCCCTCGCGGACCTTTCCGGGGCTTGCGCAACCCCGGCGGGTGTGGTATGCTTTTGGAAGCAACGCGGCCGGGGCCCCCGGCCGGATAAGGAGTGGTCCTTCCATGAAAAACGTCAGCGGCACCCGTTCCCGGCCCGTCGTCTCCACCGCGCTCTTTCTCGCGGCCGTCCTCGGACAGGCCTGGTTCTGGCGCAAACTGCTCTTCGGCGGCTCCCTCGCCGGGCAGCCGCCCGCCCTCTATGCCGAGCTGGCCTTCCTGGCCGTCATCCTGGCGCTCGCCCTGCTCACCGCGCGCCCGCGCGGGCTGGGCGGGAAAAAGCGGTGCGCCGCCGCCCTCGCGGGCTTCGCGGTCTATGCCGTCTTCAACCTCGTCAACATCCGGCAGTTCGCCGCCTTCAACCTGTCGGCCTCCGACTCCGCCTATGAGAGCCTCGGCCCCGCGCTCGTGGCGCTCAAGCTCTTCCTCGTGCTGGCGGGCGTCATCGCCGCCATGCCGGTCGCGCCCGCGCCCGACGGGCGCGAATACGCCGACCGCCTCATGACCGCCGCCCAGCGCCAGAGCGCCGAGTGGGCGAAGGCGGGCGCGAAGGGCGCGCAGAAGGACCTGCAGAAGACGATCGACAGCCTCCGGGGACAGCTCTCCGCCGAGGAGCTCGCCGAGCTGCTGAAGGACCTCCAGGGCGAGAAGGCGGGCGCCGCGGACAAGCCGTCCGGCGCGCAGGCCCCCGCCGGAGAGGCCCCGCGGGAATAGCCGTCCTGAGAAGAGACGATCCGCGCCGTTTTACGGCGCGGATTTTTTGCGCCTTCGGGGCGTCACCTGGGGCCGCGCCCCTGCTCCTCCATGCTTTTGGCGTCCCGCTCGCTGCGCCGGAAGGCGACCCCCACGCAGGCGAGCACCAGCAGGTTCGCAAGCCAGATGCCCCAGTTGTAGACCGCGACCGAGCGCACCAGGTTGATGAGCACCGTCACGATCGCCGCGACGTAGTAGATCCGGCTGAGCAGCAGGGAGGATTTCCCCGTCTTCGCCGTGATGATGAGATTCGCCGCGAACGCCAGCAGAATGAACGCCACCCCTCCAAAAACAAGATAGAGCGCGTAATCGACCCAAGCCATTGCGTTTCCCCTTTTCCTTTGTTTATCGTGGGCGCACCCACGGTTTGCCCGCGGCGGACCGCCGCGGAATCACTTCCAGTATAAACGAAAATTCCCCCGGTGACAACCCGCTTTCCAAAACCGGCGCAAAATCCCCCGGGCAGATGGAAGGGGCGGCCGCTTTTTAGCGGCCGCCCCTTCCGATGCTGGCGCCCCGCCCGAGGAGACGGCGGGGCTATTTGCAGTGGATTTCGCACCAGAGCTCCTGGATGGGCGGGATCTTCTCCCGCATACCGGGCGCAAGCAGGCTCCAGAGAATCCCCTTGGTGGGCTTGGGGAACTCGTTGCGGGTCTTGATGACGCGGGTGGGGGTGACGATGTAGTCGATCGCCGTGTCGTAAATCCGCACCTCGACGTCCACGTCGACGACCTGGCAGTCGTGCCCGACCGCGAAGACGGGGGTGTCGGTGTCCACGACCCCCTTGGTGTAAAACATCGCCCATTCGAGGTCGAAGTAGCCGTGCCCCTTGCCGAAGCGGATGCCGCTCGGCGTGATGGCCGACGCGCCCGTCACGAGCATGTCGATGTGCCCGATCTTCTCGGCGATCTCCTTCAGGGTGATGAACTTCCAGTACCGCTGCACGCCGTCGAGGGTGGAGGCGAGCTCCTCCTTGCCCTCGGGCACGCTGCCAGGCGCGATGAGGAAGACCCCCCGCTCGATGCCGTAGTTGGTCATGAGGATCGTCTTTTTGTCGCGGATCGCCCGCTCCCGAAGCGCCTCGAGGTTGTTGTCGGGGGTGATGAAGACGACCTTGCTGTTTTTATAAATCTCCGTCGCGCAGAGGTTCTCCGCGCAGAGATCGCTTCCCTCGTAGTCCGCGATGAACTCGCTGAACTTCCAGCTGAAGCGGGAATCGGGGCGGGCCACCTTGCGCAGCTCCTCCCAGATCAGCGGGCGCGCCGCCTGCGCATCCATCTTTTCCATCCGTCGGCCTCCTTAATTCCGGGCGGCGCAGGCCGCCATCTCGTGGGCGAGCGACCGCAGGTCGAAATGATTGGCCGCCTCGATTGTGTCATAATAATAGGAGTCGTAGGCCGGGGCGCCGTTCAGGGCCCCGACGATATAGCCCGCCATCGCCGCCACCGTGTCGGTGTCGTTGCCGATGTTGACCGCCGAGAAAATCGTCTCGAGCGGGTGGCCGTTGGTGGACATGACGAGCCCGAAGACGCAGGGCACCGCCTCGGAGACGTGCAGGCCCGCGCCGACGATATCGCCCAATTCGATCATCGCGCGCTCGTAGTCGCCGCAGTAGCGCAGCCCGATCTCCGCCGCGAGGGCGATGCGCTTTTCGACCGACGGGCCCGCCAGCTTCTTGGCGAAGCCGCGCGCCAGCCGCATCCCCTCCCGCGCGCCGTAGAGGCCCGCGTTCACAACGTCGACGGCGTTTTTCCCCTCGACCATCGCGCAGCTCACCGCCGCCGCGATCGCGCAGCCGCCCGAGATGGCCAGGTCGTTGTCGTGGGTGACGCGGATGATCGTCACCGCGTCCGCCACCGCGCGGTCGAGGTCCCCCGGATGGAGCATCCCGACCGGGCCGATCTTCATGCCCGCGCCGTTGGTCGCCTTGGCGTTGTCGCAGGCGAGGAAGCTGTAGCTCTCGGCGGGCGCCTCCCCCTTGAGGCGGGCGATGCCCGCGCGGGTGGTCGGCCCGGCGTAGTTGTCAAAATACTCGGGGTGCTCCGACCAGGTCAGCACCGAACGCTCGGCGACCCCCCGGTCGATCTTCCCGCCGTTTTTGACGATCTCCCGCGCCGTGTAGTAGGCGAGGGAAAAGTCGTCGGTGACATAACCCGCCACGGCCCCACGCGCAAAGGTATCCTCCGGCGCCTGGCGGAACTCCCGCACATAGCCGCCGAATTTCTCCCTGATCAGTTCGGGGGTGCGGGTCTCGGTCGCGGCGCCCATCGCGTCTCCGATCGCGCCGCCGAGCAGCGAACCCAAAATTCTCTCTTCCACTGTCATCTGTCGCACTCCTTCCATCTAGTCCTGATCTGAAAAGCGGATACCCTGCGCGCGCAGGAACCGTTCCGCCGCCGCCTCGTCCGCGAGCCCCGTCCTGGAGCCCACCTGCTGGATCTGGATCGCGGCGGCGGCCGTGGCGAGCCACGCACACCGCTCGAGGGGGTATTCCCTGGCGAGGCAGGAGACGAACACCGCGTTGAAGGTGTCCCCCGCCCCGGTGGTGTCCTTCACCGGCACCCGGAAGGCCGGCACCGCGAAATGCGCCTCCTTCGTAAAGACCTCGCAGCCCGCCGCGCCCCGCGTCACAACGACGATCTCGGGGCCCTGCGCGAGCATCTCCCTCGCCCCGCGTTCAAGGTCCCGGTGCCCGACGTAGCAGGCCAGGCCCTCCTCGTTGGGGAAGACGATGTAGGCGAGGGAAAGCGTCTCCGCCTTCTGCCCGGGGGTCATCCGCTCTGACTCCGGCTCGAAGTCGAGGGAGACGCGCACCCCGCGCTTTTTGGCCTCGCGGCCCACCGGCAGCACGAGGTGCGGGTAGGTGCCGATCATATGCACGTATTTGGCTTCGGCCAGATAGTCGAAATCCACCTCCTCGGGGTAGGGGGAGATCGCCCCCGTCTGGCAGATGGACATGGATTTTTCCCCGCTCGCGTCGAGGTTGGTCACTGTGAAATAGGTGTCCTCCCCCGGCCGCACGATGCTGTGGGAAATATCCACTCCCCGCCGCTCGAGGTCCCCGAGGGTCAGCCTGCCGAAGTCGTCCTCCCCCACCGAGACGACCGCGCCGCACTTCGCGCCGAACGCGGCCGCCGCCGAGAGGTAGTTCGCGACCATGCCGCCGGGGAATTTCCCCAGCATCTGGCCGAGCACCTTCTCGTCGTGCCCGGGGATGTGGTCCACCTTGAGCATGATGTCGATGTCCGCGTCGCCGACGCCGATGATGTCGAACATGCCGCCGCCTCCTTTCCGTCTATGCCCGCGCCCGCTCGACCTGCTCCATATAGCGGCGCGCGCGGTCGGGGTTCACGGGGTTGAGCAAATCTCCGTCCTTGATCCACGCGCCCACGCACACCCCGTCGAACTGCTGGAGCAGCTCATAGACGTTGTCGCCCGTCGACCCGCCGCCGAGGATGATGGGGGCATCCCCCACCTTCGGGCGCGTCCGCCCGACCAGCTCGAGGCTCTCCCGCGCGTTTCTGCCGCAGAGGAAAAGCCCGTCCGCGAAGCACTGGCAGACCGCGTCGAACGCCGCGTCCTCCACCGCCTTGGGGCAGATCTGCACCGCGTGCGGCTCGTAGACGTCCGCATAAATGGGCATTTTGGAGCCGAGCTTGCGCTTGAGCTGGGTGATCTTCACGCACTGCCCCTGCAGGATGCCCGCGGAGGTCACCTCCGCGCCGACGTAGGCGTGCTCGACGCGGACGAAGTCCGCGCCCGCCGCCTCCGCCACCGCGAGGGAGGCGCAGCCGTCCCAGATCATCAGCACGCCGAGGATCTGGCCCGGGAATTCCCGCCGGATCGCGCCCGCGAGGTGGGTCATGTAGGCGACCGCCTCGATCGGGGACTCCTCCAGCAGGGGGATGTCGTTGAAGTTCTGGAGGATCACGCCGTCATAGCCGTAACGGTCGAAGACGGCGACCTCCTCAAGCAGCCTGTCGGTGATCGTGCCGATGCTCTCCCCGCCGTAGCGGTAGCTGCCCGGCAGGGCGAGCGGCTGGGCCATGCCGATGGCGATCTTTTCTTTTCCGCGGAACATCGTCAGCCCTCCCCTTCGATCTTCGCGATGTACTCCCGGCTCATGCCGAACATCGCAGCCGGCGGGATGACCCCCAGCTCGGTGATGTAGCCGGTGATCTCCGCCGGCCCGACGATCGCGAGGTCGGGGCAGCAGAAGTCGGTTTTCTCCCGCATCTCCTCCGGCCAGGCGGACGCGAGGTTCTTTTCGAGGTCGCGGCCGAGCTCCTTCTTGCGCCGCCCCTCGATCCCCCGCATATTGACCTTGATCATCGCGGTCGGCACATAGAGGGGCTTGCCGAAGCGCGCGCAGAGGATGGCGACGAGGTCGGAGCCCACCGTGTTGGCGGCGCTGCCGTCGGGGAAGAAGGTCTCCGCCCCGATGAACGCCACGTCCGCCCTGCGGGTGAAGGCGGCCATCGCCGCGTCGGGGAAGAAGACGGGGCTGTGCCCCAGCTTCAGCGCGTTCACCACGAAGGGGCGGCCCCCGTCGAGCGCGCGGCTCTCGGGGACGTAGACGGTCATCTTTTTGCCGTGCTCGGCGGCCGTCTCCATCATCGCGTTGACCGTGCTCGAATAGTCGAAGACGAGCATCGAGGAGAGGTCCTCCAGCACGTTCCAGCCGTATTCCTTGATCTTGACGATCCAGCCGGCCGACATCGCCTCATAGGTTTCATGCGCCTTCAGAAGGAATTCCCGCGTCCGCTCCAGCGGCTCGGAGGCGCAGGCGTCCAGCCCCCTGGTCATGATCCGCATGGCGGTCAAAATCGCGTGGCTCGACTCCCCGCGCAGCTCGCCGAAGAATGCCGAGAGCTCCTTCACCCGCGCGACCAGCTCCGCCGAACCGAGCCCGCGTGCCGGGGCATTTTCCGCCAGGTCCCGGTACATCCGGCCGATCCCGTAGATGTTCGGGCTCGCGCCCAGCTTGCGCGTCAGCACGATGTCGTCAAAATGTTCCGCGCCCTCCGGGGACAGCCATTCCCGCAGGCGCTCCGCTCTGTTATCCATTCTTACCTCCGTCCGGTACCGGCGCGCTTACGCGTCGATATCCGCATGTTTTGCTTTCTTGATGTTCGCCACAAAGAGCACGAGGATCGTCGCCGCATAGGGCAGCGTCATGACGATCTGCGAGGGCACGCCCATGTTCTGGAACCCGATGGTCAGCGCGTCCGCGTAGGCGAAGAGCAGGCAGGAGAGCGCGACCTTCACGGGGTTGCCCTTGCCCACCA
This sequence comes from uncultured Anaerotruncus sp., assembly GCF_902490045.1. Taxonomy (GTDB): domain Bacteria; phylum Bacillota; class Clostridia; order Oscillospirales; family Ruminococcaceae; genus Anaerotruncus. The sequence continues at coordinate 22,115 of NZ_CABUCJ010000025.1, forward strand.
TGATCGCCGCCACCGCGAGGAAGCCCCGCCCGGCCGACATGTTCTCCGCGAACATCGACACGCCGCACAGCGGCAGGAACGCCCCCGCCAGCCCCACGAACACCCCCGTGATGAGGGTCGCGATCCAGCGGTAGCCGAGCACGTTCACGCCCGCGGTCTGGGAGGCCTTCTCGTTGATGCCGACCCCGCGCACCCGCAGGCCGAAGGGGGTCTTGTACATGACGACGGCCGCCGCCGCCACAAAGATGAGCGCGAAATAGACGAGCACGTTCTGGTGGTTGAGGACCGCGTCGAGGTAGGGCAGCCGCAGGAAGGGGATGTCCAGCGCGGGGAAGCTCTGGATGTTGTTGTCGATGAACGCCCCGCGCGTGCCGAACACGGTCGTCAGCAGCAGCGTCGTAAAGCCCCACGCGCCGCTGTTGAGCGCGATGCTCACGACGAGGCCGTTGGAGCCGAGGTGGAAGACGAAGAACCCGAACACCGCCGAGAAGACGAGCCCCGTCAGGATCCCGGCGAGCGCGCCCACGTAGGGGCTGCGGGTGAGGTAGCTGCCGAGCGTCGCGAAGAAGGCGGCGCTGAGCATGAAGCTTTCGAGCGCGATGTTGAAGACGCCGGCGCGGTCCCCGAAGGAGCCGCCCACCGCGGCGAGGATGAGGGGGGTGGCCAGCCGGAACATGGCGGCCAGCGTCACGGTACTGAACATGACCTCCAGCATCAGGCGGCACCTCCCTTCTGTACGGCGCGGCGCCCGAAGCGGGCGCGGAAAAAGGCGTAAATCTTCTTGTAGTCGATCGTGACAAAGAGGACGAAGAGCGCCTGGATCAGCACGACCGTCAGGCGGTTGGTGTTGGTGACGCGCTCCATGTGCAGCGCGCCCGCCTTCAGGACGCCCCAGAGGATCGAGACGAAGAGCACGCCGAAGGGGCTGTTCTTCGCGATCATCGAGATCATGATGCCGTCCCAGCCGAGGTTGTTGCTGAAGCGGGAGACGAACCGCCCGTGCGAGCCGAGCACCTCCACGCCGCCGCACAGCCCCGCGATGAATCCGGAGATGAGGAAGATCGACAGGAAGGTGCGCACGACGTTGACGCCGCCCACCTTGGAAAAGCGCAGGTTCTCGCCCACCTGCCGCAGCTCGTAGCCCTTGATCGTGTAGCGGTAGATAAACGCCACCACGATCACCACCGCGACCGCCACGAAGATGCCCGCGTTGGCGTAGGTGCCCTTGATGAGCACCGGCAGCTTGGCCGTCTCGTAGACGGGCGGGGTCTGCAGGGCGTTGGAGGCGGTGCTCGACGAGGCGCCGATCACCAGCACGGTGAAATACTCGGTCAGCAGGATGGCGATGTAGTTGAGCATGAGGGTGGTGATCATCTCGTCGATGCGGAAGAAGAGCTTGAGCACCGCCGGGATGAGCGCGTAGAGCAGTCCGCACAGCCCGCCCACCAGCAGGCAGAAGAGCACGTGCACAACCGGCGGGAGCTGGACCAGAAAGCCCGCCATGGCGGCGGCGAAGCCGCCGAAATAGATCTGCCCCTCAATGCCGAGGTTGTTGACGCCCGACTTGAAGGCGACGACCGCGGCCATCCCCGTCATGACGCAGGGGATGATCCAGCGGATGGTGTTCCCGATTTCGATGCGCCCGCCCAGCGCCCCCGACCAGATGGCCGACAGCGCCCGGACCGGGTCCTCCCCCTGGAAGGAGATGAGCCCCGCGCCGATCAGCATGACCGCCGCGAAGGCGAGCAGGTATTTGACAATCTCTGATTTCTTGTCCGCGAACGCCCTAAGCGCCGCGCTTGCGGCCGCTTTCATCCGCAGTCCCTCCTCCCGCCATGAGCAGGCCGATCTCCTGCTCGGTCAGTTCGCCCGCGTTCCCGCCGTCGAAGAGCCGGCCGTCGTACATGACGACGATCCGGTCGGAAAGCTCCATGACCTCGTTGAGCTCGTGGCTCACGAGCAGGATGCCGACCCCTTCGGACGCCAGCTGGATGATCTTTTTCCAGATGAACTCGATCGCGCCGATGTCGATCCCGCGGGTGGGATCCTCGACGATCAGCAGCTTGTTTTCCTGTAAAAATTCCCGGCCGACGATCAGCTTCTGGATATTGCCGCCCGAGAGGGTGCGCACCTTCGTCTCCAGCGTCGGGGTCTTGACGGCGAACTGCCGCACGACCTGTCCGGAAAAGGCGTCGATCTCCTTTCGGTCGAGCAGGAGCCGGCGCTTGAAGCCGTGGGCGATGTGGTAGCCCATGATGGCGTTCTGCCAGATGCTGCCCTCCACGTTCGCGCCCTCGCCCATGCGGTCCTGGGGCACGTAGCCGACGCCGAGGCAGCGGCGTTCGCGGCAGCTTTTCGCGGTGATGTCCGCGCCCTCGAAGAGCACCTGCCCCTGCTGCGCAGCGCGCAGGCCGAAGAGCGCCTCGACCAGCTCCTTCTGTCCCGAGCCGGCCACGCCCGCCACGCCGACGATCTCCCCGGCGCGCACCGCGAGGTCGACCCCCTTGACGCGCTCGTTGCCGTCGTTGTCCCTGACGTGCAGGCCCTTCACCTCGAGCACGGGGGCCGCCACCTGCTTTTCCACCTTCTGGGCGGTGAGGATGACCTCCCGGCCGACCATCAGGCTGGCAAGCGCGGCCTCGTCCACCTCCTCGGGGCGGACGCTGCCGGTGACCTCCCCGTTTTTGAGGACGGTGATGTAGTCGGAGATCTCCATGACCTCCTTTAGCTTATGGGTGATGAAGAGGACCGTCTTGCCCGTCCCCACCAGAAAGCGGATCGCGTCGAAGAGCCCCTCGATCCCCTGCGGGGTCAAAACGGAGGTCGGCTCGTCGAGGATGATGATGTCCGCGCCCTTGTAGAGCACCTTGACGATCTCCACCTGCTGGAGCACCGCGACCGCCAGGCCCTTGACCTTCTCGTCGAGCGGGATGTTGAAATGGTAGGTGCGGCAGATCTCCTCGATGGCCGCGCGGGTCTTTTTGCGGTCGATGAAGACGCCGCCCCGGCGCTTCTCGAAGCCCATCATGATGTTGTCGAGCACCGTCAGGTCGGGGAAGAGCATGAACTCCTGGTAGACCATGCCGATGCCGTGGGCGCAGGCGTCCATCGGCCCCTTGAAAACGACCTTCTCGCCGTTCAGGAGGATGTCGCCGGCGTCCGCCTGGTAGATGTCGGAGATGATGTTCATCAGGGTGCTTTTGCCGGCGCCGTTCTCCCCGATGATCGCATGGACCGTCCCGCGCCGCACCTTGAGGTCGATGTTCTTATTCGCGGCGAGGGCGCCAAAATTCTTGCAGATGCCCCGCAGCTCCAATACGACTGGCTGCTCCGTTTTCACTGTTCCACCTCCGGTCAGCAGCCGGGAGGGTTTCCCCTCCCGGCGATCGCTTCATTAGACTATTTGGCGAAGATGTCCACCTTGCCGGTCTTGATGTCGTCGACGAGCTGGGAAACCTCGGTCTGGAGCTCCGCGGGGAGCTTGTCGAAGTCGCGCTGGTCGTAGACGCGGGAGCCGGTCTTGATGCCCATTTCCACGCGGCCCGCGGTGAACTTGCCCTCGAGGAACTCCTTGCCGGTCTGGTAGACCGCGCCGTCGATGTCCTTGAGCGCGCTCCAGAAGACGCAGGGATCCACGTCGCCCTGCCACTCGTCGACGCCGATGCACTTGATGCCGGCCTCGCCGCACGCCTTGATAACGCCCATGCCCGACTGGTTGGCCGACTGGAAGATCACGTCCACGCCGCGGTCAATGATGATCTTGGCGGTCTCCTGGCCCTTGACGGGGTCGCTCGGGTCGCCGGTGAAGGCGGATTCCACGACGATGTCGGGGTTGGCGTATTTGGCGCCCGCGGTGTAGCCGTCGCGGAAGCGGGTGATGGTCGGGTGGTCGGTGTGGCCGATCCAGCCGAGCTTGCCCGACTCGGTGGTCTTCGCCGCGACGAAGCCCGCGATGAAGGAGGCCTCATACGGGTCCACGAGAAGGTTGGCGCAGTTGGGCTCGCTGTTTTCCATCTCGCAGTCGATCAGGTAGAACTTGGTGTCGGGGAACTCGTCCGCCACGTCGAGCACGACCTCGTTGACGGTGTCGAACATCGCGTAGATCGGGTTCGCGCCGAGCTGCGCCATCGCGCGGATCTGCTCGGGGTACTCCGCCTTGTCCATCGCCTCGACCATCTTGATGTCCATGCCCTCCTCGGCCTCGAGCTTCTCAAAGCCGAGCCAGGTCAGGTCGGTGAAGGGCGCGCCCTTGGGCACCTCGGTGATCAGGCAGGTCAGCGGCTTTTTGCCGTCGTCCGCCGGAGCGGCCGCCTGCGAATCTTCCGCGTTCCCCGACGGGGCGGCCGCCGGGCTTCCGCCGCACGCCGCCAGGCTCACAAGCAGCGTAAGGGCCATCAACAGGGCGAATGTGGATTTCCAAATCTTTTTCATCATGTTTCCTCCCATAATCAGATGGTTTCTATCTCTCCCGCCCGAAGGGGACGGGAAATCGACGATCAATCCGCGGACGCTTCCTCCGCGAGGCGTTCGAGCGGGCAGCCGCTCAGGGCGTTCAGATCCGCGAGGCACCCCTCGGGGAAGAGGGCCAGCCCGCCGAAGGCCCCGGCCAGGCAGCCCGCGACCGCAGCGGACGCGGAGGGGCTTTTGGCGAAGACGGTGCGGCGGAGCAGTCCCGGCAGGTCGCCGCAGGCCGCCAGCCCGAAGGCGAAGG
>NZ_CABUCJ010000026.1 GCF_902490045.1 uncultured Anaerotruncus sp.
CGCCGCCCGCGTAGCTTCCCCCGGCGGCCAGCGTCCGGCTGACCGCCGTTTCGAGCGTGCCGCCCCGCGCCGCGCCGAACAGACCGCCGGCATAGCTGCCGCCGCCCGTGAGCGTGTAGTCGAGGACCAGACGGCCCTCCCCCGCTCCGCCGCTGCCGAAATGGGGGTTCACCTCCGCGGAGAGGCCCGTACCCGCGTAGACCACGGCGCCCGCGGACACCGTCCGGTAGCTGCCGCCGATGCTCTCCCCGACAAGGCCGCCGACATAGCTTCCCGTTCCCGTGACTTGCGAAAGCGCAGAAAAATCCGCGGTTCCGCCCGAAATGCCGGGGAGCGGGGAGGGAATCCCCGTCTGCCCCACAGGCGGGACGGGCGGCGTCCGCGACGCGTCCCCCACCCGCGCCCACCAGGGATTTTGCAGGGTGTTGTCGGGCTTATAGCTGTTGCCTGTGTAAAGCGAAACCCACCGTCCGCCCTCCCAGGTGACCTGCGCGCCCAGCGCGTAGGCGTTGTGCCCGTAGCGCTGCTCCCATTCGGGCCATTCCCCGTCCGCGTCGGGCGGGGGAAACGGCTTCCACACCGACGCGCCGGACGGTGTGCCCGGCTCAAAGTGGAACACGTCGTAGCCGGGGAGGTCCGCATAGGCGTACCAAATGCCCTTATGCGCCACCACGTCGCCGCGTCCGTAGAGAACGTCCGCGTCCCACGCGGTCACGTCGGGAAAATCCGGGTCCGCCGGCGCGCCGCACTCCTCCCAGTAATCCTCCGCCTTCTGGTTCTGCGGCGGGACGCCGCGCAGATCCTCAGGAATGTCCTGAATGCAGCGGTAATAGGTGCTTCCGTGCTTGACGACGTCGCCCCTCTGGTAGGCGTAGCCGTTCACCCACCTGTCGCCCGGCGCCGGACGGTTGGACGGGACGTCCCCGCCGCCCGAACCGCCCGAGCCGCCCGCGTCGTAAAGCGGTTCCCCGCGGCTGCGCAGGTGGCAGTCCTCAAGCCGCGCGCCGTTCGCCCGGCCCGCGAACGCGCCCACATGGTCCGCGCCCGCGACGCGCGCGTCCTCCAGGACGAGGCGTTCCAGGCCGGCTCCCGAAAGCTCGGCGAACAGCCCCACGAAACTCGTCCGGGGGCTCGGCGCCGGGTTCTTTTTGCCCGCGTCCTCCCACGCGGGGTCGATCGTCAGGCCGGTGATCACCCCGTGGGTCTCCCCGTCCGGAGGCGAAACCTTATACGCCCCCGTGAACGCCTCCCCGTCGGGGAACCGCGTGGGGACGAAGTTCAGATCGTTCGGCGAGCGGTAGTCGTTTTCGGCGACCCGCCAGTCGATGACCGCCGCGGTCTGCAAAAAGGTGCTCCCGCTCGCTGCGTAGCGCATGTTGTTGAGGTGCCGGGCGTTCCTGAGCTCGTAAATCGTCACGCCGCCCGGCGCGCTCTCCCCGGCAAAATAGGCGTGCTCCTCGTTGGACCTCCCGACGGCCTCCTCCGCGCCCGGGGCCCTGGCGGCCACCTCGGCGGTGATCAGGCCCGGCCGGATGCCCGGATACCGGCTCACGCTGTGGTGCAGGCAGTCGAGCACCAGAATCATCCGGCCGCTGGACGAATCCTTATAGAGGACGCTGCCGCCGGTGGGGGTATCCTCCGCCACGGATACGTCCGCGACCTGGAGCTTAAAGAAATTGGGCAGCCCGGGAAGCTCCAGCACCTGCGCGCCGTCCTGATAGATCCGCAGGTCGTAGGTGACCGACTCGTCGTAGGGCACCGGGGTCACGTCGTTCCATTCGACGGTGAGACGCTCCCCGTTCTCGATGCGCACGACCGGCGCCTCGAGCGTCATCGCGCCGCCCAGCTCGCCCGTGTAGTCCACGCCGTAATAGCCCTGCCGCTTGCGCTTCAGGTCGTCGCGGCCGCGGCTGACGACATTCGTCCCGTCCGACTCCGCGCCCTCATAGCCGAGCGCGCCCGCCCGCTCGCTGTAAAAGACCGCCCGGACGACGCCGGTGGTCCGGTTGTATTCGATGAGAATGGAATTTTCAAGCACCCCGGCGTCCGCCAGATAGGGACGCAGCACCTTGTCGAGGACAGGGTCCCCGCCGCCCGTCCTGCTGATGCGCAGCGCGCGGATGTTGCCCCTGTTTTTATCGAGCTCCTCCGCGCCCGGGGAGGGCTTCACGTCCGCTTCGAGGTCCACCTCCCGGCCCTCGGCGTTCAGCTCGTCAAAAAGGCTGGTGCCGCGCGCGTTTGTAAACGCCTCCTGCGCGGACAGGAAGATCGTCCGGGCGCTCTGGTTGAGCCGCACCGACTCGGCGCTGCGGTACCACGCCAGAAAGGAGGGCGTCACGACGGCCAGCAGGATGCCGATCACGGCAATGACCACGACCATCTCCACGAGGGTGAACCCGCGCCTGTGATTTTGTTTTCCGCGCATCGGTTCATCCCTCCCTTTGCAAGCTCCCGGGCGGCGCGCTCAGCTCCCGTATCTTCCCGCGGCGCCGTCCGGCATGACGCATTCCGCGCGGACGGCCGCCCAGTTTTCAACGGTAACCGTATAGGTCGCGGGGAGCCCGCCCGTCAGGTAGCCGTCGAGCGGCCCCGCCTCCCCGGCGAGCTTTTTGACAAATTCTCCCGTGCCGCGTTTCCCAGCTAAATAATCCAGTCCAAATAATCGAAGCCCTCGGGGTAGACGTAGGCGTTCTCTCCCGCAAAGATGGTTGCCCCCTTGACTTCAAAGTGATATATCACAACCATCCATTGGTCGCCGGGGACTTCCCCGTCGATGTAGCTTTCCAGCCGGACGCCGCCGCCGTTGGGCACGTCGTAGGAATAAAAGATCCCATTTCCATATTTGGTCAATTGGTTAAACTGATACCGTTCGCCGTCAAGCGCGCCCACGCAGTTCGCATAGCCGTTCAGCATCTCCTCCGCGACATAGGCCTGCCCAGCCGTGCAGAGCTGCTTGGCCGCCGCCTGGTATTTCATCTCTTTGGCGGTTGTGATATACCGCGTCATCAGCGGCGCGACCAGCGCGATCAGCACCGCGATGATCGCGATCACCACGATCATCTCAAGCAAGGTAAAACCCCTGCGGCGATCCTTCTTCAGCATATTGCTCCCCTCCTTACGGGTCCGGCCGCCCGGCGCCGGAAGCGTCCGGGACTAGCCGTACGGGTCAAAATCCGGCGGATAAGCGTATTGCGTTTCCCCTTCCATAACCACCGCGCCCTGTACCCCAAACTCCTCGACGATCACCGACCACTGAGTGCCCGGTACCTTCCCGTCGAGATACTCGTCAAGGCGGATGGTCCCGTATGCCGTCGCGTTGTTCAGGACTCCGTTTCCATTTTTGGAAAGCAGGTTGTATTCCGAAGGGGGGTCCTCATCGACACAGTTGGCACAGCCGTTCAGCATCTCCTCGGCGATATACGCCTGCGCGGCGGTATAAAGCTGTTTGGCGGCGGCCCTGTACCGGGTTTCCTTCGCCGAGGCGATATACCGCGTCATCAGCGGCGCGACCAGCGCAATCAGCACCGCGATGATCGCGATCACCACGATCATTTCAATCAGCGTGAAGCCGGCCTTCCGCCGGCATTTTTGCAGCGCAGTCATCGTCATCCATCCCTTCTCCGAAACCGTCTGCTCCGGAAAGGGGCCTTCCGGCGGGAAGGCCTCTTCTCCGCAAAAGACGGGGAACCAATCCCCGGGAGACCCGGGGATTGGTTCTTCTGTCAAATCCTGTTAATGTCAGGTTGTGGAAGAGGACAGCGGGTAGTTGCCTGTAACACCGTCGACCACGATCGTCACATCACCCACCTCACCGTCAGTGACATCTATAGTAGGATCAGCACTCGGCGCATTGTCGAGGAAGCCCTTAATGGCACTGATATCGGACGAGGTAAAGCTGTCAATGGTGTCCGCGTCCACGCCATCGAGCACCTTCTCCGCGACGTAAGCCTGCGCGGCGGTGTAGAGGGACTTCGCGGCGGCGTCCGCCTTGGTCTGCTTGGCGGTGTTGATGTAACGGGTCATCAGGGGCGCGACCAGCGCGATCAGCACGGCGATGATCGCGATGACGACGATCATCTCAATGAGGGTAAAGCCTTTTTTGCGGGTTTTGGTGAGATACTTTTGAAACATCTCTGGTTCCTCCTTCAATATAATACAATCTATAAAACCTTGTGGGTTTTAACCTTCTGAAAGCCCGACAAGCCGCCGGAAGACCTCCCGGTCGGTGCAGCGGTCGAGCGCGTCCTCCAGGCTCACCTGCCGTTCCCGGCAGAGCTGCGCAAGCGACGCGTCCATCGAGAGCATCCCCTGCTTGACGCCCGTCTGGAGGACCGAAGCGATCTGGTGGCCCTTGTTCTCGCGGATGATGCTGGCCACCGCGTCGTTCACGAGCAGCACCTCGAACGCCGCGACGCGCCCGCTTCCGCCGACGCGCGGCAAAAGCTGCTGCGATACGACCGCCCGCAGAACCGACGCGAGCTGGGTCCGGATCTGCTGCTGCTGATGGGGCGGGAAGACGTCGACGATCCGGTCGATCGTGGCAGCCGCGCCGGTCGTGTGCAGCGTGGAAAAGACGAGGTGCCCCGTCTCGGCGGCGGTCACCGCCGCGGAAATCGTCTCAAGGTCGCGCATCTCCCCGACGAGGATGACGTCCGGGTCCTCCCGCAGTGCGCTGCGCAGTGCCTGCGCGAAGTCCGGCGCGTCCCTGCCGATCTCCCGCTGGTTCACCATGCAGCGCTTGTGCGGGTGCAGGTACTCCACCGGGTCCTCGATCGTCAGGATATGCCCGCTGCGGGTCCGGTTCACATGATCGAGCAGTGCCGCCAGCGTGGTGGATTTGCCGCTGCCCGTCGGGCCGGTCACGAGCACCAGCCCGCGCGGGAATCCGGCCATCCGCTCGAACACCTTCGGCAGCCCGAGGCTTTCGATGGTGGGCAGCTCCTCCTGCAAAAGGCGGACCGCCGCGGCCGGGCCGCCGTTCTGGTGGTAGAGGTTCACGCGGCAGCGCCGCCCGTTTTCGTCGCGGTAGCAGAAATCCGCGTCCTCCATCCCCGGCCCGAAGGAGATTCCCTCCCTGCCACAGAGCTCGGATATCAGCGCGCCGACCGCCTCCTCCCCGAGGATGGGCGCGTCGGGCAGCGGCCGCAGGGACCCGTTCTGCCGCATGATGGGGGGCAGGTCCCTGGTCAGGTGGAGGTCGGAGCCGTCAAAGGCCCTCGCCCTCTCCAGGTATTCGTCAATTTGCATGGGCATCCCCTCCCGGTTCATTCGATGTTGTAGGTAACGCGGAGGTACTCCGCGAGGGTGGTTTTTCCCTCCCGCACGAGGTCGGCGAGGTTATCCTTGAGGAAGCGCCCGCCCAACGCGCGGATGGAATCCCGGAACTCCTGGACCGACGCGCGCTGCACGACAAGCTGGCTCAGCTCGTGGCGCATCGGCACGACCTCGTGGATGGCCGTCCGGCCGAGATATCCGGTGAAGTTGCAGTGCGCGCAGCCGCTCCCGCGGTAAAACGTCTTCGGGCGCGGCCACTCCCAGAGGGAGAGCTCCTTTTCGTCCGGCTCGTATTCCCGCTTGCAGTGGGGACAGACCAGCCGCACCAGCCGCTGGGAGACGACCCCCACCACCGCCGAAGCGACGATATAGGGTTCCACGCCCATATCCACAAGGCGCATGAAGGTCGACGCGGCGTCGTTCGTATGGATGGTAGTGAGCACGCGGTGGCCGGTGATCGCCGCGCGGGCTGCGATGCGGGCGGTCTCCACGTCGCGGATTTCGCCGATCATGATGATGTCCGGGTCCTGCCGGAGGATTGAGCGCAGCCCGGAGGCGAAGGTGAGCCCCGCCTTCGGGTTGATCTGCACCTGGCTGATGCCGTCGACCAGCTTTTCCACCGGGTCCTCGATCGTCACGACGTTCACGTTCGGCGTCGAGAGCTGGTGGAGGACCGCGTAGATCGTGGTCGACTTGCCGCTGCCCGTCGGACCCGTCACAAGGATGATTCCGTTGGGGCTGCGCATCAGCTCCTCCAGACGCGCGTAGTTTTCCGCCGAGATGCCCGTGTCCCGCACGTCGACGATGTCGAGGGTGTTGTCCCCCATGATGCGCAGCACCGCTTTTTCGCCGTAGACGGTGGGCAGGGTGGAGACGCGCAGATTGACCGCCTTTCCGTCCACGTCTGCAGAGAACCGCCCGTCCTGCGGCACGCGGCGCTCGCCGATGTCGATGCCCGAAAGGATTTTCAGACGGGTGATCAGCGAGACGTGCACCGACGAGTTCAGGAGCATCGCCTCGATCAGCTCGCCGTCCACACGGAAGCGCACGCTGACGTTCTGCTTGCCCGGCTCGACGTGAATATCCGAGGCGCGCATGTGGTAGGCCTGCGCCACGATCGAATTGAGCAGACGCACGACCGGCGCGCCCTCGACGCGCTCGAGCATGTCGCTGTAGTCCTCGCCCCGGATGGGATCGGCCACGTCCTCGTATTCGCGGTTGAACTCCTCCAGCGCCGATTCTGCGCCCTGCTGGGCATAGCAGCGGTGGATCGCGTCGTTGAGGTCCCGCTTGGTGGCGAGCACCGGGACGATCTGCATGCCGGTGACGAGCCCCAGCTCCCCGAACGCGTAAAAGTCGAGGGGATTGTTGGTGGCGACGGTCAATTCCCCGCCCTGCACCCGTAGCGGGATGAGCGAATACTTCTGGGCCAGCTCGCGCGGCACCAGCTGCACCGCCGCCCGGTCGATCCGCTCCTCCTCGAGGTCCACAAACGGGACCTCCAGCCGCTGCTGGAGCGCGAGCATGAGGTTGTGCTCGGTGACATAGCCGTTCTCCACGAGCAGGTCGCCCAAACGGCCGCCCTTCTCCTTTTGGAGCGCGAGGGCCTCGTCAAGTTTTTCTGGGGTCAGGAATCCGGCCTCGACCAGGACCTGTCCCAGCGGTAGGTTTTTCAAAGGCGCACTTCCTTTTCCGCCGGATTTGTGATAAAGTAGCGGTAACACCGCCGGGGAGGGATCGTTTTGCTTTGGTTATTTGAACGGCTGCCGGCCGCGCTTGCCCTGTTGTTCGGGCTGGTGGTCGGCAGCTTCCTGAATGTCTGCATCTACCGCATCCCGCTCGGGATTTCGGTCGCGAAGGGGCGCTCCTTCTGCCCCTCCTGCGGGGAGAAGATCGCATGGTACGACAATGTCCCGCTACTGAGCTTTCTTGTGCTGCGCGGCCGCTGCCGACGCTGCGGGGCGCGGATATCGCCGCGCTATCCCGCGGTGGAGACCGCGAACGCCCTGCTGTGGCTCCTCTGCTGCCTCAGCCACGGGTACTCCGCCGGAACGCTCCTGCTCTGCCTCGCGCTCTCCGCGCTTCTCACGGCGGCGATGATCGACCGCGACACGGGGATCATCCCCGACCGCATCTCCGTCTTCCTCGCGGCGCTGGCCTGCTGCTCCCTCTTCACGCCGGGGTTTCCCTCCCCGCTCGCACGGCTGGGCGGCGCGCTCTGCGTGAGCGTGCCCATGCTGCTCGCCGCGCTCCTCTGGGACGGGTTCGGCGGGGGCGATATCAAGCTGTGCGCCGCCTTCGGGCTGCTCGCGGGCTGGCGGCTTTCGCTGCTCGCCATCCTCTTCGCTTCGGTCTCCGGGGCGGCGTGGGCCGTCTTCCTGCTCCTGCGCAGGGGCGCCGGACGGAAAACCGCCTTCCCCTTCGGGCCTTTCCTCGCGGCGGGCATGGGGCTGTCGCTCCTCTGGGGGGAGGAGCTCATCGGCTGGTACCTCTCCCTCTTCCTGCTTTAGGAGCCCCCGCCCCGGCCTGCCAGTCAGGCAAAGCCGAGGTCCCCCTCCGGCATGCGCACCCCGTAAATCCGCACGGTCGCGGAGACGCGCGCCTCGTCGCCGTATTCGTTCTCCGAATTGAAGTCGATCTGCAGGTGCTCCACCCGCAGGCAGAAGCTCTTCTCGTTGAGCGCGTCCACGAACGCCTTGGCGTTCTCATAGCCTCCCGTTGCCAGCAGGTTCACCTCGCTGAGCATCAGGAGGCTTTCTTCTTCTCCTTGCTCCTGCGAATCCGCCGCCTCGGAAAGGATTTCCGACTCCCGGACCGTACGGTAGGGGGAAATCTGTAGGTTCTGCACATGCAGCCCGTGCTCCTCCATCAGGCCGTTGAGGATGTTGTCGATCGTATAGCTGTTGAGGATGCTGTGGAAGGAACCGTAGTTGTTCTCCGCCTCCCGCGCCGCCTGCCGGTACTGCTTGGCGAGCCCGCCGTCGCGGAGGATCTCCTCCATCTCCGCCCGCTCGGCGGAGACCGTCTGCAGGCGCTGCTGCTCTTCGAACAGCTTTTCATGCAGCGGCATCATCCCGAACCGGAAGACGCACACGGCCACGATCACCACCGCCAGCAGAAAGAGCAGCCGCTTTTCCCGTTTCGTGAGGGTCATGGCGCCGCCCCCTCTCCCGCCGGGTTCCACAGCCTGCAGGTGACGGTGAAGGCGTATACGCCGCCCTCCCGCGTCCTGCGGTACTGGAAGCCCGAATAGCCGACCTCCTCGAACACGCCCGCGCCGGTGAGGTTTTCGGCGTATCCTGCGGGCGCGTCCTTGTCGGCGGAGACGCAGGCGATCTCCATCGTGTCGCCGTCAAAGGTGTACCGCTCGACCGTCACGTTGGCGGGGCGCTGCGCCTCCACCTGGTCAAAATCCACCGAGGAGAGCCGCCGCGTCCCCTCGAGCACCTCTATGTACCGTTCGCTCTTCTGGTTGTAGCGCATGAGCGCGTCCCGGGAGGCGCTCATCTCCGCACGCTCCCCGAACTTTTCCGCGTTGGCCGGCGCGGCGAGGTACGCCTCGTTACGGGAGATCTCCTCCTTCAGGTCGGAAATCTGCCAGGAGATCAGCGTCCCATGGACGGCGGCGGACGCCGCCAATATGACGGCCGCGCCGCCGGCCAGCAGCAGGGTCCGGCGGCGGGCGCTGCCCCGGCCCCGGCGCTCCTGCCGCCTGAGCGCGGCAAAAAAGTTGATATCCCTTTTCTTTGGAACCTGACGGACCCGCAAGCGCGCCGCCCCCTTTATAACCGAATCGCCGCTCCCACGGCGTAGAGATATTCGCTGTATGGAAAGTCCCCGGGGCACCTGAGGCCTCCGGGCGCCGCCGCGGGCGCCGTATCGACGCGCAGCGTCTCCCGGAGCTCCCCGGCCAGCCGCGGATCGTCCGACAGGTCGGAGCAGAGGAAAATCCGTCTGACCGGCCGACGCTTATCGTGCATCATCTGGAACTGGACGAGACGGGAAAGCTGGGCCGTCGCCGCGCGGGCCAGCCGCTCCTGGCGGCTTTCGGCGTCCGGCGCTTCCGGCACGAGCGAGGAGAGGATATACTCGTTCTCTACCGGGCTCTTCGGGGCCGCGACCTGCGCCTCGCGGTAGAGGCGGGTCCCGTCTTCGCCGCCGAAAAGGCTCAGGCAGAGCTCGTCCTCCCGCACCCCCGCGCAGATCACCGTCTCCTCCCTCGAGAGGTCCCGGTCGAGCTGGAATGCCTTGAAGGCGGCGTTGGACGCCACGTCGAACGCCTCGGGCGAAAAGCCGGCCTTGCGCACGGCGTCCCGGTAGCCGTCGACGAGAGAGCGCGGCGTGACCGCGCACCACGCCCGGAAAAACCGCTTCCCTTCCCGTTCGGTCTCGCCGAGCAGGACGTAATCCATCAGGCTCTCCTGCTTGGAGACGGACAGGTGCGCCGCCTCCTCCGCCAGGATCCGGTCGAGGTCCCGCGGCTTGGCGGCGGGCACCTCCAGCTCACGAAAGGAGATCGCCGGACTCGTCACCGCGAGGCACATCCGTTTGCCGCGCAGCCCGTTTTCCCGCGCCACGCGCGCCAGCGCCTCCCCAAGCTGGGAGGAATTGACCACGATGCCGTTTTTGACGCAGCCCTCGGGGGTGGCGATCCGCCCGAAACCGGCGATCTCCACCCCGCGCCCCCTGCGGCGCGCCGAAACCATATGGATCCATTGCGCTGAAATTTCCACAGATAAAATCATCTGAAAAACCCTCTCCTACAGGACCGTCCCGTACATGCTGTAGATCGGCAGCAGCACCGCCGCGATCACGATGCCGATGATAACCGCGATCACGACCATCATCAGCGGCTCCACCAGCGTCACCATCCGCTGCATCGCGGTCTGCGCCTCGTCGTCGTAGAACGCGGACAGTTTGGCCAGAATCCGGTCCAGGCTGCCCGACTGTTCCCCGACGTAGATCACCGAGGTGACCATCGGGTCGAATAGCTCCGTCTTTTCAATCGCGGCGGAGAGCATCTCCCCCTGCTCGATGTCCTGGACGACCTGGCCAAACCGCCCCTCGATATAGCTGTTGCCCAGCACGCTCACCGCGATGCTCACGGTGTCCAGCATCGAAATGCCGCTCGAATAGAGGATCGAAAGCGCGTCGGTCATCCGGGAGACATAGACGGTCATCATCAGCTTTCCGAAGACCGGAATCCGGATTTTGAACCGGTCGATCCACATGCGCACCCGCGGCACGCCGGACAGGAAGATCCAGCCGAGGCCGAGCAGAAGGACCGCGACGATCAGCAGATACCAGCGGTTGATCAGGAAGCTGCTCACGGCCATGACTCCCCTGGTGATGGGCGGCACCTCGGCGCCCTCGAACATCGTGAAAAAGCTCGGCAGCACGAAGACGAAGAGGCCGATCACGACCCCGAGCGTGACGCAGACGAGCAGCACCGGGTAGACGAGGCTGCTGCGCACCTTGTTGAGAATGCGGTTCTCCTTCTCATAATGCTCGGCCATCCGCTCCATCACCCGGTCGAGCGAGCCGCTCAGCTCGCCCGCCTGGACCATGTTCACGAGCAGGGGCGGGAACACGCCCTCCTGCTCCTTGAACGCCTCGGTCAGCGAGAGGCCTTTCTGGATGTCCTCGTAGAGGCGCAGATAGGCCTTGCGGGTCTTTGGGCGGGCGGCGCGGCCGCAGAGGATGTCGATCGCCTTGAGGACGGTGACGCCGGCGGCGAGCATCGTGCTCATCTGACGGCAAAAAAAGGCGACCTCCTTGAGCCTGATGCGCTGAGGCCTGTGGGCATCCTCCCCGATCTCCTCCAGCTTCAGGCTGTAGAGGCCGCCGTCCTTCAGCTTCCGGAAAGCCGCGTCGCGGCCTTCCGTCTGAACAACGCCCCGAAAGATTTTGCCGTTTGCGTCCCTGGCAACATATTTGAAACTCTGCAAAACGGCGGCCTCCTTTGGGAAAAATTCGGGCAGGAAAGTTTTCCTTCATTCCGGGCTTTTTAAGACAGTCACATTTATGTTTTGCAACAAATTGGTCAAGTTGATGTGTTACCATCCAAAAGTATTTCCTTTTTTATACAATTTCGCCCGTTTTATTTGGTGATATTATAGCAGTTTCCCATTGTTATTTCAAGAGTTTTGGAGCTTGATCAGAATGGAATATTTTATATTTTTGCATTTTCCTTTTGTATTTCCTTCTTTTCAATCATCGAAAAAAATGTTTTGTGACCGCAATTCCATAATTTACATGATCTAAAAATCCATAAAACCACAAAACCGTCCGGGCCTCTGTCCGGACGGTTTTATGCACAATTCCAGACTGGAATTCTCTGTTTTTCGCTAATTTCCGCAAAAACAAACATTTACCCACCTGATCAAGCATCGGCGGACTGCGTTTCCTGCATTTCGTTCTCTCCGCGCCGCCTCCCAGGCGCGCCAGGCAGGCATCAATTCTACCGCTTTTCCGTGATGTCGGCGCAGCGCAGCCTGATCACAAGCGCTTTATCCGCCGACGCCTCGATCCGTTCGATCAGTCCGAGCGCGAGCCCGCGGCTGAGGGTCTCGGCGCTGAGAAGCTCCATCGCGCGGGCGCGGAAGTCCTCCCGCGCCTCCTCCCGCCGCCGCGCGGCGGCGAGTTTCTCCGCGAGCGCCTCCTCCTGCCGCCGCAGCCGCCCGGCGAGCGCGTCGAACGCCTCCTCCTTGACCCGGCCCTCCGCCCGGTCACAGTAGAGGGACGCCAAAGCGTCGCGCGACCGTTCGAGCCTGCGCGCGAGCGTCTCCGTCTCCTCCCCCGCGGGGCCGGCGGCCTCCTCCTGGCGGGCCACCAGGCGCTTGAGGCCTTTGTAGGGCCGGCGGCCTCCTCCGCCAGCCGGGCGGGGTCCCGCACCCGCGTGAGCAGCCCCGCGAGGGAGGAACGGACGGCCTCGAGCACCGTCTCCTCCCGCAGGTAGTGGGCGGCGCAGCGGTGTTCCCCGGGGTTCCGCTTCCAGCCCGAGCAGACGAAGTAACGCGCCTTGCCGTTCGACCAAAGGGTCATCGGCGCGCCGCAGTCCGCGCAGAAAAAGAGCCCGGTCAGCGGCTTGGGCTCCGCGGATTTCCGCCGCGCGGCGTAGCCGCGCACCGCGAGCAGCTCCTGCGCGCGCTCGAACGTCCCGGGCGAAACGATCGCCTCGTGCGTCCCCTCCGCGACCAGCCATTCCTCGCGCGGTAGGCGGCGCACTCGGCTCAGCTTGTAGCTGACCTTCTGGGACATGCGGGAGACGAGGTCCCCCCGGTAGGTCGGCATCGACAGGATGCGCCGCACCATCGGGTAGCTCCACCCCGCGCCGGGCTTTTGGCCGCAGGCCATCCGCTTGCCCGCCGAGGGGGTGGGGACCCCCTGTTCCGTCAGCCGCCGGGCGATGGCCGACACCGTCTGTCCGCCGAGGAACCAGGCGTAGATCCGCCGCACCTGCGCGGCCTCCTCCTCCTCGATCACGAGGCGGTTCCTGTCCGCCGGATCCTTGCGGTAGCCGTAGGGCGGATAGGTCCCGATGAACTTTCCCATCTGCCGGCGCGTCTGGAGCGCGGCGCGCACCTTACGTGAGATGTCCTTCGCGTAGAGATCGTTGAAGACCGCCCGGAAGGGGGTCATGTCGCTCTGCTCGGCGGCCGTGTCGATGCGGTCGTTCACCGCGATGTAGCGGACCCCCCGTTCGGGGAAATACCGCTCGAGGTAGTAGCCCGTCAGGATGTAGTCGCGCCCCAGGCGGGAGAGGTCCTTGGTGAGCACCGTGTCGACCCGGCCCGCCTCGATATCCTCCACCATGCGCAGGAAGCCCGGCCGGTTGAAATTCGTCCCCGTATAGCCGTCGTCCGCGTAAATTTCCACGACGGGCAGGCCGTTTTTCCCACAGTAGTCCAGCAGGAAATCCCTCTGGTTCCGGATGCTCTGGGAAGCGCCGTCCCGGTCGCCGTCCTCCTTGGAAAGGCGCAGGTAGAGCGCCGCGCGCGCCGCGCTCACGGCCTTTTCCGCCCCTGTTTTTCCATGCGGCCCACCCCCTGCACCAAATATATGCCGCGCGGCGGCGGGCCATGCGCCGGGGGCTCCCGGACGTAAAAAGGCCGCCGCGAAGCGGCGGTCTTTTGTCACGGTATTCCGGCGAACCGGCTCAGGCGTCCATCGGCGAAAGCACGCTCAGGACCCCCTGCATCGAGTCGTCATAGAAGCGGTAGCGGTCCTTCCCGCCCTTTTTCGCCACATACAGCGCCTGGTCCGCCGCGTGGAAGAGCGGGTCGTACTGCGTGCCGTTTTCCGGCGCGAGGGCGATGCCCATGCTGATCAGGATTTCAAACGACTGGTATTCCCCGTGGAGCGCGTCGAAAATCCGCCGGATCACCGGCTCGATTTCGCCGCTGTATTCAAGGAAGATGAGGAATTCGTCCCCGCCGATCCGCGCCGCGATGTCGCCGCCGCGCACGCTCTTCTGCACGAGCTGCGCCACGTGCTTGAGCACCTCGTCCCCGAACATGTGGCCGTAGCGGTCGTTGGCCTCCTTGAAGTTGTCCAGGTCGAAGAGCACCATCGCGTAGGACCTGTCCCCGCCGGCCAGCGCCATCTGGATCCACCGGCGGGCGGCGGCGTGGTTGTTGAGCCGCGTCAGCGAATCCTGCTCGGCCATCCGCTTTAGCTGCTTCAGCCGCAGCTGCTCCTCGTGGTCGTCCACGAATTTTCCGATGATGCCGACGACCCGCCCGGTCCCATTGCCATCCCAGAGGGGACGGGCCACCGCCTTGTACCAGCGTTTCTCCCCCTTGACGTTGAGGCAGTAGGTCCCGCCGACAATCGGCCTTTCGGGGGTCGCGCGGCGCAGGCGGCTCTGCAGGTCGAGATAGTCCTCGAGCAAAAAGACCTCGAGCAGCTCCCCGTTTTGTTCGGGGCGCTCGATCAGGACGTTCAGCCCCAGCTGCCGCGCCCCCCATTCGGACAGGGTGAGCAGGTTGGACTGGTAGCTGTATTCAAACTGGATTTCATTGGACATCGACGCGAAAAACTGGTACTTGGTCCGCTCCTGCTCCAGCAGGGTGAGCGTGCGGTTGGACACCTTCGAGCCGGCGATCGCCTGGGTGGAGAGCTCCCGGATGTTCGCTTCGGAGACGTCGTTCAGCGAGCGGAGGCGGAGCTCCTCCTCCAGGTAGGGCCCCATCTCCCGCAGGCATTGGAGCAGGAGCGGGTGAAAGGCTCCGCACTCCCCGCCCAGGATCATCCGCATGGCCGCGCCGTGGGGGAACGCCTGCTTGTAGACCCGCGTGCTCGTCAGCGCGTCGTAGACGTCCGCGAGCGCGACGACCTGGGCCTCGATCGGGATTTCCTCCCCCCGGAGCCCGTCCGGATAGCCGCCCCCGTCATACCGCTCGTGATGCCAGCGGCAGATGTTGTACGCCACCTGGAGCAGCTCCTCCTGGTGGCGCAGGAGGGCGTCCTCCATGATCTGCGCGCCGAGGGCGCAGTGGGTTTTCATAATCTCATATTCCGCGGGCGTCAGGGGGCCGGGCTTATTCAGGATCTCCTCCGGAATCGAAATTTTCCCCACGTCGTGCAGCGCGGAGGCGTTGACGATCAGCGCCGTCCGGGCGGCCGTCAGGGGATAGCGGTCGGTGATCTCCTGGAGCTTGCGCAGGAAAATTTCGGTGAGGGTGCGGATGTGCAGCACATGCAGCCCGCTTTCCCCGTTGCGGAACTCAACGATGTTGGATAAAATCTCCACCATCAGAAAGTTGTTCCGCTCCTTCTCCACGATCTGCTCCGTCACCATTCCTTCCAGCGCTTTCTGCTTGGAATAGAGCATGATGGTGTTGCGCACACGGCGCTGGACCGTCTTTTCATCAAACGGGCGGCTGATGTAGTCGGTGGCCCCAAGGTCGTAGGCGTGGTCGATGTAGGTGGACGCGGTCTCCGAGGAGATGGTGATGACGGGGATGTGCCCGATCCAGCCGTTCTTGTTCATGAGCGCCAGGACCTCGAAGCCGTCCATCTCCGGCATGACGATATCCAGCAGGACAAGGGAGAGCTCCTCGCTGCGCTGGTGCAGGATGCCGGCCGCCTCCACGCCGTTGGCGGCTTCCAGGATCTCGTAGTCCTCCGAAAGCATATCCGCCAGCAGGGAGCGGTTCATCTCCGTATCGTCCACGATCAGTATCATGCCCTGTTTTTTCATGGCCGTCCTCTTTCCAAATCCTTTAAGCCTGCCCCAGCTCCCGGATCGCGTTGATGGTTTTCTGGTAGTCCTCCCCGACCTGCCTGAGCAGGCCGGGCACGGAGTCCGTGAAAGCGCCGCCGCGCAGCTCCTCGCTCAGGGCGCCGGCGGACCGGTACAGGGCTGTCAGCCCCAGGTTCAGGCAGACGCCCTTGATGGAATGGGCGGCCCGGAACGCTTCCTTCGCGTCCCCGCCCTCCACCGATCTGCAAAGCAGGCCGTAACTGGGCTCCCCCGGAAACTTGAGCAGGAACCGTTTCACGCGGTCCTCATTCCCCATCCGGCGGAGCACATCCGCATAGTCCGCCCCCAGAAGGGCGTAGCATTCCTCAGTCGTCATGGCCCTGCGATCCCCTTTGCTCCGCCCGCGGGCGGTCGATTACAATCTTTTGCCGCCCCTTCCCGGGCTTTTCCCCGGAAAGCGGCGGCTGCTTTCCACCCTATAAGCGCCTTGATCATCACGATACTTCTATATTAGCGTGTTTGTGACCAAGAAGCAAGATGAATCTGAAAATTTCGAGTCGTTTCCCATCGAATTCCGCCGCGCGGAAAGGCCCCGGCCCGCGCCTTCTGGCGCGGGCCGGGGCCTTTCGCGGCAAAGCGCGGGACGCCTACCGCTCCTGTTCCTCCCGCAGGACGCGCAGCAATTCCAGCAGCAGTTCCCGCAAAGAGGGGCCGTCCTCCGGGGCGTAGACGAGCCGGACCGTCAGTTCTGTCTTTCCCATGCGCCCACCTCCGACACAGTATATGAGCCGCCGCGCCGCGCAATGCAAAATGGAAAACCGAAAAAAGGCCGCCGCGGTGACCGCGGCAGGCCTTTTCGATTCAGCCCGGGACTTCCGGCACGACGGGTTCCCGCTCCCAGCGGATTCCCCATTCCCTCAGCCTGTCTCCCACCCCCTCGAGGATACGGAACATCAGGCCGCGGAAGGCATTGGCAAACCGCCCGGCGTCCCCCGTCTCCAGGCCGGCGCACATCTCGCCGATCGGCTCCCGGCGCTCATCGGAAACGACGTTCTCCCTCTCGAGGAAGCGGAGGATGACTCCCCAGCTGAACAGGTCGGACATCTGCCCGTAAAGCTCCCGCAGGGAGGGGGAGGCGTCGGAATCTGCCACCAGCTCCATACAGATGAGGGGGATGATATTGTAGGCGGTTTCACTCCGGAACATCTCCGCCGCGCGGCGGACCCCGTCCGGCTTAAAGTGGGGGAAGGCTGCCAGCATGACCGGCTCTCCCGTCAGCGCGAGCAGCTGCACCGTCTGCAAAAAAATCTTCAGGTTTTTGCGCACCGCGGGGGCCTGGAGCCCCTGGCGGGCGACGCGCTCCTCCTGCGGGATGACCCGCGTGCCCCGGCCGTTGATCGTCTCGGTCAGCCCGAGCTGGCCCAGCAGCACGAGCGTCCTGCGGATCGTGATCACCGAGACGCCGTATTCCTCCGCGAGGTCGGCGGCGGAGGGGAGGAACTCCCCGATCCGGTAATCCCCTGCGTAAATCTTCCGGATCAGCTTCATGGCGATGAAAAAGCCCTGCTGCGGCCTGCCCTTGTAGACGCGCCAGGTGAAGGGGACCTGCTCGGGCTCGGACGCGCCCGCGTACCGGGAGGCGAGCTCTCCAAAATGGGCGCGGACATGCGCGTCGCAATCCTCGAAAAAGCGGTCGAACAGCGTCCGAAGCTGCTCAGAATCCCCCGCGCGCCGCACGGCGATCATCCTCATGAACTTGCGGCGCAGAATTTCCGAATCCAGTTCATTCTCCGCTTCATCCGCAAAAAGGCCCCGCAGGTAGGTCATGCGGCTGAAAACGGAAATTTCCCAGAAAAAGGACGAGAGCAGCGAATTGTCCAGCGGCGCGAGAATCCGGCAGAAGCACTGGAGCTGCGTCTGGAGGTTCTGCACACGTATCTTTTCCACCAGGCGGGCGAGGTCGTCTAGCCCCTCCCCGTCCATCAGCAGAAGCCCCCGCAGAAAAATGTCCGGCAGAATCTGTTTCGACATCCGGGAGAGATCGAGGATGGAATCTCGTCTGGCCGTGAAATAGGCGACGCACACCTCGCGGCACTGGTTTTCCGGCGCTCCTCTGGCCACGACCGCGTTCCTCCCGCGCGAAATCGAGAGGTAGCCCTCCTCCTCAAGCATGTGGTAGGCCTTGCGGATGGTGCGCGTCGAGACGCCGAACATCTCGCGCACCTCCCCAATCGAGGGCAGAACGTCCCCCTCCTGATAGAACCCCAGAAAGATGCGGGAGAAAAAGTAGTCATATATCACGCTGTAAAGACGCTGCTCCCTGTTCAAACGTGCCTCTCCCTTTCCATAAAACGCCAATTTTTATGTTACCGTTCTTATGTTATCAGTTTACCGTCTAAAAGTCTATCCCCATTTTGTAAATACTTTCACTATCCGTCTTATTTACGCGGCCTTCCCTTTCGCATCCTCGCCGCATGTGCTTCCGCTCCCCGCCGCCCGAATCGTGGTCCCTTGCGCTCCACCCTATTTATAAACCGCCGGGAGCCGCCTTTGG
Source organism: uncultured Anaerotruncus sp. (assembly GCF_902490045.1). Taxonomy (GTDB): domain Bacteria; phylum Bacillota; class Clostridia; order Oscillospirales; family Ruminococcaceae; genus Anaerotruncus. The sequence continues at coordinate 18,036 of NZ_CABUCJ010000026.1, forward strand.
GGACAGGCGCGAGCGAAACGCCCGGCCCACAAAGCCGGACGTTCCGGGCGTTTGCAGGGTGGTGCAAATGTCCGCCCCACCCCGCCCGGCTTTGAAGCAAGATCGATCAGCAGCGTATCCGGGTCCAGCTTTTCAAGGACGCCGGCGGTGAGGATGCGGGCGGGCACTGTGTTGAAGAGAACGTCCATCCCCCGGACATGCTCCGCGAGCGCCGCGATATGTACCGCGCGGCATCCCTCCGCCTCAATCTCGGCCAGGTCGCCGTGTTTGCGCGCCGCGACTGTGACCTCTGCGCCCATCCCGCGCAGGATGCGCATCAGCGCCCTGGAGATCCGCCCGTGTCCGGTGATCATGCAGCGGGAGCCGAACAGGGAGATCGGCAGCTCCTCCATCGCGATCGCCGCCGCGCCCTCGGCGGTGATGACCGCGTTTTTTACGCAGAGCTCCTCCCGTTCAAAGTAGTCGATGATCGTAACGCCGCAACTCTCGGCCAGCGCGCGCATCGCGGGGCTCACCCTGCCGCCCAGCACGCAGGCGCCCGGCTTGAGCCCCGACAGACAGTCGCACACCCGCACCTTCTGTTTGGAAAAAGGCGCGTTCACATGCCGCTCATCGGTGCTCATCGGCAGAGGAAAGATGATCACGTCACACTGCGGCAGGACGTCCTCCGGATCCTCGGTGCACACCAGGCTTTTTTCAAGCGCGCTGTTCGTCTCCAGCAGCATGGCGTAAACCGTTTTTCCCTGTGCCGCCAGACGATTTGCGACATGCGCCTGGCGCAGGTCCCCTCCGACGACGGCAAAGGTTTTATATGCAGTCATAAAAGTACCCCCATAGGATTTTACTGGCATACTCACGTATACCCCATCCTATGAGGGTCTTTTCGATTCGGTGATTGCCCGGCGGGCGAATCCCCTTATTTCAGCTCTTCCACGTCGATGATCCGGATTTTATCCTTTGCGTCCCTGCCCGTGCGCACGTCGATGAAGGCTTCCGGGCGCGGGTGCGGCCGCGCCTGCGGCGGCGCGGCGCGGTTCACACGTCGGCGTCTCCTGCGCTTTTTGCGGTAGCTCGCCCGCACCGCCGCGCGCACGACCAGCAGCAGGACCGCCAGCCCCAGCAGCACGCCTCCAAGGATGCCGGCCCAGCGCAGGAACGCGGGGAACGGGCTTTTTCCCTCATCCTCCTGCGGCGCGCCGTCCGCGGGCAGCGCCTCCGGCTGCGGCAGCGAAAGGGTGAGCGGAACGGTCCCCACGACCTCCTCCATCCGCCCGGGGGGCGAGGGGAGCACCAGCTCGGCGCGGGCTTCGGCGGCCGTTTCGGGCGTCAGCGGGTCGGGGATGGAATAGCGCACCCCCAAATCGTCCGCCGTCGTCCCGGCGGGGAGCAGCACGGAGGCCTCTCCCTCCGCCGTGAGAGCGGCGGAGAGCGCCGCACCGTCCGCGCCGGTGCAGGGGACCTCCCGCGGCTCGATCTTCGAGGCGGGCACGGCCGTCCGCGAGAAAGCGCCGAAGCCGTAGTCGAAGAGGTTGGTCGAATCGATGTACTGCGCGTCGATGACCCCGTCCGAGTGGAGCACGATGCAGATAAGGGTCACGCCGCCCCGCTCGGCGAGCGTGACCAGCGTGTGGCCCGCCTCCTCCGTCCAGCCCACCTTGCCCGCGAACGCGCCGGGATAGGTGTCGTTCAGCGTGAACATATAGTTGCGGTTGTTGAGCCGCCGGGTCTCCGCCTGCTTGTTGGTGGGGGGGATCTCATAGTGGGTGGTGCCCGCCAGCGTGCGGAACTCCGGATGGCGGCAGGCCTCCCGCGTGATGACCGCCATGTCGCGCGCCGAGGTGTAGTGCGCCGTGTTCGGCAGGCCGTTCGCGTTTACAAAGTTGGTGTTCTTCAGCCCGAGCTCGGCGGCGCGGCTGTTCATCCTCCGCGCGAACGCCTCGAGCGAACCGCCCAGGTGGACGGCGAGCCCGTTGGCCGCGTCGTTGGCCGATTCGACCATCATCGCGTATTCCAGCTGCTCGACGGTGAGCTGCTCGCCCCCCGTCAGCGCGATGTGGGTGGTGTCGCGCGGAACCGCGAAGACCGCCTCGTCGGTCATCGTCACCACGTCGTCCGGCCGCGCCTCCTCCATCGCGAGCAGGCAGGTCATGATCTTGGTGATACTCGCCGGATACATCCTTTTGTCGGGATTTTTCTGGTAAATCACCTGCCCGGTGTCGGCGTCCACCAGGATTGCCGCCTCCGCATAGAGGGTCGGCGGCTGCGCGGGGTTCTGCTCCGCCGCTGCCGGAAGGGAGAGGAGCAGCGCAAAGAGGAGCGCCGCCAGAAGATTCAGGAACTTTCGCATGGCTACCTCGTCGTTATCAAGTATTCGCGGCAGGGCCGCGGACTATCGCCTGTGGATTATTTTAACACAAAATCCGACGGGGTTTGCGTGCGCCGCGCAAAAATTAACAGATGCTTAACAAATGCCGCAAGGGCAAAAATACCGCCCCGCGTTCCCGCGGGGCGGTATTCATTCCTCGGCGTCCTGTCCGGCGTGCAGGTGCTCTTCGAGCTGCTGGGCGGCCTGCTGCGCCGCGAGGTGCTCCTGGTAGGCGGAGAGGATCGCGTCCTCGAGCTGGCGGCGGGCGGCGGTCGTGATCGGATGGGCGATGTCCCGGAAGGCGCCGCTGTCGTCCCTGCGGCTGGGCATTGCCACAAAGAGGCGTTCCGGACCCTCGATGACCTTGATGTCGTGGACGGCCAGTTCCCCATCGACCGTCACGGATACCAGCGCGCGCAGGCGGGTATCCTGATAGGTACGGCGGATTTTGATATCGGTGATCTGCATGGTGAATTTCCTCCTCGGGTTTTGTCAAAGATGCTACCGATAGTATTCGGCGGTTTTCCAAAAGTTATGCACTGCGCCGCGCCGCACTTGAATTTTTCACCAATCCGTCCTATACTACATACAAGTAAAATATCCAAGCAAATTTGATGGGAAAGGCTCGCCGCCTTTCCTTTTTGGAGTTGAAAGCGCGCATGTTTGACGGAAGCCTCCTGAAAACGGTAAAGCACATCCATTTTATCGGCATCGGCGGGTCGGGAATGTTCCCCATCGTGCAGATTCTGCACGCGCAGGGGTATTTCATCACCGGCTCTGACAACAACGAATCCGACACCGTCTCGCTCGAGCGCAGCATGGGCATCCCGGTCGCGCTCGGCCAGCGCGCCGAAAACATCGACGGCGCGGACCTCATCATTTATACCGCCGCGATCATGGCCGACAACCCCGAGCTGATCGCCGCGAAAAAAAGCGGGGTCCCCACCGTCGAGCGCGCGGAAATCCTCGGCTACCTCACGAGCCTCTACCACGCGTGCATCTGCGTCTGCGGCACCCACGGCAAGACCACCACCACCGCCATGCTCACCCAGATCCTGCTCGGCGCGGGTCTCGACCCGACGGCGGTCATCGGCGGCAAGCTGCCCGCCATCGGCGGAAACGGCCGCGTGGGCGAAAGCGACGTCATGGTGTGCGAGGCGTGCGAGTTCAACGACCACTTTCTCCAGCTCGACCCCGACGTGGCGGTCATCCTCAACGTCGACGCCGACCACCTCGAATATTTCGGCACGATCGAGAACATCATCAAATCCTTCCACACCTTCGCCGGCATGGCGGGAAAGGCCGTCATCGTCAACGGCAGCGACGAAAACTCGATGAAGGCGGTCTCCGGCATCACGGGCAAGGAGATCATCACCTTCGGCTGGGAGGAGGACTGCGACTACTCCCCCTCCGGCATCGTCCACGAGGGGGCCGTCTCCATCTTTGACCTGCTCCATCACGGGGAATCGCTCGGCCGCTTCACCATCCACGTGCCCGGGCGGCACAACATCCTCAACGCCGTCGCCGCGATTGCCGCCGCCATCCATGCGGGCGCGCCGGTTCCCGCGATCGCCGAGCACCTCGCGAAGTTCCGCGGGGCGGGGCGGCGGTTCGAAATCCTCGGCACCGTGAACGGGGTCACGATCGCGGACGACTATGCCCACCATCCCGCCGAGCTGGCCGCGACCCTCCGCGCCGCCAAGGAGCTCCCCTTCCGCGAGGTGTGGGCGGTCTTCCAGCCCTTCACCTATTCGCGCACCCAAATGCTGATGGACGACTTTGCGCTCGCGCTCGTGCTCGCCGACCATGTCGTCATGTCCGAGATCATGGGCAGCCGCGAAAAGAACACCTACGGCGTTTACACCAGCCAGCTCGCCGAAAAAATCCCCGGTTCTGTGTGGTTTCCCGAATTCCCCGAGATCGCCAAATACGTCATGGCAAACGCCAAGCCGGGCGACCTCGTCCTCACTCTCGGGTGCGGCGACGTCTACAAATGCGCCAAGCTCATGCTTCAGGAATAGCTTTATTCAGAAAAGGGCCCACCGGCATAGCCGGTGGGCCCTTTCGGTTTACCGCACATAAAACGGCACGGCTTGTCGGCAGTTGGCCGACGGCGGCTTTAGGTTTTCCGCCCTGCGGTCGGAGGGCATGCCGGTAGTCGACCGGCGGCGAGTTCCTTTCTTGTTCGCCCAAGAAAGGAACCAAAGAAGGGCGCCTAAGAACCCTCCGCCGGGTTCTTAGGAATCTCCGGGAGTACCTTGCCAAGACCCGCGAACTGCCGCCGCTCCCCACAGGTACACTAGCTGAGGGCTCAACCTAATCTCGGCACTCCCAGCAACAGGAAACGGAAAGCGCGGAGTATTCGTCAGGAGGGGGCACACGGGGGAGAAACTTTGTTCCCGAAGGGAACGCCACTTGAGAAATCCGGCCCCGAAGGGACCGGGTCCGCGCAGCGGACTCAAGCCGGGGTCGCGGGGCGGAGCGCCCGCGACTGCGGCCCGCAGGCCGCGTTTCGGAGGCCAACCGCCGAAGGCGGCTCTTAGGCCGGAGATCGGCCGTCGCGCGTAAGCGCGCTCCGGGCGCAGCCCGGGCAGGCCGCCTAAGCCCCCTGCGGTTTCTTTCCCCTATTTCTTGGGCGGCCAAGAAATAGGGTCGCCGCCGGTCGACTACCGGCAAACCCTCCGACCATAGGGCGGAAAATCTAAGGCCGCCGCCAGCCGACTACCGACAGGTTCCGCCGCTCGATGAGCGGACAATCTTAGGCCGACTGCCGGCAGGCTCCGCCGCTCACTGAGCGGCAAATCTAAGCGCGCCGCCATAGGCGAAAAACACATTTTTGCCCGGGCAGGCCGCCCAAGTTTACCCGGAGAAAGGATCGTTGCTTATGAAGCTGCTGGCGATCGACGGCAACAGCATTTTAAACCGCGCCTACTACGGCATCAAGGCGCTGACCACAAAGAACGGGGAGTTCACCAATGGCATCTACGGGTTCCTGAGCATCCTGCTCAAGCTGCTCGACGAGGTGCAGCCGGAGGCGGTGGCGTGTGCGTTCGATCTGCACGGGCCGACCTTTCGGCACGAGATGTATGACGGATATAAGGCACAGCGCAAGGGGATGCCCGATGAGCTGGCCTCCCAGATGGAGCCGCTCAAGGAGCTGCTGGGCGCGCTCGGATTCACGATCGTCACCTGCCAGGGCTACGAGGCGGACGACATCCTCGGCACGCTCGCAAAGGCGTGCTCCGACGGCGGGGACGACTGCGTCATTGCGACCGGCGACCGGGACAGCCTCCAGCTCGTGGGGGGGCATGTCTCGGTGCGGCTGGCGACGACCAAGATGGGCCAGCCCGCCTCAACCCTCTACGACACCGCCGCGGTGGTGGAGAAATACGGGGTCGAGCCGCCCCAGCTCATCGATGTGAAGGCGCTGATGGGCGATGCCTCGGACAACATCCCGGGGGTGGCGGGCATCGGTGAAAAGACGGCGCTGGCGCTCGTATCCCAGTACCACGACCTCGACGCGATCTACGAGCACCTCGGCGACCCGTCCATCAAGCCGGGCGTGCGCAAAAAGCTCGAGGAGGGCCGCGGGATGGCCTACACCAGCCGCAGGCTCGGGGAGATCTGCTGCGAGGCGCCGATCGACGCGGAACCGGGGCGCTACCTTCGGGGACCGGTCGATCAGAGGAAGGCGGCCGCTCTCTTCGCGCGGCTGGAGATGTTCAAAATGATGGAACGCTGGGGCGTCGACCCGCAGGCCGCCGCCGGAGAGGGCGGCGACGCGCCGCCTGCGGCGGCGCGCAAGCCGTCCGGGCCGCTTGCGGTCGCGGCGGACCCCGCGGATTTTGCCGGCTGCGTGGCCGCTGCGGGCGGGGCGGATGTGATCGCCGGCCTGGACGGCAGCGGCGGCATCGCCGCCGTGCTTCAGGACGCGTTGTTGCTCGCGGGGAAGGACGCGGCGGCGGAACTGCTCCGTTCGGACACGCCGCTGCGTGTGTGGAGCAGCAAGCCGCTCCATCGAGTTGCGTATAAAGAGGATAAATATATACAAAATGTAAAGTTTGACGCGGAGCTGGCGGCCTATCTGCTCAGCCCGACGAGCGCCGTTTACGACCCGCTGCAATTGGCGGCCCAATACGGCATCGCGCCGCGCGAGCTGGCGGGCGAGGTGCCGGAGGCCTATGCCGGTCTCGCGGGACAGGCGGCGGTTTTGAGCGAGCTGTGCGACCGGCTGGCGGAAGAGATCGCGGAGAAGGGACAGGAAAAGCTGCTCTTCGAGATCGAGATGCCGCTCGCGCGGGTGCTGGCGGGCATGGAGTGTGAAGGATTTTCCCTTGACACGGACGCGCTGCGGGAATACGGCTGCGAACTCGACGGCCGCCTGGAGGAGCTGCACGCGGGCATCGTGGGGCACGCGGGGTACGACTTCAACCTCAATTCGCCCAAGCAGCTCGGGGAGGTCCTCTTCGTAAAGCTCGGCCTGCCCGCGAAAAAGAAGACCAAGACGGGCTACTCGACCAATGTGGACGTGCTCGAAGCCCTGCGGTCCCACCATCCGATCATCAACCTGATCCTCGAATACCGCAAGCTCTCCAAGCTCAAATCCACCTATGTGGACGGGCTCCTCAAGGTGGTCGGGCCCGACGGGCGGGTGCGTTCCACCTTCCAGCAGACCGAGACGCGCACCGGGCGGATCAGCTCGACCGAGCCGAACCTCCAGAACATCCCGGTGCGCACCGAGGAGGGCAGCAGGCTGCGCCGGTTCTTCCGCGCGCGGGAGGGCTGGAAGCTGGTCGACGCCGACTATTCGCAGATCGAGCTGCGGGTGCTGGCCGACCTCGCGGACGACGAAAACATGATCGCCGCGTTCCAAGGCGGGGAGGACATCCACACGACCACCGCCGCGCAGGTGTTCGGCCTGCCGGAGGAGATGGTCACGCCGGTCATGCGCTCGCGCGCCAAGGCGGTCAACTTCGGAATCGTCTACGGCATCGGGGCGTTTTCCCTTTCGCAGGACATCGGCGTCCCGGTCGCCGAGGCGGACAGCTACATCAGGAACTATCTGGAGCACTACGCGGGCGTCCGCCGGTATATGGAGGACACCATCCGGTTTGCGCGGGAGAACGGCTATGTGAAGACCCTCTTCGGCCGCCGCCGCTACCTGCCCGAGCTGGCCGCGTCCAACAAGGTGACGCAGGCGTTCGGGGAACGGGTCGCGCGCAACACCCCCATCCAGGGGACGGCCGCGGACATCATCAAGATCGCCATGGTGCGGGTGTTTGAACGCCTGCGCCGGGAGGGCCTGCGCGCCCGGCTCATTTTGCAGGTGCACGACGAACTGCTTGTCGAGGCGCCCGAAGAGGAGGTCCCGGCCGCGACCGCGATCCTCAAGGAGGAAATGGAACATGCCATTACGCTTAAAGTCCCCCTTGTGGCCGACGCCAACGTCGGGGACAACTGGCTCGAAGCCAAATAGGCCGCGCCGCCTCCGGCTGCTCTCCCGTCTCTCGGGCACGCCCCAGTACCTCGTCCGTTTCGGGCGGATGACCGGGGCGGACGTGGCGGGGGTGGCCGAAATCGAGGCGGAGTGCTTCTCCCAGCCGTGGAGCGCGCGCACCCTCGCGGGGGAGCTGGAAAACCCCTGCGCGGTCTTCTTCGTCGCCCGCAGCGGGAGCCGTGTGGTCGGCTACGCCGGGATGCACCGGGTGCTCGACGAGGGATACATCGCGAACGTGGCGGTCACGGCGGAGTTCCGCCGCCGGGGGGTCGCCACCGCGCTCATGAAGCGGATGTTCCTCTACGCCCGGCGGGAAAAGCTCGGCTTTCTGACCCTCGAGGTGCGGGAGGGAAACCGCGCGGCCGTCGCCTTCTACGAGAAGCTCGGCTTCGGCGCGGTGGGCCGCCGCCGCAATTTTTACGCCAGCCCGGCGGAGGACGCCATTTTGATGACGGCGTTTCTGACGCGGGGAGAGCAGGAGGAGACAGCGACATGAAAATTTTAGCGATCGAGAGTTCCTGCGACGAAACCGCCGCCGCCGTGGTGGAGGACGGGCGCAGGGTCCTTTCGTCGGTCATCAATTCGCAGGTGGCGGAGCACCGCGTCTACGGCGGCGTGGTGCCGGAGATCGCCTCCCGCCGCCACTGCGAG
>NZ_CABUCJ010000027.1 GCF_902490045.1 uncultured Anaerotruncus sp.
CCCGCCCGCCTGCGGCGAAAACGCCATGACGGGGATTCCAAGCGCGAGATAGCCCGCGTACTCCTCCGGGGTCATGCTCACGAGGGTCGGGTCGGGCCACGCGCCCGGCCTCACATAGGCGGCGCCCCACTGGATCTGGGACACCGTAAAGGGCGTTTTCCCGTTTTCGCGCGCGTAGGCGTTCGCTTCGGCGATGCGCGCGCAGGTCCAGTTGGAGGCGCCCAGCGCGCGGATTTTCCCCGCCTTCACATGCCGGTCCAGCGCGTCCATGATTTCCGAAACCGGCTTTTCCGGGTCGTCCCGGTGGAGGAAATAGATATCCACGCTGTCCACCTCCAGCTCGCGCAGGGAGGTTTCCAGGTCACTGTCGATGCAGGCGGGGTTCACCCGCTTTTGCGACGGGTCCTCCATCACATGGTGCGCACCCTTGGTGACAAGCACCACCCTGCCGCGCGTCCCGCGCGATTTGAGCCACCGCCCGATGATCGGCTCGCTGTTGGAATAGGACGCGTCGCGGGCCTCCGCGCGTCCGTAGATGCGCGCGGTGTCAATGACGTTCCCGCCCAGCTCCAGGTAGCGGTCCATCAGGGAAAACGCCCGTTCCTCGGGGATGCGCACCCCGAAATAATCGGTTCCGCGCGCAATTTTTGCAAGTTTCAGCGTGCCTCCGGCGGCCTCTACGTCCATGAATTTCATCCAAAGCCCTCCTTGTTCGTCCCCGTATTCATCCCTGCGCGGCAGGGAAATTCTTTATGGACATTATATCGAAATTCTGCCTTTTTTACAAGCGTGCGCAGGGATTTGACGCTGCCAAAGTCAGGCGGTTTCCCTTCCTCATTTTACATGCGCGTGTTTACAGGACGTTTACATCTGACTGCATTGAATTGCTCAAACTAAGGTGTTACAATAAGCTACAGAACTTCTGATACAGGTGATAGCATGAACGGCAACGATTTGATCCGTGTGATCTCCTTCAACCTCAAGCGGGATTTCGGCCTCCCGCTGCACCGCTCCCACAAGTGGTCGGAGCGGCGCGCCCTCGCCGCGCAGTACATCCGCGAGAGCGGCGCGACGATCATCGGCGTGCAGGAGCTGCTCCCGAACATGCGGGAGGACGTCAGCCGCCTGCTCGACGTCGATTACAGCGTCCTCGGCTTCGGGCGCTATTCGGGGATCCGTCCCCAAAGCGACGAGCACAGCGACATCATCATCAAAAACGACAGCGCCAGGGTGAACCTGATCAAAACCTTCTGGCTCTCCAAGGAGCCCGAGCGCCTCTCGCGCGCCTACTACGCCATTTTCCCACGCATCTGCACCGTCGCGGAGGTCTACCTCAAGGACCTCGGGCGTTCGATCCGCGTCTTCAACACCCACCTCGACCACATCTGCGGCGTCGCCCGCACGCTGGGCATCCGCGTCATCCTCGGCTATATGGAGCGCTTCAACGAGGAACGCGCGCTGCCCACCGTGCTGATGGGCGACTTCAATGCCAAGCCGGGCAGCCGCCCGGTCCGGATGCTCCACAGCCAGCTCGAGGAGTTCCCCGGCATCCACCTCACCGACGTCTACTCCCGGTTCGAACCGTCGGAGGTCCACAACACCCTCCACAACTTCAGCGGGCGGGTGAAGCCGGGTTCCCAGCCGATCGACTACATCTTCGTCTCCGACGAGTTTGAAATCGTCGAGAGCCATGTGGTCACCGACCCGATCGACGGCCGCTACCCGTCCGACCACTACCCGCTCGAGGCCACGCTCCGCCTGCGCGCCGAGGCGCGCACCTGTACCGCGTGACCGCGTCCATATAAAACGTCCATAAAAATAAAAAAACGTCCGTGGCGATTTGCCGCGGACGTTTTTCACCGGGAACCCTTACTTGCACTGAAAGGACAGGCAGTCGGTGCACTGGTCCATAGTCGGGTTCATCTCGTGGGTGCCGACGCGGATGCGGTCCAGCGCGCAGTAGTTGGAAGTCTCGCAGTGGTTCTGGCACTGGGTAACGGTGCATTCGATGCACTTGTTCGCTTTGCAGTTGTCCATGAAAAACGCCTCCTTAAATTCTCGCACGTGTTGCAAACGGGGACGTAACCCATCTTGTTACGTCCCGATTAGTATGTCCCGCGCGCGCGAAAATATCTATCTATCCGCACGCGCCGGCTGGAAAAAGGATCCGCCCCGGCCGAACGGCCGGGGCGGATTCCCGGGAAAGTCAGTTTGCGTTTTTCAGACGCAGCCGCAGCTTGTCGGCGATCATTGCGACGAATTCGCTGTTCGTCGGCTTGCCGCGGCCGTTGTGGATCGTATAGCCAAAGTAGCTGTTGAGGGTGTCGACGTCACCGCGGTCCCATGCGACCTCGATCGCGTGGCGGATCGCGCGTTCCACGCGCGAGGCGGTGGTGCCGAACTTTTTGGCGACGGTGGGATAGAGCAGCTTTGTGACCGAGTTGATGATCTCCGGCGTCTGGACCGCCAGCATGATCGACTCCCGGACGTAGTGGTAGCCCTTGATGTGCGCCGGGACGCCGATCTGGTGGATGATCTCGGTGACCATGAGCTCGAGGTTCGGTTCCCCGCCGGCCGCGTGTTCCGCGCCCGCGCCGATCGGCGCGGAGGAAACGCCCGCCAGCTTGACGATCCGCTCCACCATCACCTCCGGATCGAACGGCATCAGAAAGAAATAGCAGGCGCCGGCGGACATCAGTTCGTTTTCCAGCATCTGATTGCTGAAGGTCGAGGTGACCATAAAGCGCGGCTCATAGCCGAGCCCCATTTCCCTGACCGAATTCATGACCCCGATGGCATCGAGCCTCGGCATGAACACGTCCATCAATACCACCTTGGGGCGGGTTTCCCCGATCAGCTGCGCGACGGCCAGTCCGTCTTTGGGTGCGACCACCGTGTCGAATCCGTAGGTTTTCAGGAGAGACGCGCATTTCACGCAATAATCTCCGCCACCCTCCACGATTAGCACTTTTGTCTGATCCTTCACTTACTAATACGCCTCCATGTCCTCCCGTTTCCCTGATAAGATATTATCACTTTTTGGAAATTATGACAACCGTTTTCCCGTAAGTTAGACGAAGAAATCCACGCCCGAAATTGTTAAAAGTTTGTTGAATATCCCGGTGTCATTCCCGCCCTCTTTCGACGGATGCCGACATCTTTTCCATATTTTCCGCAAAAATTCCGTAACCTCGAGTCGGATCGTTGACGAAAACATGCGTCACGGCGCCCGCCAGCTTGCCGTTTTGCAGGATTGGGCTGCCACTCATTCCCTGCACAATTCCGCCGGTTTTTGCCAGAAGCTCTGAATCGACCACGCGGATTACCATATTTTTGGTCGGATTATTTTCCCCAATACTGACTTTTTCGATGTTTATCGCGTATTCCTTCGGCCCGCTGTCGTCAAGGGTGCAGCGGATCGTCGCGGGACCCTCGACCACCTCGTAGCGGAGCGCCAGCGGCACCGGGTCTCCCCCCGCGGAAGGCTGTCCGCCGGTTCCGAAGATCCCCACCTGCGAATTGATCAGCAGTTCGCCCGTCCGGGAGCCGGTGAAGCTGCCGCGCAGTTCGCCGGGCGCGCCGCTCTCGCCCTTGTGCACGCCGGTGATGCTCACGTCGACGATCTCGCCCGAGTGCAGCGGCATGATACTGCCCGTGTCCACGTCGCAGATCGCGTGCCCCAGCCCCGCAAACACGTCGCTCGACGGATTATAATAGGTGAGGGTGCCGATGCCCGCGGACGAATCGCGCACCCAGATGCCGGCGCGGTAGCTGCCGTCGTCGCTTTTGACCGGAGTCATGCTGCAGGAGAGCTCCTGCCCGCTGCGCCGGAATTCGATGCTGACCGGCCTGCCGCCGCTGGCCGTCACGACCGCGCCGACGTCCTCGTTCGTCTGCACCGCGCGGCCGTCCATCGCGGTGATGATGTCTCCCACCTTGACGCCCGCCTCCTTGGCGGGGTTGCGGCTTTCGCCGCCGCAGGGAATGTCGCTCATGCCGACGACGATGACGCCCTCGGTGAACATCTTGATACCAAACGGCGTGCCGCCCGGGACCACCATCGAACGGTCAACCACCTGGACCTGGACCTGCTTGATCTCGACGCCGTAAGGCAGCTTGAGGTCCACATGATAGCTGTTGCCCGCGGTGGAGTAGGCCTCGACGGGCAGGCTGTCGCCCGCGGATTCCGTCGTGATGGGCAGCGTGGAATTGATCGTGAGGGTCTCGCCCGCCGCCACATAGTAGTGGTCGGGCAGGACCGCCTGTGTATAGAGCGCGAGCGACTGTACGGCAACGACCGCCAGGCAGAGCGCCCCCGCGAATTTCTGTATCAGCTTTCTCATTGGAATATCCCCCTGTATTCATCAAATTCAAAAAAGAAATTTCACGCTTTTACTGTTCCACCGGATAATCTGAATATTGCGGGGAATAACTTCAATGATTTTTGGGAGCAAAAAATTTTTGAGCCCGAGCGCCCGCGCCGCCGCGCGCCCTGATTTTGCCTGCGCGCGGTGGCAAAAAGTTCCGGGTTCTGCTATACTGGATCTGGATGGAACGCCGCCGGTTTTTTGAAAAAACGGCGGCGGAAAGGACGGATGGAAATGCGGGTGGCAATCATCGGATCGCGGGAACTCCGCGGATACAGCCTGGACGAGCTCATCTCCCACATCCCGCAGAACGCCTCCGAACTGGTGAGCGGCGGCGCGGCGGGCGTGGATGCGCTGGCCGAGCAGGCCGCCGGGCGGCTCGGGCTGCCGATCCGCGTCTTCCGGCCCGACTACGGGCGGGACGGGCGCTTCGCGCCGCTCGTGCGCAACAGCGAGATCGTCGGATACGCCGACCTTGTGCTCGCCTTCTGGGACGGACGGTCGCACGGCACCGCGGACACGCTTCGCAAATGCGTCGACACGGGCACGCCCTTCCGGATCATCCACATCCCATAATTTCCATTTTTTCGATAAAATTTTTTTAAAAAAGTCATATGTCGGTAACAGTATATAAAAGTCGAGCTGATTCTCTAACGAGCACCGGCCCGGCTTTTTCTTTGAAACGGGCGCTTATCTGTTACCAGAGCCCGTCCGGTCGATCTCGCAGGAGACCGCCACGTTGTACCCGCAGGAGGCGAGCGCCTCCCCCCAGTTCTCCCGGTGCGCCTCGTAAAAGGCGGGGTACCGCTGGCGCATCAGGCGGGAAAGCCCGAGCAGGTCGTACCCGCGGCGCAGGGAGGAGGCCACCATCTCCTCGATCTCCGACCGGATTTCGATCTCCTGGAGGGCGCAGACGTACCGGCGCGTCCGGTCGTCAAAGCCGCCCGAGACGAGGCGGCTTTCCAGCGCGGTGCTGCGCACCTCCAGCCGGATGTCGAAGACGGGGACCTCCCCCGACATCTCGACGGTGATCTTTGCCTTCTGCCGGTGGGTTACCGCGGCGACCTCGCCGAGCTGGCCGTCCCCCACCGAAAGGACGCACGCCTTCGCACGGTTCTGGGTCCACTCGAGCCCGCGCGCCGCCGCCGGGCTGATGGCGGCGGACATCCGGTCCCCTACGAAAACCGCCGCGCCGCCGAGCGAGAGCTTTTTTTCCGGCGTCTCCTCCTCCTGCCGCGCCTCGGAGCCCGCCCCGCTTTCGTCCTGAGAGGCCTCCGACGACGCTTCGTTCGCGGGCGCCTCGTCGGGGGCGCCGTAGCGCAGCAGCGTAACCGCGCCCGCGATGTTCTCGGCGTTCGCCGCGCCCATCAAATCCTTGAGGCGGCTGGGCGGCGAAAAGCCTCCCTTGCCCGCGCTTTCGAGCACGTCAGCCAGACCCTCCGCCGAGAGGGCGGGGTCCTTTTCGCCAGCGCGGATGAGTTCCCCCGCCTCCCCCTCCGCCACCGCGACAAGGGTCGCCGGGGAAATCTGATGGTTGGAGTTGAAGAACCCGAGCGGCCCCTCCACTCCCGCGCGCGCGGCCTCCTGCCCGAGCACGATCACCCGGACGCTGTCCAGGAAGAGCTGCCTCCCCTGTGTCGCGGAGGCGCGGGCGAGCAGTTCGGTGATCGTCGCGCCCGTCTCCTCGACCAGCACGGTCCGGGCGTCCTCGGGCGACTGGTTCGCGCCCGCCGTCGTGCCGACCGCCTCGCGCACCTGCATCGTCGCGCGGTAGCCGCCCTCCTCCGCGAGGTCGATGCCGATCGCCTGCACGACCCCGCGTTCGTTGAGCCGCACGCTCGGGACGCACCCGGCCAGCAGCAGCAAAGTTGCGCAAATCGCCGCGATCCGTCTCATTGCGCGGCCTCCTTTCCATCTTCCGCAGGGCTTTTCGCACGCGGGAAGCAGAGGGTTACAAGCGGCGCCGCGACCGCCAGCAGCAGGAGCGGCACGCCGCTTTCCCACGCCGGGCCGGACGCCTCCCACAGCGGCGCCGCGGCAAGCGCGGCGGCCCCCGCCGCGAGAGCGCAGAGCGCGGAGGCTCCGCCCATCCGCACTTTGGGGAAAAGCCGCCGCAGGCAGGTGCAGCCGCAGTAGAGCCATGCGGTGGCGCGCAGGAAGGCGGTAAAAATCCACACGGCGATGTGCACAAGGTCCATCCGCCCGAAGACCGACAGGTTCGCGACTGCCGCCGCGGTTTGCAGCGGGAAGAGGCGGGTGCCCGCGTAGTCCCCGAGCGCCGTCACGACGAAAAAGCAGAGCACCCACCACACCGCCGCGGTGAGCACCACCCACCAGAAGCCGGTCTTCCCGCTTCCGCCGCGCACCCGCGGGAAGAGCAGCAGGAAAAGCAGGATGTCCGCGTTGCCGGCCACGCCGCGAAGCGTCCCCGCGGCAAGCGCGGCGGGCTCCAAAAAGGGGCTCGCAAGGTTCGCGAGGTCGACCTCGGGCAGCAGCGCGAAGAGCAGGAGCGCCCCCGCCGCCATCGACACCGCGAAAAAGAAGCCGCCCGCGCGGGAGAACGCCTCCAGCCCGAGAGACGCGGCGTAGGCGGCCGCCAGCAGAAAGATGAGGACGAACACCCACTGCTTCGCGTTCTGGTAGACGGTGCTCACGAGGAAAAAGCTGAAATGCCCGGCCGTCGACGCGGCCATATAGACGCAGAAGAGTCCGCAGGCGGCGGTGAGCGCCGCGCCGAACGGCCTGCCGACCCGCCAGAAGGCGGTGAGCATATCGCCGCCCGCCCTCCGCCGGAGCAGGAAGAAGGGCAGCAGCAAAAGCAGCGCGCCGGCCGCCGCGAGCGGGACTGCCGCCAGCGCCGCCGGCCCGGAGAGGTTCTTTTCGGAGCGGGAGGTGTAGGTGAAGAGGACGAAGAGCCTGCAGAGCAGGAGCAGCATGACGAGCTGCGCCGGGGAGATGTCGCGCGGGCGGCTACCGATCATTTCCGGTTCCCTCCCCTCGGATGTCGCTGCCCGCCAGGTCCTGCACCCGCAGGTCCTCCTTGGCCAGCGTGCGCCACCCCCAGCGGAAGAGCACGTCCCGCATCGGGTAGAGGGAGAAGGGGGTGGCGGGCGAGGTCGCGGGGACGCCGAGCGGGTTCACGGCGCAGAGGTTGACGACCACGGCGCACAGCGCCAGCACGACGCCGAACACGCCCGACAGCCCGCCGATCAGGATAAAGGCGAAGCGCAGCACGGTCACCGGCTCATAGAGGCTCGGCACCACGAACGAGCTGATCGCGGTGACGGCGACGACGATGACCATCGGCGCGCCGATGATGCCCGCGCTGACCGCCGCGTCGCCGATGACGAGCGCGCCGACGATGCTCACCGCGTGGCCGACCGCCTGCGGCATCCGTAGCCCCGCCTCCCGCACGATCTCATAGATGAAAAAGACGGCGAGCGCCTCGAACATCAGCGGGAAGGGGGTCGTCTCCTCGCTGACGACGAGGCTCGTCAGGATCGTCGCGGGCAGCAGCTCGGGGTGGAAGGAGCCGACCGCGACATAGAACCCCGGCAGCAGGATGGAGAGGGCGAAGGCCGCGTATTTGAGCCAGCGGATAAAGGTGGCGAAATAGGGCCGGTGGGAGTAGTCGTCGAGGCTCTGGAAGTTTTCGGCAAAGAGGTAGGGCACGATGAGCGCGTAGGGGGTGCCGTCGACGAGCAGGCCGACGCGCCCCTCCGCGACCTTGGCGCAGAGGGTGTCGGGGCGCTCGGTCACCCCCACGCCTGAAAAGAGGGAGAGCGGCTTCGAGTCGAGGAAGGGCTGGAGGTAGCCGCTCTCGAGCACCACGTCGATCTTCACCTTGGAGAGCCGGTATTTCACCTCGCGCAGCAGCTCGTCCGACACCGCCCCGCGCAGGTAGACGAGGGTGCAGTCGGTTCGGCTCTTGTCCCCGAAGACGGTCATCTCAAAGACCAGGTCGGGGGATTTGAACCGCCGCCGCAGCAGCGACATGTTGGGGCGCAGCATCTCGGAAAAGCCCTCGCGGGAGCCGCGCACGTTGGTCTCCCCCGCCGGTTCGCCGACCGAGCGGCCGGAGAAGCCCTGGATGCCGAAGACCGAACCGCCCGCGACCCCGTCGATGAGCAGCACGACAAAGCCGGACATCATAAACCGGAAGAGCTCGCCGAAGGTGTGGATCTCCTTCTGGTCGGGTGCGAGCAGCGACTGGTGGCGTACCCAGTCGAGCACAGCCTCGGGGCCGGGATTTTCAAGCTTCAGGCGGGTGAGCGGTTCGGCGAACATCTCCGAAAAGGTCTGGGTGTCCACCATACCCTCGCACATCAGCACGGCGCAGGGCACGCCGCACACCCGCACCTCATGGATGATGAGGTCGCCGGAGTCGGTGAACATCGCGCGCACCCCGATCAGGTTGTCGAGCAGCACGCCGCCCAGCCTTTTGTCCGCGCCCCCGTCCGGACGGGGCGGCGCGTAGGCGGGCGGCGGAGCGAACAGCCCCTTCAGATAACGGATGACTCCCATTCCCATTCCTCCCGTTTTACAGTTTGATACAGCGTTAGTATTGCCAGCAAAGCGCCGGGAATATCCATTTGCTTTCCGGCCAGACTAAGAATCAGTAAAATCGATGGAGGTTCGATGGCTTTTGTATATTGTATTCATCCGCGTGCTGATCATCTATGCGCTGATCATCCTGAGCCTTCGGCTGATGGGCAAACGGCAGATCGGCCAGCTCCAGCCCTCCGAGCTGGTCGTCACCATCCTGGTCTCCAACATCGCGACAATGGCGATCGAGGACATCAACGTGCCGCTGATCGGCGGCATCATCCCCATCCTCACGCTGGTTTCCTTCGACGTTCTCATCTCCGCGCTGACCCTGCGCTTTAAAAAGATGCGCCGCATCGTCTCGGGCACGCCGCGCGTCATCATCCGCGACGGCAGGATCGACCAGAAGCAGCTCAAGGAGCTGCGCTTCACGATCGACGACATGATGGAGGAACTGCGCGGCAAGGATATCTTCGACGTGCGCGACGTGGCGTTCGCGATCGTTGAAACGACCGGCACCCTCTCGGTCTACCCCAAATTCAACGCCCAGCCCGCCACCGCCGGGATGCTGGGGCTCCAGGCTCCTCCCGGCGCGGACGCACCCCCCGTCGTGCTCATCGCGGACGGGGTCGTGGTCGACAGCGCGCTCGGCTACTGCAACCTCAAATATGAATGGCTGGAAAAAACGATCACCGACAACGGCTACACCACCCGGGACATCTTCCTGATGACCTGCAACCGGCAGGCCGACTATCTGATCGTGCCCAAAGCGCAGCTCAAGGAGCAAAAGGAGGATGCGTCATGAAACGGGTTGTCGCCGTCTGCGTCATCATCGCGCTGATCCTTACGGCAAGCACGATGGCGCTCATGCACCTGCTGCGCGTTTCGGACGAGATGGAGGCGTCCCTCTCCGCCATCGCGGACGCCATCGACCGGGACGACATGCCCCGCGCCGCGCAGCTCACAAACGCCTTCCTAGATCAGTGGGAGCGCAGCGAAACGGTCATGACGCGCTATATCCACCACGACGAGCTCGACACGATCACCGGCATCGTGGCGCGCCTGCCCATGCTCGCGAAGTATGGCGAAACCGCCGAATACGCGGCGGAGGTGGCGCGCCTGCGCCACCTGATCTCCCATATCCGCGACGCGGAGGTCCCCACGCTGCCGAATATCTTTTAGCGCGGGAGCAAAAAAAAGAGGACCCATCCGGTTATCCGGATGGGTCCTCTTTTTTGTCGGGTTATTTTTCCCCGTCGCGGGAGCTCAGCAGGGTCTGGAGCTCCTTCATGAAGGAGTCGATGTCCTTGAACTGCCGGTAGACCGACGCGAAGCGCACATAGGCGACCTCGTCGATGCCGCGCAGCTTCTCCATGGCGAGCTCGCCGATCTTGTAGGAGGGGACCTCCTTTTCCAGCGAGTTGCGCAGCGTCATCTCGATATCCCGCACCGCCTCCTCGAGCACGTCGAGCGGCACCGGGCGCTTTTCGCAGGCGCGCACCATGCCGCCCAGCACCTTTCCGGCGTCGAACTCCTCCCGCGACTTGTCCTTTTTGATGACGATCAGCGGGGTGGTCTCGATGACCTCATAGGTGGTGAACCGCCTCCCGCACTTGATGCACTCGCGGCGGCGGCGGATGCGCTCCGACTCGTCGGTCGGCCGGGAATCGATGACTTTGCTCTCGACATAACCGCAGTATGGACACTTCACAGGACCATCTCCCTCATTCTGTTGGGGCGCTCGTTTATACTGTCTGTATTACCCGTATCATAACACAAATCGCCCGGCAAAACAAGGAATTTCAACCATTTTCCGCGCGGATCGCCGCAAGAATCCGTGCATAACTGTCATCGAGCTCCGAATAGCCGCCGTAGCTGTCCCTGTAGAGCTCAAGCATCACGCCGCCGTCGAAGCCGTACCCGCGCACCCTCCCGAGCAGCGCGGCAAGGTCGAGCTCCCCCGTCCCGAGCGGCAGGCAGTCGCCGCGCGCGCCGTGGTCGCTCACATGCAGGTGGACCAGACCCTCCCCCATCGCGTCGGCCATCTCGGCGGGCGAACAGCCCGCGCGGACGCACTGCTTGATGTCGAGTACGAATTTTGCGCCGGGCAGCGCGGCGCGCATTTCGGTGAAGAAGTCGGGGCAGAAGCCCGCGCAGCGCGGGACGTTCTCCTGCGCGACGGTGACCCCCATCCGCCTGCCCGCCTCGCACAGCTCCGCAAAGCGGTCGAAGTAGAACCGGCGGGAGCGGGCGGTGTTCCTGCGGTCGCCGTGAAAGACGAAGAGCTTCGCGCCCAGCAGGTTGGCGGCGTGAAAATACCGCTGGTAAAAGGCGATCCCGTCCGCGAAGCGGCGGCGATAGTCGGAAAAGAAGAGCAGCGGCTCGAGCCCCGAGGTGAACGGGTGCACCGAGAGAATGCGGGTGCCGCCGCCGTCCGCCACCCGGCGCAGCTCACGCAGATAGCCGTCTTCCAGCTCGCTCGCGGCGTTGAAGAAGACCTCCGCCGCCTGCGCGCCCAGGCCCGCGATATAGGAAAGCCCGCGCTCGGTGAGCTCGGGATAGAAGCACGCGGTGGATATTCCGGCCAGCATCGGCTTTCCCCCTTCCGCCCCGCGGGGCAATCGTTTTTTCCATGATATGCGCGCCGGGCGCGCGCCGTCAAAATGGAGACGGGCCGCCGGCGGTGCCGGCGGCCCTGGAAATGCCACAGACTTATTTGTTCGCGAGCTTGCGCTCCTGCCAGAGCGACCAGAGGGAGCCGGAAATAAACATCGAGGAGAAGAATCCGGCGAACATGCCCACCAGCAGCGGGAAGGAGAAGGTCAGGATCGAGCCGACGTTGTACACGAGCGACATGACGCACACGCAGCCGACCGCGATGACGGTCGAAACGGTGGTGTTGATCGAACGGGACATCGACTGGTTGACCGAGATGTTGACCAGATCCTTGTAGGAGGTCTTGACCGGCAGCAACCTGCGGTTTTCGCGGATGCGGTCGTAGACGATGATCGTGTTGTTGATCGAATAGCCCAGGATGGTCAGCATGACCGCGATGAAGCTGTCGTTGAGCGGGAAGCCGCAGACGACGAACGCGCCGTAGGCGATGATCAGGTCGTGGACGAGCGCGGCCACCGCGATGACGCCCGCCGACCAGCCGTTCATCTTACGGAATCGGAAAGCAATATAGATGATCATCAGGATGGAGGCCACGGCGACCGCGACGATCGATTTGAACAGGAAGTCCCGTCCGATCGACGGGTCGACGTTGCTGATGCTGGCGGTCTGCACGTTCGCGCCGGGGAACTTCTCGTTGAGCGCCGTGTTGACCGCGATCTGCTGATCCGGCGTGACGCCCGACTTGGAGTTGAGGGTGATCACATAGTTGGCCGCGCCGGTGCTGACGTCGTTTTGCTCGCGCAGCGTGACCTTCTGTCCCAGCGCGTTTTCGATGGTGCCCTGGAACTCGCCCTTGTCAAGGTCGCCGTCAAACGAGTAGGTGACGATCGTGCCGCCGCTGAACTGGATGTCCAGCTTCACGCCGGGGAAGAAGGAGGCCAGGATGGCAATGACAATCAGGACAATCGAAATTGTGAACCAAATCTTTCTGCGTCCGACAATATCAATCTGTTTCATTATTTGTCACCTCCATACAGCCACGCCTTTTTAAAGGGCTTGAATTTGGAGATCGACTTGAGCATCAGGCGGGAAGCGGTGACGCCCATGATGAAGTTGAAGATGACGCCGACGATCAGCGTATAGCCGAAGGAGTAGATCGCGCCGGTGGCGGAAGCGCCGAACCAGCGGAAGATGGGGCTGAAGATGGTGCCGAAGATCGAACTCGGCGGTCCGAACGCGCCCATCAGGATGATGGCGACGAGCACCATCGTGATGTTGCCGTCGAAGATGGCCGCGAAGGTGCGCTGGAAGCCCGAATCGATCGCGCCGTCCAGGGTCTTGCCGTTGCGGAGTTCCTCCTTGATGCGCTCGGAGGTGATGACGTTCGCGTCGACGCCCATGCCGATCGAGAGGATGATACCGGCGATGCCGGGCAGCGTGAGCGTGAAGGAGGGGAACGGCGCGAAGAAGCCGGTGAGGCAGGCGATCATGCCCGCCACCTGGCCGACCAGCGCGATCGTGGCGACCACGCCGCTCATGCGGTACATCGCGATGATGAAGAGCGCCACGAGGATGAAGGCGATCACGCCCGCGGTGACCATCGCGTCACGCGCGCCGAGGCCGAGCGTCGGGGAGATCGAGGAGAAGTTTTCGGTCTCGAGCTTGAAGGGCAGCGCGCCCGCGTTGATCTTTTCAGCGAGATCCTGCGCGCCGCTGACGTCGAAGCCGCCCGAAATGGTGGCCACGCCGTTGGGGATCTGGGTCTTGACGGTCGCCGAGCTGATGCGGTTCTCATCCATCCAGATGGAGATCGGCTGCCCGACCAGGCGGCCGGTCGCCTCGGAGAAGAGCTGGGCGCCCTCGGCGTTGAGGTTCAATTCGACCATCGGCTCGTTGGTCTGGGAGTTGAGGACGGCGCGCGCCGAAGTGACGTGCTTGCCCTCGATGACCACGGGACCGGTGTACGCGTTGCCCTCGCGGAAGGTCAGCAGCGCGGTCTCACCGAGCTCCTTGACCGCCTGCTCCGGGTTGAAGTCCGACTCGCCCTGCTTCCAGGGGAAACGGACGATGATGCGGTCCTTGCTGTCGTCCACATAGGTCTCATAGTCGGTGATGTTCTTGGAGACCATACGGACCTTGATAATCGATTCCGCGGCCGCCATCTCCTCGGGAGTGGCGTCATAGCCCGCGGGCGGGGTAAATGTGACGTCCACGCCGCCGCGGATGTCGATGCCCCAGCGGATATCGTCCACACCCTTGATATAGGTGTGGGTGTTATCCCCATAGGTGGTCGACACGCCGAAGAACGACAGCGCGGTAAACGCGGCGATCAATATCAGAACGACAAAGAACACCGGTTTTCCAACCTTTTTCATCTGCTTGTCCTCCTTGCAAAACCACAACTGCAAAAACAGCCGGCAGCCGCAGTGCGGCTGCCCGTGGTCTTCCTCTGGCCTTTCCGGCCGTCCGCGCGGCGGCCCGGACAACTTCACGCCGCGCATCCTCCGCGGCCTGAAACTGCCCGCCCCGCCGGGCTTTCCCCCGGGTTTTCGGCCATGCCAAACATCCGCCGGGACGCGCCCGGCCGCAATGCGGCACTTTTTTAATTATATTGGATATGAAAGGAAAAGTCAATCGGTTTTTGCCGCGCGGGCGCGGTTTATACCGAAAGCTGCGCCCGCTCGCCGAGCAGGCCGCTGTTCGCCTCGAGCACCGGGCGCACCACGTCCCGCAGGTATTCCTCCACCTGCTCGGCGCTGCGGCCGGTGAAGCGGGCCGGGTCGAGGATCGCGTCGACCTCCTCCCTCTTCAGCCCAAACGCCGGATCGGCGCAGACGCGCTCGATCAGGTCGTTGTCGCCGCCCTCCTCCTTGACGTGCCGCGCGGCCGCCATCGAGTGCTCCCGCAGCCGCTCGTGCAGCTCCTGCCGGTCGCCGCCGCGGCGCACCGCGTCCATCATGATGTTTTCGGTCGCCATGAAGGGGAGCTCCTTCATAACCCGCTGGCGCACCACCTTGGGATAGACGACCAGCCCGTCGCAGACGTTGAGCATGATCCCCAAAATCGCGTCGGCGGCGAGGAACGCCTCCGCCACGGCGACCCGCTTGTTGGCGCTGTCGTCGAGGGTGCGCTCGAACCACTGGGTCGCGGCGGTGAACGCCGGGTTGAGCGAGTCGGTCATCAAATAGCGCGCGAGCGCGGTGATCCGCTCGCTGCGCATCGGGTTGCGCTTGTAGGGCATCGCCGACGAGCCGATCTGGTGGGCCTCGAACGGCTCCTCCATCTCCTTGAAGTTCTGGAGGATGCGCAGGTCGTTGGAGAATTTGCTCGCGCTCTGGGCGATGCCCGCGAGGACGTTCACGACCATGCTGTCCACCTTGCGCGAGTAGGTCTGCCCCGAGACAGGCACGACCGCGTCAAAGCCCATCTCCCGCGCGATGTCCTCCTCGACCGCCCGGATCTTCGCGCTGTCCCCGTCGAAAAGCTCGACAAAGCTCGCCTGGGTGCCGGTGGTGCCCTTGCTGCCCAGCAGCTTTAAGGAGGCGATGCGGTGCTCGAGCTCCTCATAGTCGAGCATGAGCTCGTTGAGCCAGAGGGTCGCGCGCTTGCCGACGGTGGTGAGCTGCGCGGGCTGCAAATGGGTGTAGGCGAGCGCGGGCATCTCCTTGTAGCGGTCCGCGAAATCCGCCAGCAGGGAAACGACGTTCAGGAGCTTGCGGCGGATAATCCGCAGCCCCTCCCGCATGATGACGACGTCGGTGTTGTCGCCGACGTAGCAGCTCGTCGCGCCCAGGTGGATGATCCCCTTGGCCGAGGGGCACTGGACCCCGTAGGCGTAGACGTGGCTCATCACGTCATGGCGGACCTCCTTCTCCCGCGCCTCGGCGACGTCGTAGTTGACGTCGTCCGCGTGGGCCTCCAGCTCGGCAATCTGCGCGTCGGTGATCGGGAGGCCCTGCCTCTGCTCCGCCTTCGCCAGAGCGATCCACAGCCTCCTCCAGGTTTTAAACTTGTGGTCAGCGGAAAAAACATACTGCATTTCGTCGCTTGCGTAACGGGTACAAAACGGGCTTTCATATCTGTCGTGGGCCATCTGTGTCCTTCCTCTCCGGTTTCTGATTCCGTCCCTGCCGGGATGATGCAATGTGTTTAGTATAACACAGGGCGGGCAATTGAAACAATTGCCCGCCCGCATTTTCTGTAAATTTCTGCCCTTTTACGCGGCCAGCAGCTTTTCCACCGCCGCGAGCTGCACGCTGATGCAGAGCAGCTCGACCGCCTGTTCGAGCTCGGCGACGGTCGGGTAGGTCGGCGCGACGCGGATGTTGCGGTCGCGCGGGTCCCTCCTGTAGGGATAGGTGGCGCCTGCGCCGGTCAGCACGACCCCCGCCTCCCTGCAGAGCTGCACGACCCTCTTCGCGCAGCCGTCCATCACGTCGAGCGAGATGAAATAGCCGCCGTTGGGCGCGAGCCATTCGGCGATCCCCTTGCCCGCGAGCTCCCGGTCGAACGCGTCGAGCACCGCCGCGAACTTGGGCCGCAGGAGCTCCGCCTGCTTATCCATGTGACGCATGACGCCGTCGAGACTGCCGAAGTAACGCGCGTGGCGCAGCATGTTGAGCTTGTCGAAGCCGATCGTCTGGAAGGAGAGCAGCTCCTTCATCCGCTTCATGACGCCCTCCGCGCAGGCGAACACCGCGATGCCCGCGCCCGCGTAGGAGATCTTCGAGGTGGAGGCGAAGATCATCACCCGGTCGGGGTCGCCCGCCTTTTTGCACTCGTCGAGGATGTTGAGCAGCGTGTCCCGGCGGTCGGGATAGAGGTCGTGGACCGCGTAGGCGTTATCCCACATGATCATGAAGTCGTCCGCGGCGGTCTTCATCCGCGCGAACCGGCGCACCGTCTCGTCGGAATAGGTGACGCCCTGCGGGTTGGAATATTTCGGCACGCACCAGATGCCTTTGACCGACGGGTCGGAGCCTGCCAGGCGCTCGACCGTGTCCATGTCCGGGCCGTCGGGGGTCATCTCGATCGGGATCATTTCGATGCCGTAGAGCTCGGTAATTGCAAAATGGCGGTCGTAGCCAGGCGCCGGGCAGAGGAACTTCACCCTGTCGAGGTACCGCCACGGCTTCGCGCCCGGGCGCACGCCGAGCAGCATCATCTTGCCGATCGCGTCGTACATGACCGACAGGCTCGAGTTTCCGCAGACAAAAAGCTCCTCCGGCGCGACGCCGAGCATGTCGCAGAAAATTTTCTTGCACTCTGGGATGCCGTCGAAGTCGCCGTAGTTGCGGCAGTCCGCGCCGTCCTCCGCCCTGACGGACGATTTGGAGGTCACCGTGTCAAGCAGCCCGGAAACGAGGTCGAACTGGTCGGCGGCCGGCTTGCCGCGCGACATGTCGAGCTTCAGCCCCTTCGCCCTGAACGCCTCGTACCGCCCGAGCAGCTCCTCGTGCAGCGTCCCAAGCTCCTCCCGGGAAAGCTCCGCATATCCTGACATCACCGCTACCTCCTGCGCCTCGCGGGAAACCCCGCGTTCATTTGCCATCATCGTCAAAACACCCGCCTATATCATATGTAATGAAAAGTTTGTCATACGCCCGCGCGGCCTTCCCGCCGTTTGGGCCCTACGCTATAGTATATGCCAACTTCGCCCATTTTGCAAGATGAAATTTTGAATCCTGCAAAATTCATGATTCCGCACCAAAACAGGCCCCCAGAATCAGGGGAAATCTGGTCGATCGGCACAGGATTTTCCGGACGGACTGCATCGATTTCCGCATCCGGGCGCAGAAAAAATCCGCCGCGGGCCTGCGCTCGCGGCGGATCCATGTTCTTTTTAGTACTCTGCGGAGCCGGTCGTGCGCGGGAAGGGCAGCACGTCGCGGATGTTGGACACGCCGGTGATATACATGATGAGCCGCTCGAAGCCGAGGCCGTAGCCCGCGTGCTTCGTGCCGCCGAACCGGCGCAGGTCGAGGTACCAGCTGTAGTCCTCCTCGCGGAGGCCGAGCTCCTTCATGCGGGAGAGCAGCACGTCGAGCCGCTCCTCACGCTGGCTGCCGCCGATGATCTCGCCGATGCCCGGCACGAGCAGGTCGACCGCCGCGACCGTCTTCCCGTCGTCGTTGAGGCGCATGTAGAACGCCTTGATCTCCTTGGGGTAGTCGGTGACGAACACCGGGCGCTTCATGACCTCCTCGGTGAGGTAGCGCTCATGCTCGGTCTGCAGGTCGCAGCCCCAGTAAACGGGGTACTGGAAGCGGTCCTTGACCTTTTCCAGCAGCCCGATCGCCTCGGTGTAGGTGACGCGGCCGAAGTCGGACGCGACGATCCCCTCGAGCCGCTCGATGAGTCCCTTGTCGTAGAAGCTGTTGAAGAAGGCCATCTCCTGCGGGCACTGCTCCAGCACATAGGAGAGGACGTATTTGATCATCTCCTCGGCAAGCTCCATGTTGTCCGCGAGGTCGGCGAACGCGATCTCCGGCTCGATCATCCAGAACTCCGCCGCGTGACGGGGGGTGTTGGAATTCTCGGCGCGGAAGGTCGGGCCGAAGGTGTAGATCTTGCCGAACGCCATCGCCATGCACTCGCCCTCGAGCTGGCCGGAGACGGTCAGGCTCGTCTGCTTGCCGAAAAAGTCCTGCGAATAGTCGACCCTGCCGTCCTCGGTGAGGGGCGGATTCTTCGGGTCGAGGGTGGTCACGCGGAACATCTCCCCCGCGCCCTCACAGTCGCTGCCGGTGATGAGGGGGGTGTGCGCGTAGACGAAGCCGCGCTCGTTGAAGAATTTATGGATTGCGAACGCCGCCACCGAGCGCACCCGGAATACCGCCTCAAAGGTGTTGGTGCGGGGGCGCAGGTGGGCGATCGAACGGAGGAATTCGAGCGAATGGCGCTTCTTCTGGAGGGGGTAGTCGGGCGTGGAAAGGCCCTCCACCTCCACCGATTCCGCGTGGATTTCCAACGGCTGCTTGGCCTCGGGAGTCAGCACCACCCGTCCATGCACGGTGATCGCGCTGCCGACGTTGAGCTTCACGATCTCGGCAAAGTTTGAAAGCCGTCCCTGCTCGAGGATGACCTGCAAATTCTTGAAGGCGGAGCCGTCGTTGAGCTCGATAAAGCCGATCGCCTTGGAATCCCGGATGGTACGCACCCATCCGCAGACGGTCACTTCGGCGTCGCCAAAATCCTGCGGCGCGCGAAACAGCTGGGTAATCTCTGTCCGTTTCACAATACTACCTCTTTCCAGTTGATGTTCACCCCATTAATATACCACAGGATGCCCCGGATTTGCAATATATAACCAAACCGCCCGGAATCGCCCTCCTCAGAGGAACCACTCGGGTTCCCGGCGCGCGCCGAATTTTTTGGCGAACGGCTTTTCTGCCACCGAAAGCATGAGGCCGTTTACCCTGCGCGCCCCCGCCGGGCAGACCTTGACGCACCGCATACAGGAGATGCAGAGGCTGTTGTCCGTCCTGGCAGGGTTGTCGGACAAAATCGCCCCGGCGGGGCAGTTTTTCGCGCACACGCCGCATTTGACGCATTTTTTGTCCGCCTGCGGCTTGAGCGGCACGCCGGAAAACTCCCGGTAGGGCCGGTTCCCCTTGACGCTGAGCGGGCCGAACGCCTCCGGTCCCTCCGCCCGGGAGAGCTTTTCCCTCACCTGCGCGGCGAAGGTCCGGACCGCCTCCAGATCCGCCGCGTCGGGACGGCCGCGCGCGACCGAATGGAAGATCGAATGTTCGGCGAGGAAGGCCCCCGCCCCCGCCGGGCGAAAGCCGTTTTCCCCCGCAATGTCGCAGAGCTCGAGCAGCGCGTCGTCGTAGTCCCGGTTGCCGTAGACCGCGACGAGCAGCGCGGGGGTCCCCTCCCCCTTCAGCCGCGCGAACCGCTCTGCCGCGGGCGCGGGAATCCGCCCGCCGTAGACGGGCGCGGCAAAGAGGACGAGCTCGTCCGGACCGAACCGCTCCTCCTCCGCGTCCGCGCAGGTCAGATCGACGATGCGCGCGCCGGGCACAAGCGCCCCGGCCAGGGGCTTCGCGACCGCCGCCGTCGTGCCCGTGGGGCTGAAAATGAACGCCGTCAATTTCGTGATCTCCATCATATGCACCTCCGATGCTTTCTTTACGGCCTCTGCGGGTCCTCCGCTCTTTCCAGTTTCTCTATGCCAGCCGCGCCGCGCAGAGCTTCCCCGCCGCCGCACCCGCGAGGCAGAAAGTCATGCTCAGCAGGACATTTGCCGCCGCCATCCACGGCCGGCCTGCTTGAAAAAGGTTCACCGTCTCGAGGCTGAAGGTGGAAAAGGTCGTGAAGCCGCCCATGATCCCCGTCGTCAAAAAAAGGCGCAGCCGATCCCGGTCGGGGCAGGCCCGCGCGAAAAGCTCCGAGAGGAGCCCGATCAGAAACGCGCCGAGCAGGTTGACCATGAAGGTTCCGAGCGGAAAGCCCCGGCTATCGAGCCTCGCCGCCGCCAGCGAGACGAGGTAACGCGCCGACGCGCCGAAAAAGCCGCCGCATCCGACGGCCAAAATATTTTTCATGGCAGCCATTCCTTCTTTCTGTCCTCCACACTTGGGAGGATAGACGTTCGCGCACCTGCCCTCCGAATGGAGGGCAGGTGCGCGCAAAGGGCTCCCCGCCGGGGTGGGGCCCACGGGGAGGGGCGGCCCGCCCCTCCCCGTGAGGCGCATCGAGCGGGCGTCGCGCGAAGCGCGCTCCGGCGCGCCGCGAAGGCGGCGCGCCGGGCAGTCCCGCGAGTAGGGGCGCTTTGGTCGGGATGCCAAAGCGCCATGCGCCCCTCAGCCGGGAGGCCAGGTCATGTCGCGGCCCGCCAGCACGTGGAAGTGCAGGTGCCCGACCGTCTGGCCCGCCTTGGGGCCGCAGTTGGTGACGACGCGGTAGTCGTCGCCCGCGCCGAGCTCGGCGGCGATCTTCGCGATCACCGCGAAGATATGCCCGACGAGGGGCGCGTTCTCTTCGGTGATCCGGTTCGCGCCGGTGATGTGCTCCTTGGGGATCACGAGGAAGTGCACCGGCGCCTTGGGGTCGATGTCGTGGAACGCGTAGCAGCGCTCGTCCTCATAGATTTTCCTGCTGGGGATTTCGCCCGCGATGATCTTACAGAAGATGCAGTCGCTCATGGTGAGCCCTCCTTCCCGTATGGTGCGTGTGTTTTATCCGACCAGCCTGCCCACGATGGAGGTCAGCTGGGCCATCGCCTCGTCGACGCGGAAGATCTCCGACGTGCCGCCCTGCGCGCTGTCGGGGCGGCCGCCGCCGCTGCCGCCGCAGAGGGCGGCGAGGTCCTTGACGATCTTGCCGGCGTGCGCGCCCTTCTCGACAGCCGCTTTGCCGCAGACCACGAGGATGGACGCCTTGCCGTCGTTGGTGGTGGAGAAGGCGCAAACGATATCAGGCACCTTGTCGCGCACCCGGTCGCCCATCGTGCGCAGCGCCTCGATCTTCGCACCGGTCAGCGCGACCGACGCGACCCGCACGCCGCCGACGACCTGCGAATTTTCCAGTACGCCGCCGAGCTGCATCTCCGCGAGCTTGCCCTCCGCGGTCTCCAGCTTGCGGCGCAGCTCCTTCGCCTCTGCCGTCATCGCCTCAAGGCGCGCGGGCAGCTCCGCGGGGCTCGACTTGACGGCCGCCGCCGCCTGCTCGAGCAGCGCCTCCTGCTCGCCGAAGTGGCGCAGCAGGTTTTTGCCGGTGACCGCCTCGATGCGGCGCACGCCCGCCGCGACGGAGGACTCCTTCACGATCTTGAAGAGCCCGACCAGCGCGGTGTTTTCCAGATGGGTGCCGCCGCAGAACTCGGTCGACTCGCCCGGGATGTCGCACACGCGCACGACGTCGCCGTATTTCTCCCCGAAGAGCGCCATCGCGCCCAGCTTCTTGGCCTCCTCGATCGGCATCTCCTCGACGTGCACGTCGACCGCCGCGAGGATCATCCGGTTGACGATCTCCTCGACCTTTTTGAGCTCCTCCGGCGTGACGGCGGAGAAGTGGCTGAAGTCGAACCGGCAGACGCTGTCGTCATAGAAGGCGCCCGCCTGGTGCACATGGTCGCCCAGCACCTGGCGCAGCGCGGCCTGCAGCAGGTGGCAGGCGGTGTGGTTGCGCATGATGTCGCGGCGGCGGTCGATATTGATGACCGCGGTCACCGTGTCGCCCACGGCGAGGGTTCCGACCGTCAGCTCTCCCACGTGGACGAAATGCCCGCCCTTGGACTTTTTGCAGTCGTAGACGTTGAAGGCGCTGCCGCCGGCCTTGAGGAAGCCGCTGTCGCCCGCCTGGCCGCCGCTCTCGGCGTAGAAGGGGGTCACGTCGAGGACGACCGAGCCCATCTCGCCGTCGTGCAGTTCACTGACGCGCCGGTTGTCCTTTATGAGCGCGACGATCTTCGCCTCGGCGGTATTCTCGGTGTAGCCGACGAACCTGCCCGGCGCGCCGAGGTCCGCGAGCACGTCCTCCTCCCAGCCGAGGTCACCGAGCGCGGCGCGCGCCTCGCGGGCGCGCTGCTTCTGCGCCTGCATCTGGCGGTCGAACTCCGCCTCGTCCAGTTCGATGTGCCGCTCGGAAAGGATTTCGCGGATGAGGTCGACGGGGAAGCCGTAGGTGTCGTAGAGCTTGAAGGCGTCCGCGCCCTTCATGACCTTCCGGTCCATCTGGGAATCGATCCTGTCGATGATGCTGCCAAGCAGCTCCATGCCCTGGTCGATCGTGCGGGCGAACCGCTCCTCCTCGACCTTGATGACCTTGATGATGTAATCCTTGTGCTCGACCAGCTCGGGATAGGCGTTCGCGTTCTCCCCGATGACCGTCTCACAGACCTTGTAGAGGAAGGGCTCGTTGATGCCGAGCAGGCGGCCGTGGCGCGCCGCGCGGCGCAGCAGGCGGCGCAGCACGTAGCCGCGGCCCTCGTTCTGCGGGAGGATGCCGTCGCTCACCATGAAGGTGGTGGAGCGGATGTGGTCGGTGATGACGCGCAGCGACACATCGGTTTTGGCGTCCTTGTGGTATTCGACGTTCGCGATGCGCGCGACGTGCTTCAGGATGTTCTGCACCGTGTCGACCTCGAAGAGGTTGTCCACCCCCTGCATGATGCAGGCGAGGCGCTCGAGGCCCATGCCGGTGTCGATGTTCGGGTGCTCCATCTTCTCATAGTGGCCCTCGCCGTCGCCGTTGAACTGGGAAAAGACGAGGTTCCAGAATTCGACGTAGCGGTCGCAGTCGCAGCCGGGCGCGCAGCCGGGCTTGCCGCAGCCGTACTGCTCGCCGCGGTCGAAATAGATCTCCGAGCAGGGGCCGCAGGGGCCGGAGCCGATCTCCCAGAAGTTGTCCTCCTTGCCCAACCGCACGATGCGCGCCGGGTCGACGCCGACCTCCCTGGTCCAGATCTCCTCCGCCTCGTCGTCGTCCTGATAGACCGACACCCAGATGCGGTCGACCGGCAGATCGAGCTCCTTTGTGATGAACTCCCACGCCCACGCGCACGCCTCGTGCTTGAAGTAGTCGCCGAAGGAGAAGTTGCCCAGCATCTCAAAATAGGTGCCGTGGCGGGAGGTCTTGCCGACGTTTTCGATGTCGGGGGTGCGGATGCACTTCTGGCAGGTCGTCACCCGGTGGCGCGGCGGCTCCTCGATGCCGAGGAACCACTTTTTCATCGGGGCCATGCCCGAGTTGATGAGCAGCAGGCTCGCCTCGTCGGCGGACGGCATCAGCGGGAAGCTCGGCAGCCGCAGATGCCCCTTGCTCTCAAAAAAGCCGAGGAATTTTTCGCGCAGTTCGTTGAGTCCGGTCCATTCCATTGTTTTCAATCGCTCCTTTAACCTTTTCCGGCGGAAATACAAAAAGATGCTCTTCGCCCCAGAAGTTGGGACGAAAAGCATCTGCCTTCCGCGGTACCACCCAAATTGCGCGGGAAACTCCCGCGCCGCTCGCTGCGGTTAACGCCCGCCTGCGTCCGGCTCGTCGCCGGAAGGCTCCGGGGCGGCGCCCGCTTCCTCCGCGGCGCGCTTCCACCAGCCGCGCGCCTCTCTGTGCCGGAATCCACGGATTGACCCCATCCTCGCCGTTGCCTCTTTGTAGTATACCCTTCCGCGCGCCCGATGTCAACCGCAAAAACGCGCGGAAAGCGGGTTTACGCGGCCTGTCCGCGCGGGGCGGGGCCCGGAGGCTCCTCCGTGAGCGCGGCCGACGCGGCGATCGCGTCGAACCCGGCGCGCTCCGACTCGAACGCGTCCTCCGGGCAGGTCATCACGGCCACCGCAAACCGCCCCGAGTAGCCGGAAAATTCGATCAGCGTGAAGTAGCAGGCGGTGTCCCCCGCCGTCAGCAGCACCGTCGTGAAGGAGTGGGTCCCGTCGGCGCGCTCCTCCTTTTTGCCCGGTTCCCCGACGTCCTCCAGCCGGGCGCGGAAGTCCTCCACATGGAAGTCGAGCGCCTCGGACGGCTCGAACGGCATCGCCGCGCCCTCGCGCGTGTAGGAGAACACCCCCGCCGAGAGCTCCCGCGCCTCGTCGCGGCAGACGAGGTCGAAGGCGCGGCTTTCGGCGTCCGCCGTCCAGCCCGCCGGGAATGTGAAGGTCATCCGCCCGTCCTCCGTCGCGAAAAGCGCGCCCCCCGCTCCCGCGGGCTCGGCGGCGCAGCCGCAGCAGACCAGCAGGGCCGCCAGCGCGGCCAGTCCCCGTCTCCCGTTCATCCGTCTCCTCCAAACCGTCGTCTATTCCCCGCCGTCCGGCTCCACCCGGTTGCCGAGGTATTTCCAGCTCCCGTCCTCCCCGGGCAGGACCATCAGGAAATACCGCCCCGACCAGTCGTCCGGGCGCACCCAGTCGACCTGGAGGGTCATGCTGCCGTCGGGGTTGTCGGTCCTGTCCGTGACCTCGAGGTCCCCGCCGATAAAGGTGCCGCTCCCCTGAAAATACTGCATCAGGTAGTCCCCCCTGTCCGGCCGGTAGTTGGGCAGCGCGCGCAGCTCCTCCGCGGTGACCGGGAAATATTCCGTCAGCAGCCCTTCCACGTCGGCGGCGGGCACCATGTAGGTGTCATAGGCGTCCTCCACCGCCTCATAGGTCTCGGAAAGCTCCTTCCCCACAGCGCGCGAGAGCGAGACGAAAACAAACTCCCACCACACGTCGCCGTGGTTTTCCGCGTCCCAGCCGCAGGTCAGCACGTTGCTGCGGTCCCCGGCGACGGGCGCGACATAGGTCCCGCACAGCCCCCAAAGCTCCTTGGGCAGCGGAACGATCCGCTCCTGCTCGGGGAACTCGTCCGGGGAGCGGGTCCATTCGAGCCATCCGTCCTCCCGGAATTTGACGGCGGACAGCGTCTCCACCGTGGTGGCATCCGCCGAAGGCGACGGGTCCCCGAACATCCATCTCCGGTATTCCCGGGAGAGCTTCCCGTCCTCCATCACCAGCCGGTGCTGTACGACCTCTTCGATGTCGACCCGGTACCAGGCGGTTTCGGCGTCCCCGCCGCGCCGGTAAGCCTCGCAGAAATCCGCGATCGCCTGCCAGCCCTCGATTCCGCGCTCACCGTTCCCATAGCCCCACAGCTTCGCGGGGACGCCCAGCGCCGTTGCCGCAGCGAGCAGCCGTTCCTGTTCCGCCTCGGGGATCGCCCCGGTCACCTTCCCATACTCCGCCGCGATCTCCCGGGCGAC
The DNA here is from genome assembly GCF_902490045.1 of uncultured Anaerotruncus sp. Classification (GTDB taxonomy): domain Bacteria; phylum Bacillota; class Clostridia; order Oscillospirales; family Ruminococcaceae; genus Anaerotruncus. Next base: position 25,210 of record NZ_CABUCJ010000027.1, read on the forward strand.
TGGGGCGGCGGCCTCCACCACCCGCGCGAATTCCCCGTCCGCAGGGAGGGCCGTCGTCTCCGAAGGCTCCTCCGCGGATGCGGCAGGTCCAGTGGAAACCGCAGGAGAGAGAAACGCGACCGCCGTCTCACCGCCCTCCGGGGCCCGGCCGCACGACGCCAGCACCAAACAGCAGAGCAGCGCGCACGCCGCGCGCGGGAATTTTCTCTTCATCATCATTTATCGCCTCCATACCATACCAAACCATCCGCGGTGGGAGAACGGGACAAATGCGCATAAAACTTCATGCGCCGTCAACTTTTCCCGGCATTGCGGCGCGCTCCGGGCGTACGGAATTTTGCCATGCAAAAGGGGCGGGCGGAGGGGTCTTTCGTTCAGGAGCTCGTCCCGAGCAGGCGCGCCTTGACGAGCGCGCGGGAAAGCGCGCTGGCAAGCGCCGCGGAGAACAGGATCTTGGCGGCGTCCATCGGGACAAAGGGCGCCACGCAGGCCGCCAGCGACGCCGCGAGCCCGGTGCGGGACACGAACATGAACCACGCGGTCCCCACCGCGTAGCAGAGCGCGAGCGCCGCCGCCATCGCGGCGCAGTATTTGAAGAAGCCGCGCCCCCACCGGCGGGTGACGGCCGAAACCACCAGCGCCATGAGCGGATAGGCGAAGAGGTAGCCCCCCGTGGGCCCGGCGAGCTTGTGCAGGCCGCCGGAAAAGTAGGAAAAGACCGGCGCGCCGGCCGCGCCGGCCAGCAGG
>NZ_CABUCJ010000028.1 GCF_902490045.1 uncultured Anaerotruncus sp.
AAAGCGGGCGCGGCATCTGCCGCGCCCGCTTTTTTTGCGCGCCGGGAAGGAATTTTCAGGCGTCGGAAAAATCCAGGAACAGACGGATGCTTCCGCGAATCGCCCAGATGGTGGAAGCCGTCTTCCAAACAATGGTTCAAGGCGCGAAAGCAGGTGAAAAGCAACAAAAAAGAGATAAAAGATTTGGCAATATTATGATTCAAGAACTTCCGTGCGCATGCCGATCTCCCAGAAAAAAAGAGTATACTTATGGCAGTCACGGAAGGAGAGAAGTAAATGAACAGAGTCAAACGTCTGGGAAAGACGGAGGTCGACGGTTTCCTGAAGAACCTCTATCTCGAGGAACGCAGCGAAAACACCGTCAGCAAATACCGCCGGGATATCGAACGCTTCCGCCGGTTCCTCGCGGGGGAACGGCCGCTGGAGAGGGAGGCGGTGGTGGCCTACAAGCGTTACCTGCTCGGCGAGGGCTATAAGGCGTCCTCCGTCAATTCCATGTTGGCGGCCGTCAACGCCCTGCTGGCCTACCTTGGCCTCGCGGACTGCCGGGTGCGGCTGCTGAAAATCCAGCGGCAGGCGTTCCGGGACCGTTCGCGCGAGCTTGAGAAGGCGGATTACCTGCGTCTGCTGGAAACCGCGCGCCGGAAGAAAAAGCCGCGCGCCGAGGCGCTGCTGCAAACCCTGTGCGGCGTCGGAATCCGCGTCAGCGAGCTGCCCTTCATCACGAAGGAGGCGGTGCTGGCGGGCCGCGCGGCCATCCGCTGCAAGGGGAAATGCCGGGTCGTGCCCCTGCCCGACCGCCTGCGCCGCCTCCTCCTGCGCTACTGCGGGGAGCGGGGGATCCAGTCGGGCCCGGTCTTCGTCACCCGCGGCGGCAGGCCCATGCACCGGTCGACCGTCTGGCGCGCCGTAAAAGATCTCAGCGCGGGCGCGGACGTGCCGCCGCGGAAGGTCTATCCCCATAACCTCCGTCACCTGTTCGCCTGCACCTATTACCGGCAGAGCAGGGATATCGCCGGCCTGGCGGCCCTTTTGGGCCATGCGAGCTGCGAAACCACCCGGATTTACACAGCGACGAACGAGACGGAATACGCCGGCCGCATCAACCGGCTGGGCCTTGTGACCTGAGGAACGGCCCGGAAAATAAAAAAAGCAACATAATGCGTATTATGTTGCAAACCGGACCGGAAATGGTCATATAAAGCATAAAACAGCCCCGCTCGTATCAAACGCGCGCCGATCAGGGCTGTTTGGCCTGCACGAAAGCGCACCAATGGCAAAGGGCCGTTGGCGTACCTTTTCCGCATCCTCCACAGGCGGTCCGGAACCACGAAAAATCCGGACCGCCTATTGCGAAAATTCCCAATTTGTTGCATAATAGAGGAAGATTATGTAACCAAAAATGAAATCAGATAAAAAGCTGCAACATAATACGCATTATGTAGCAAACCGCGCCTCGTTCCGGGGCCGGAGCTTTTCTCTTGCGAAAGGATGGAAGGGTCATGAAAGTCAACTACGGCCAATTGGGGACCGAAGCGGAGATCGTTCTGATCCGCCTGAGCCGGGAGGCGGAGGGACAGCCCGCCGGCACGCTGAGCAACGTCTATCTCCCGGAACCGGTGAGCTTCTACGGGCTCGGGGATCTGCTTTTGGAACTGGACGCGATCTACCGCTATCTCCGATTCCCCTGCCAGGACCGGGACATCCGCTATTTCAGCAGCCGCCGCCAGCTTCAGGCGAACCGCCCGCCGGTCCCGCTGGACGCCCTCCAATATGAGCGGCACTGGGAGTTGGAAACCACCATGCAGGAGCCCTGCGATTTCGTCGTGCAGGTGGTCTACCGGCAGAACGACAGCTGGCAGGGGTTCCTGACCTGGACGGGCAGGAACCTGCGCGTCCCCTTCACCAGCGCGTTGCAGCTTCTGCGGCTTTTGGCGGAGGCGATGGGGTGCGACGGGAAGGTACAGGTTCTGGACGGCCGGCGGGACGCGGAGCTGGTCGCCGGCCAGAATCGGCGGCGGGAAGCGGCGCGCCGGCGGCGCGTTCCGGAACCGGCGCCGCAGGAGGAGGGCGCGGACGGCTGAGGCGTCCGCGCTGCTTTTTCCGCCGCGTGCGCAGGGTGCCCTTTCCCATCCGTTTTGCCTGGAAAGTTTCGACAGTTCCCGCGCCGCGGCCAAATGCTGGAAATCCGCTCCCGAATGGGACTTTGCGGAGAAAAAACAGGCTAAATTCGACAAAAAGACGCCGAAAATTTCGGCGTCTTTTTTTTGCTGGAAAAGAAAAGCACTTGCATTTTTTATCTGCGGCAAGTATAATAAAGAGGTAAAAGTGGTGAAAAGTGGTTAAAAGTGGAGGGATCGCCACCCAAGTGGCGGACAAGCCCGGAGGGAGGTGATGAAATGCTCACAGGCCAGTACACCCACAGTATCGACGCGAAAGGCCGGGTGAACTTCCCCGCGAAGCTGCGCGAGGAGCTGGGCGAGCGTTTTATCATCACGCGCGGGCTTGACAACTGCCTCTTCGTCTACTCGGTGGACGAGTGGGACCAGCTCGCGGCCAAGCTGCACGAGCTTCCCATCAGCAAATCCGCCCCCCTCAACCGGTTCTTCTTCGCGGGAGCCGCCGAGGCGGAGCCGGACAAGCAGGGCAGGGTGCTCCTGCCGGCGCACCTGCGGGAATACGCGGGGCTCGACCGGGACGTCACGATCGCGGGCGTCTCCAACCGCGCCGAAATCTGGGACAGCGGGCGCTGGGAGAAACAGAACGAGCAGCTTACGGCGGAATCCATCGCCTCCGCGATGGACGAGCTGGGGTTCTAGGCGATGGCGGAATTTTCACACCGCCCCGTCCTGCTGGACGAGTGCATCGAAGGCCTGGCCATCCGCCCGGACGGCGTCTATGTAGACGGGACGGCGGGCGGCGCGGGGCACTCCTCCGAAATCGCAAAGCGCCTGACCACCGGCAGGCTGGTCGCGCTCGACAAGGACCCTGACGCGGTGAAGGCCGCCTCCGAACGGCTTGCGCCCTATCCCTGCGCCATGGTTGTGCAGAGCGATTTTTCCCGGATGAACGAGGTGCTCGACCGGCTGGGAATCGACGGGGTGGACGGCATTCTGCTCGACCTGGGGGTCTCCTCCCATCAGCTCGACACCCCCGAGCGGGGATTTTCTTACATGCACGACGCGCCGCTCGACATGCGCATGTCCCAGTCGGGCCTGAGCGCCTATGATGTGATCAACGGCTATGACTTCAAGGAACTGTGCCGTGTGTTCCGCGATTACGGCGAGGAGAAATTCGCGTCGATGATCGCTAAACATATTTTGCAAACCAGATCGCAGCGCCCCATTGCCACTACCGGAGAACTGGCAAAGCTGATTAGCGCGTCGATCCCCGCAAGGGCGAGACGCGAGGGCGGGCATCCTGCAAAGCGCGTCTTTCAAGCGGTCCGAATTGAGGTAAACGGGGAACTCTCCAGCCTGTCTGTTTTTCTCGGCGAAACGTTTGAAAGACTCCGCTCCGGCGGGCGCTTGGCAATTATCACCTTCCACTCGTTGGAAGACCGCATGGTCAAACAGCGGTATGCGGCGCTTTGCAGGGGCTGCACCTGTCCGCCGGACTTTCCGGTGTGCGTGTGCGGCAACCGGCCCAGGGGAAAACTCGTGAACAAAAAACCCATCGAGGCGGGGGAGGCGGAGCTCGCGGCCAACAGCCGCAGCAAGAGCGCCAAGCTGCGCATCATTGAGAAACTATAGAAGGAGGGAAGGCGCCATGCAGACGCGATACGCCGGCAGCGGCAGCGTTGCCTACGACCTGGACCGATTCCAGTCCAAGCCGCGGATGCGGGTGAAAAGGCCGACCCTGGTGGTGGCGAACCCCGGCGTCAAGGCGCGTGCGCGCCGCCGGACGGCCGCCGTGCTGGGCATCGTGGCGGCGGCCGCCGTGGTTGTGGGGATCGTGGTCACGATGCTTTACAGCCGCGCGGTGCTCACCGAACTCAGCCAGCAGATCGCATCCCAGACCACGAAGCTCGAAAAGGAGCAGAGCGAATACACCCGCCTGACGGCGGAGCTGGACGCCAAAATTTCACTGCGCAACGTCGAGGACTATGCCACGCAGACGCTCGGCATGCTCCCGGTGGACAAAAGCCAGGTCACCTACGTGGACCTGAGCGAGGGGGAAAAGATCGAACTGACAAGCGAATCGCCCAAACAGTCGCTGTTCGACAAGGTCGAACTTGCGATCATCAACGTCAAGGAACGTCTCGGCGAGGACTAAAACGGATGGCGCATCCATAAATATAGAGTGGCACGAAAAGCAAGAAGGATTGAGGGCGGGACAGCGTACCCATCCATACTTCTTGCTTTCCTCGCATTTTGCGCCCTTTTCGACGGCAATCCCGCCGGTTCGCGGGGCCGCGCGCCCGTAACTTTTGCAAAGGATTGGTATATTAAGATGGCAAAGCCTCCAACCTATCATATGAGAAGCCGGATGATCGTCGTACTGGTGGCGATGATCGTCTTCGGCTTCTGCGTCGTTCTGCACCAGCTCTTCAAGCTACAGGTCGTCGAGGGCGAGGCCCTCCAGGCGCGCGCGCTCCAGCAGCAGCTGCGCAGCGAACGCATCGGGGCCAAGCGCGGCACGATCTACGACACCAACGGCAACCCGCTCGCCAAGAGCGCGACCGTCTGGTCGGTGTGCGTCGCGCCGGGGCTGATCGACACCCCCGAAAAGGAGTCGGACGTCACCGCGGCGCTCGAGAAGTTCCTTGAGCTCGACAAGGAATCGATCCAGAAGAAGCTCGCGCTCAAGGGCACCCTCTACCAGGTGGTCAAGACCAAGGTGGAGAAGCCGCAGGCGGATGAGCTGATGACCTTTGTCAGCGAGAACGGCCTCACGGGGCTCATCTTCCTCGAACAGGACACCCGCCGCTACTACCCCTACGGCAACTTCGCGTCGGCGGTGCTCGGCTTTGCCAACGACGACAACCACGGCGCCTACGGGCTGGAGAGCTACTACGAAAAGGTGCTCGCCGGCACGCCGGGGCGCGTCGTCTCGATGAAGAACAGCCGCGGTGTCGACATGGACCTGCAATATTCGCAGGAGTACGCCGCCAGGGACGGGGATTCCCTCGTGCTGACGATCGACGAGACGATCCAGCACTTCCTCGAAAAGAACCTGGAAATCGCGCTGCCCGAGCATAAGGTGCGCAACCGGGTGACGGGCGTCGTCATGGACGTCAAGACGGGCGCGGTGCTCGCGATGGCCTCCAAGCCCGACTTCGACCCCAACAACCCCTACGAGATCCTCGACGACGCCAAGCGCGAGGAGCTCGAAAACCTCAAGACGGTCGCCACCAAGGAGCAGTACGACCAGGCGCTGCGGGAGGCGTGGTACGCCCAGTGGCGCAACTACGCGATCTCCGACCCCTATGAGCCGGGCTCGGTCTTCAAGATCATCACCGCCTCGGGCGCGCTGGAATGCGGCGCGGTCACCCGGCAGTCGACCTTCTACTGCTCGGGCGCCACGACGGTCAACGGCACCCCCTATCACTGCTGGGTCTGGTCGAGCCGCGGCGAGGGCCACGGCCAGCAGGACCTCGAGCACGCGATCATGAACTCCTGCAACCCGGCGTTCATCGACATCGGCCAGCGCATGGGCGCGCAGAACTTCGCCGAATACTTCTCCAACTTCGGCCTCACCGAAAAGACGGGCATCGACCTGCCGGGCGAGGCGACGAGTATCTACCACGCGCGCTATACCATCAACGACCTCGCCTCCAGCTCCTTCGGCCAGACCTTCAAGGTCACGCCGATCCAGCTGATCACCGCCGCGAGCGCGGCGGTCAACGGCGGAAAGCTGATGCAGCCCTACATCGTCAAGCAGATCGTCGACGCGGAGGGCAACGTCATCTCCAACACCGATCCGGTCGTCAAGCGGCAGGTCGTCTCGGAGGACATCTCCAAGGAGATCAGACTCATGCTCGAGCAGGTCGTCGCCGACGGCTCCGGCCGGCAGGCGCAGATCCCAGGCTACCGCGTGGGCGGCAAGACGGGCACCTCCGAGCAGCTCGACAGCACGAAGATCAAGTCGGAGGGCCGCACCCCGAACACCCTCTCCTTCTTCGGCTTCGCGCCGGTGGAGGACCCGCAGGTGGCCTGCCTCGTGCTGATCGACGACCCGGACATCTACAACGCCTACGGCTCCACCGTCGCGGCGCCGATCGTCGGCGCGGTGCTGGCGGACACCCTGCCCTACCTGGGAATCGAGCCGCAGTACACCGAGGAGGAGATCGCGAACGTCGCCACCAAGGCGGAATATCTCATCAACCTCGACATCCACGACGCCCAGTACAAATGCCGCGTGAGCGGGCTGAAATACCGCGTCGTCGGAAACGGCACCAAGGTGCTCCGCCAGATCCCCGAGGCGGGCGAGACGATCCCCGAGGGCGGCACCATCGTCCTCTACACCGAGGAGGAGGGCGCGGGCGACCTCATCCCGGTGCCCGACGTGGTCGGCAAGACGGTCGAGGAGGCCAACCGCTCGATCGTGGGCGCGGGGCTCAACATCTCGATCTCGGGCGAGCAGATCGAGGGCACCCACCAGGTGGTTTCCTCGCAGACGCCCGCCGCGGGCGAGCAGGTGGAGGCCGGGACGATCGTCACCATCCAGTGCGTTGAAAGCACCGCTCCCGTCACCGAATGACGGCCGGCATCTTTTCCTGAAAGGGGTCCAGAACATGCTGCTTTCCAAGCTGCTCGAGGGAGTCGAATACGAGGGCTCCGTCAAGGACTGTGAAATAAAGGGCGTCACCTCCGATTCGCGGCAGGTGGAGCCGGGGATGCTCTTCGTGTGCATCCGCGGGACCCGGGCCGACGGGCACGACTACGCGGCCAGCGCGGCCGGGGCGGGCGCGGCGGCGGTCGTGTGCGAGCGGGACCTGGGGCTCGAAAACCAGATCCTCTGCGCGGACACCCACCTCGCCTACGGGCTGCTCTGCGGCAACTGGTACGGCAACCCCGCGCGGCGGCTGCGCCTCATCGGCGTGACGGGCACCAACGGCAAGACGACGGTCACCTGCATGGTCAAGCACATCCTGGAGACCACGGGGGCCCGCGTGGGGCTCATCGGCACCATCCACAACGAGATCGACGACATCGTTCTGCCCGCCAAGCACACCACCCCCGACGCGCTCGCGCTGCACGGGATGCTCTCGCGCATGGCGGACGCGGGGTGCCGGTATGTCGTGATGGAGTGCTCCTCCCACGCGCTCGACCAGCAGCGGCTGGCGGGGCTCCGCTTCGAGGCGGCGGCCTTCACCAACCTGACGCAGGACCATCTCGACTACCACCACGACATGGAGAACTACTACCACGCAAAAAAGAAGCTCTTTTCGATGTGCGATACCGCCGTCGTCAACGTCGACGACGCCTACGGCCGTCGGCTCGCGGAGGAGCTCGCCTGCCCGAAGATCACCTTCTCCACCCAGTCGGACGAGGCGGACTACACCGCCAAGGACATCCGTCCCGCGCCCGACTCCAGCCGGTTCATGCTGGTGGGGAAGGGGCAGATCGCGCGGGTGCGCCTGCCGATTCCGGGGGATTTCTCGGTCGCCAACGCGATGGCCGCCGCGTGCAGCTGCATCGCGGCCGGGCTCACGGCGGCGGCGGCGGCCGCAGGGCTGTGCAGCTGCAAGGGCGTGGTCGGCCGCATCGAGGTGCTCCCGACCGATACCCCCTACACCGTCATCCGCGACTACGCCCACAGCCCCGACGGGCTGGAAAAGATCATCACGACGATGCAGAAATTCGCCCGGGGACGGGTCGTGACCCTCTTCGGCTGCGCGGGCAACCGCGACCGGACCAAGCGCAAAAAGATGGCGGAGATCGTCGCGCGCCTCTCCGACTTTGTCATCCTCACGTCGGATAACCCGCGCGACGAGGACGAAATGCAGATCATCGAGGACGCGCGGCCCGGCCTGCTTGAGCACCCGGATACCCCCTGCGAGATCATTCCCGACCGCTACGCGGCGATCGAGTGGGCGCTCGACCACGCGCAGCCGGACGACGTGCTGATATTGGCGGGCAAGGGCCACGAGGACTACCAGGTGCTCAAGGGGGAGACGATCTGCTTCGACGAAAAACAGATCGTGCTGGACCTGCTGGCGGGACGAAAGGGGTGACGCAATGGAACGCATGACGCTCGAGGAGATCGCGCGGGCGATCGGCTGTCCGGGGAGCTATCCCGGCGCGGTCGACGCGGTCTCGACCGACTCCCGGAGCCTGCCGGAGGGCTGCCTCTTCGTGGCGCTCGAGGGGGAGCGGTTCGACGGGCACGACTTCATCCCCGCCGCGCTGCGCGCGGGCGCCGCGGCGGCCGTCGCGCACGAGCGGCGCGGCTACGGCCCCGGCACGGTGCTCTATGTGGGGAACACCCAGCGCGCGCTGATGGAGATCGCGAAGGCCTACCGCGCCAAATTTTCCATCCGCTGCGTGGGGATCACCGGAAGCGTCGGCAAGACGACCACCAAGGAGATGACCGCCGAAGTGCTCTCCTGCGCCTACCGGACCCTCAAGACCGAGGGCAACCTCAACAACGAGATCGGGCTTCCCAAGACGCTCCTGCGCCTCGACCGCGCGACCGAGGCAGCCGTCGTCGAGATGGGGATGCAGGGACTCGGAGAGATCGCGGCGCTGGCCGACGCGGCAAAGCCGGACGTGGGCGTCATCACGAACATCGGCGTGAGCCACCTGGAACAGCTCGGCTCCCGCGAGAACATCCTGAAAGCCAAGCTCGAGCTGGCCGACGCGCTGCCCGACGGCGCGCCGCTCATCCTCTGCGGGGACAACGACCTGCTTTCGCAGGTGCGGATTCCGCGCCTCGACGTGCGCTTCTACGGCATCGAAAACCCCGCCTGCGGCCTGCGGGCGCGGGACCTTCATGAGCGGGAGGGGGAGACCTCCTTCCTGCTCTGCGGAGAATTCGGGGAGCTTCCGGTGACGATCCCCTGCGCGGGGCGGCACAACGTCCTCAACGCGCTGGCGGCCTTCGCCACCGGGCGGGCGCTGGAAATTCCCCCCGATAAATGCGCGGCGGCGCTGCGCGGATACACGCCCGCCGGCATGCGCCAGAAGGTGGTGCACTGGCGGGGAATCACCGTGGTGGAGGACTGCTACAACGCCTCCCCCGACTCGATGAAGGCCGCGCTCGAGACGCTCGCGGGCTATCCCTGCACGGGCAGGCGGATCGCGGTGCTCGGCGGGATGCTCGAGCTGGGCGCGGTCTCCGGGCGGGCGCACTACGAAACGGGGGCGTTCGCCGCCGAAAAGGGGATCGACCTGCTGCTTGCATACGGCGGCGATGCGTGCTATTATCGACAGGGCGCGTCGGAGGGGGGGATCCCCGCCGAGCTCTTCACCGAAAAGGCGGAGCTGCTCGCGCGCCTTCGGGAGGAGATCCGCCCGGGCGACGCCGTATGGGTCAAGGGAAGCCGCGGCATGCGCATGGAGGAGATCCTCGAAGGACTGTATAAGGGAGAAGTTGTGAATGAATAGCGGCATGACCCTCATCCTGATCACGCTGATCGCGTTTGCCGTCACAGCCCTGCTGGGGTTCGTGATGATCCCCTTCCTGCACAAGCTCAAGTTCGGCCAGACGATCCTCGATATCGGCCCCGCCTGGCACAAGAAAAAGCAGGGCACCCCCACGATGGGCGGCGTCATGTTCATCATCGGCATCACGGCTGCGGTCGTGATCGGGGTTTCGACCCTCTGGCTTTCGCCCGCGGCGCAGGGATATCTTGGCGACCCGCGGGGAAATATAAAGCTGTTTGCGGGGGTCGCGATGGCGCTCGCGTTCGGCGCCGTGGGCTTTCTGGACGACTACATCAAGGTGGTCAAGCGCCGCAACCTCGGGCTGACGGCGCGCCAGAAATACCTGATGCAGCTGATCATCGGGGTCTTCTACCTCGTGATGCTCCACATCGCGGGGGACCGCTCGACGGCGGTCGCGGTGCCCTTTTTCGGCACGCTGGAGCTCGGCCCCTTCTACTACCTGCTGGCGATGATCATCATCACCGGCTTCGTCAACGCCGTCAACCTCACCGACGGCCTCGACGGGCTCTCCTCGTCGGTCACCTTCGTCTACGCGGCGGTCTTCCTCGTCATCGCGGGAATCCTCCGGTTCGGCCAGGCGAGCGTGATCGCCGCCGCGCTCGCGGGCGGCACGCTCGGCTTCCTCGTCTGGAACTTCTATCCAGCCAAGGTCTTCATGGGGGACACCGGCTCCCTCTTCCTGGGCGGCCTGGTCGTGGCGCTCGCCTTTCAGGTGGGAATGCCGCTGCTGCTCGTTTTCGCGGGGGTCGTCTTCTGGTGCGAGGCCTTTTCGGTCATCATCCAGGTCTGTTATTTTAAAGCCACCCACGGCAAACGGCTCTTCAAGATGAGCCCCATCCACCACCACTTCGAGATGTGCGGATGGAGCGAGGTGAAGATCGTCTCGGTCTTTGCCTTCGTGGGGCTCCTCGGCGGCGCGCTGGCCGTCTGGTCGGTGCTTCTGCTGTGACGCGAAGCGCCGGCCGCCATCAATCCAACGGAAAAGAGGTGCTTGCCGATGGAAGCGGCACAGCCTGCGGGGAAAACCCGTAAAAAACGCATCCGGGCAGAGAAGGGCGGCATCGACCTGACCTTCATGTTCCTTGTGCTGATCCTGCTTGCGATCGGGCTGATCATGCTCTTTTCCGCGAGCTACGCGTCCGCTTACTACGAGACGGGCAACAGCTTCTATTACATCTCCCGTCAGCTGCTCTTCGCGATCGTCGGCATCATCGGGATGTTCGTCGTCGCCAACATCGACTACCACATCCTGCACCGGTTCGCCTTCCTCATCTACATCGGCACCGTCTTCCTGCTCATCCTCGTGCTCTTTGTGCACACGCGCGAGGACGCGCGCCGGTGGATTCCGCTCGGGTTCACGACCTTCCAGCCGTCCGAGCTGGCGAAATTCGCCGTCGTACTGATCTTCGCGCACCTCATCTCCACCAACTATGAAAAGATGAAGGACCCGAAATACGGCGTCTGGCCGTTTTTGGCGCTGATGGGCGTCGTGGTCCTGCTCATGCTGCTCGAACCGCACCTCTCAGGCACCATCCTCATCCTTTCCATCGGCATCATCATGATGTTCGTGGGCGGCACCGACCTGAAGTGGTTCATGATCGGCGGATTGCTGCTGGCGGCGGCGGTCGTCGTCATCGTCCTGATCCCGGGCGTCATCCCCTATGCGATGAGCCGCATCCAGCACTGGCGCGACCCGTGGATTGACCCGCAGGGCAAGGGCTTCCAGACGATCCAGTCGCTCTACGCGATCGGTTCGGGCGGGCTCATGGGCGTCGGGATCGGCAACTCCCGCCAGAAGCACCTCTACCTGCCCGAGCCGCAGAACGACTTCATCTTCTCGGTCGTCTGCGAGGAGCTCGGCTTCATCGGCGCGACGCTCATCATCCTCGTCTTCGTGCTGCTCGTCTGGCGGGGCTATGTCATCGCGATGCGCTGCCGCGACCGGTTCGGCTCGATGCTCGCCATCGGTCTCACCACGCAGGTCGGCGTGCAGACGATCCTGAACATCGCCGTCGTCAGCAACACGATACCAAACACGGGCATCAGCCTGCCCTTCTTCTCGTCGGGAGGCACCGCGCTCGTCATGCTGCTGGCGGAGATGGGGGTCATCCTGTCCGTCTCCCGGCAGACCAACCTCGAGAAGGAATAGCGGCGGCCCGCTGGGCCGGAACCCTGAGAGGAGCCGCCCCTGTATGAAAGCGGGCCGCGCCGGGACTTTTGGGAGGCATGGACAACATGAGAATTCTGTTTGCGTGCGGCGGCACGGCGGGGCATATCAACCCCGCGATCGCCGTGGCCAACTTCATCAAGGCCCGCCACCCCGAGGCGGAAATCCTCTTTGCGGGCAACCCCAAGGGGATGGAGGCGCGGCTCGTCCCGAAGGCGGGCTTTGCCTTCGCGCCGATTGAGATCATGGGCTTCCAGCGCAAATTCACCTGGTTCAACGTCAAGTACAACTTCCGTTCGGCGGGCTGCCTCATGCTCTCGTGGGGCCGCGCGAAAAAGCTCATCCGCGGCTTTGCCCCCGACCTGATTGTCGGCACGGGCGGCTATGTGAGCGGCCCCATCCTGCGGGAGGGCGCCAAGCTGGGGGTGAAAACCGTCACCCACGAGTCGAACGCTTTCCCCGGCGTGACGACCAAGGTGCTCGCGCGCACGGCGGATAAGGTGCTGATTTCGGTCGAGGAGGCCAGGCGCTACCTGCCGCGGGGCAGGGAATACATTGTGACCGGCAACCCTGTGCGGGAGGAGATCCTCTTTGCCGGCCGGGAGAGGGCGCGCGAAAAGTTCGGCGTGGGGGACCGGGTGTGCATCGTCTCGTTCGGCGGGAGCCTCGGCGCGCGGCGGCTGAACGAGGCGGTCGCGGGGCTGATGGCGTGGGAGCAAAAGCGCGGCGGCGTCTTCCACATCCATGCGACCGGCTCGATCGAGAAGGACCGCTTCCCGCAGATGCTGGCCGCCGCCGGGGTGGACCCCCGCGCGCCCGGCCTCGACATCCGCACCTATATCGACGACATGCCCGACTGCCTCGCGGCGGCGGACCTCGTCATCTCCCGCTCGGGCGCGATGACCCTCTCCGAATTGGAGGCGAGCGGCACCGCGTCGGTGCTCATCCCCTCGCCGAACGTCGCGGAAAACCACCAGTACCACAACGCGATGGTGCTGGCGGAGCACGACGCGGCGGTGGTCATCGAAGAAAAGGACCTGACCCCCGAGCGGCTGCGCGGAAGGGTTGAGGAGCTCTGTCGGGACCCGCAGACCCTGCGGCGGCTGGGCCGCAACGCCCAGGCGATGGCGGTCGTCGACGCGAACGAACGTATCTATTCGGAAATCATGGCGCTTTACAAGGCGTAATTTTCGCCGGGGACGCAAAAGCGTCCCCTTTTACACGTATTTGCCCTTTCACCCGGCGGGACCATGCGGCATAGTATGGTTTTGCAAGGGCTTCCCGTACCCTTGCGAAAAGCGAAAGGGTGCGTGAAGATGGCGAAACTGCTAATTGAAGGTGAAAAAAGACTGGAGGGCCGGCTGCGGGTCCACGGGGCGAAAAATTCCGTTTTGCCGATTTTGGCGGCGACATTGCTGTCGGGAGACTGTGTGATACATAACTGCCCCCGCCTGACGGACGTCGACGCGGCCTGCAACATCCTCCAGCATCTTGGTTCCGAAACGCGGCGCGAAGGGGACAGCATCCTCGTCGGGGCCGCCGATTCCTGTTGCTGCTGCATCCCAGACGAGCTGATGCGCCGGATGCGCTCGTCGATCGTCTTTCTCGGGGCGATCGTGGCCAAATGCGGCCACGCGCGCATTTCTCTTCCGGGCGGGTGCGAGCTTGGCCCGCGGCCCATCGACCTGCATCTGGCCGCGCTCGAAAAGCTCGGCGTCACGATCGAGGAGGACCACGGCTACCTCAACTGCACGGTGAAGGACCGCCTGCGGGGCGCCGGCATCGCGCTGCCCTTCCCCAGCGTGGGCGCTACCGAAAACGTCATGATCGCGGCCTCCCTCGCCGAGGGGGAGACGGTCATCAAAAACGCGGCGCGCGAACCGGAGATCTCCGATCTGGCGGCCTTCCTCAACGCCTGCGGCGCAAGGGTGCGCACCACGCCGGGCGGCGACCTGCGCATCACAGGCGTCAAGGCCCTGCATCCCGCCGAACACAGCGTCATCCCCGACCGGATCGCGGCGGCGACCTACCTGTCCGCGGCGGCCGTCACGGGGGGAGACGTGACGCTGACCGGCGTGTGCACCGAGCATCTGGCGGCGGTGCTGCCCTGCTTTGAGGAGATGGGCTGCCGGCTGAAGACCGCGCCGGAGGAGATCCGCCTGACCGCCGCGCGTCCGCTGCGCGCGATGAGCATGGTGCGCACGATGCCCTATCCGGGCTTCCCGACCGACGCGCAGTCCCCGCTGATGGCGGCGGCGTGTGTGGCGCAGGGGAGCAGCGTCTTTGTGGAGAACATCTTCGAGAGCCGCTACAAGCATGTGCCCGAGCTCATCCGGATGGGCGCGGACATCAAGGTGGAGGGCCGCGTGGCGCTCGTCCGCGGCGTGAAGGAGCTGCACAGCGCGGCGGTGCGCTGCACCGACCTGAGGGGCGGCGCGGCCATCGCGGTGGCGGCGCTGGCGGCCGCGGGGGAAACCGAGCTGCTGGACATCGGCCACATCGACCGCGGATATGAAAACTTCGAGGAGAACCTGCGCGGCATCGGCGCGGAAATCCGGCGGGTCCCCTGACGCCTGGCAAAATTTGCCCCGCCGCCGCGATTGCGCCAGACGCCCCCCGCGTGGTATAATATCCACACAATGAACAGCGGTGCTGTTTGTAAGCCGCCCATAGCACGATTCCAAACGGCCCCGCCGTTTGCGCCCGCCGGAGGCGGCCGCGGGGCCAAATCCGCCGGCCGGCCCCTTCCGGGGCGGCCGCGGGAAGTGAAAATCAGGTCCCGCGCGGCGGTTCGACAGGATTTGCAGGCATCCGCGGCGGATACGCGGTATACTGGTATCCGGCCTGCCGGGGACTATGATACACGGAGGACGTCATGAAGCAGAAGATCCTTTCTTTCGGCGGCAGAACGCCCCGCGCCCCCGACCGGGTACAGGCGGCCAGACGCTCTACTATCTGCTGATTTTGCTTGTCGCGGCGGCGATTGTGGCCGTGCTGTCGCTGACCGTCTTCTTCCGGATTGAAAAGCTCGAGGTCACCGGCGTCACCAAGTACGCCTCGGAGGAGATCATCGAAGCCAGCGGCGTCAAGGCGGGGGACAACCTCTTCCGGGTGAACGCGCGCAAGGTGGAAAAGAAGCTCACCCAGCAGTTCCCCTACGTCGAGGGGGTGACCCTCAAGCGGACGCTGCCCGCGACCCTCACCCTCGAGATCGCGCAGGCAAAGCCGCTCGGCGCGGTGTCCACGGCGGCGGGCTATGTGGTCATCGGCAAGACGGGCCGGGTGCTGGAGATCGGCGCGGAGGCGGTGCCGCAGGACGTGATGACGGTCACGGGCATGTACCTTTACGACCCCCAGGTGGGCCGTAAGCTGGGCGAGGGCTACACCAAGGAGGAGACGGACGAGGCGGAGAAGGAGGCGTACGGCTTCCTGCTGCTCTCCCGGCTGATGGACGCGGTCGAGGAGACCGGCTTCGGCAGGGTCTCCCTCGTGGACTTCTCCAACCAGCTCGACATGATGCTCGTCTACGACAACCGCCTGCTGATCGACCTGGGCGGCGGCACCGAGCTGCCCTACAAGCTGCGCTTCGCCAAGAAGGTGATCGAGGACGAGCTGTCCGACACCTTCGAGGGCAGGCTGGACGTGTCGCTCGCGCCCACCACGAACGAAATCTACTCCTGGCCGGGCGACATCCGGCAGGAGCTGGAAAAGCGGCGGCTCACCGCCGCCGCGCAGGCCGGGGAGGGGGAGGAAAAGCCCACCGTCCATTCGGACAACCCCGACCTCGCGGTCATCCCGGGCACCGCGCCGTCAAGCGGCGCGGCGGAGACGGGGTCCTCGTCGGAGGAGGCCTCCTCGGCCTCGCCGCAGGACGACCTCTTCGCCACGATCCCGGGCACGGCCCCCTCGTCCGCGCCGGAGGAGTCCTCCGCGGCGCCGTCGGAAGCCGCTTCGGAAAGCTCCCCGAAGCCCTCTTCGGCGGCGTGAGGGAAATATTACATTTTGCCCTGCCGGGCGCGTTTGCTATTGATTTATCAGGCTGAATCTGATAAGATAATATTTAATAGTATATCGAATTGCGCGTTTGGATGATAAGGGTCTTGCAGGATTCCATTTTATAGAATTGCACAGGGGGAACCGCGATGTTAATGAACTTCGACATGGCCAGTGACAGTGAGAACGTCGTCTCGATCAAGGTGATCGGGGTCGGCGGCGGCGGCGGGAACGCCATCAACCGCATGGTGCAGTCGGGGATGAAGAGTGTGGAATTCATCTCGATCAATACCGACAACCAGGCGCTTCTGCGCTCGCAGGCTACATACAAGCTGCACATCGGGGACAAGCTCACCCGCGGCAAGGGCGCGGGCGGCAACCCCGAAAAAGGCCAGCGGGCCGCCGAGGAGAGCCGCGACGAGATCGCCTCGGCGCTCAAGGGCACCGACATGGTCTTCATCACCGCCGGCATGGGCGGCGGCACCGGAACGGGCGGCGCGCCCGTCGTGGCGGAGGTTGCCCACGAGATGGGAATCCTCACCGTCGGCATCGTCACCAAGCCCTTCAACTTTGAGGGGAAGCACCGCATGGAGCAGGCGGAGATGGGCGTCACCGCGCTGCGCGAGCATGTGGACGCGCTTCTGGTCATCCCCAACGAGCGCCTCAAGCTGATCTCCGAGGAGAAGATCACCCTCCAGAACGCCTTTTCGGCGGCGGACGACGTGCTCAAGCAGGGCGTCCAGTCGATCTCCGACCTCGTGAACATCCCCGGGGTGGTCAACCTCGACTTCGCCGACGTGACCGCGATCATGAAGGACGCGGGCTACGCCCACATGGGCGTGGGCAGCGCCTCGGGCAAGGACAAGGCCCGCGCGGCGGCCGAGGCGGCGATCTCCTCGCCGCTCCTTGAAACCTCGATCAACGGCGCGAAGGGCGTGATCGTCAATATCACCGCCTCCCCCGACATCGACCTGGACGACATCGACGTCGCCTCCTCGATGATCCACGAGGCCGCGCATCCCGACGTCAACCTCATCTGGGGCGCAACCTTCGACGATTCGCTGCAGGATGAGATGAAGGTCACGGTGATCGCCACCGGCTTCGACAGCGACCGCAACTTCACCCTCCCCAACTACAGCTTCGGCAAAAAAGCCGACGGCAAGACGGAGCCCGGCGCTCCCGCCCCCGAGTCCGGTGACGACGACGATAATTTCTTCGACATTCTGTCAATATTCAATAACAAGAAGAACTGATTTGTGAAGGGGAGTATTGCCGGAATGGCAATACTCCCTTTTTCCATGTAAAGAACCTGTAAAATCTCACGGGGGGACGCTGTATGAACGACAACACGAATCCGATCCTCTACCAGAACCGCGAGCTCAGCTGGCTGAAATTCAATCTGCGGGTGCTTGAGCAGGCGTGCGACGGGTCGATCCCGCTGCTCGAACGGCTGAAGTTCCTCTCCATCTTCGGCAGCAACCTCGACGAGTTCTTCATGATCCGGGTGGGCACCCTGACCGACGCGTCGCTGCTCGAGCCGGACGCGATCGACAACAAGTCCTTGCTGAGCCCGGCCGAACAGCTCGAGGCGATCTTCGCCGACACCCGCGCGCTGATTGAAAAGAAGGACGCCGCCTATCAGAGCCTCACGGCGGACATGGCGGGGGAGGGGATCGAGCATCTCGACCTCTCGATGCTCACCGAGGAGCAGACCGCCTTTTTGGAGAACTATTTCCGCAGCGAGATCCTGCCGATGCTCTCCCCGCAGATCATCGACAAGCACCACCCCTTCCCCTTCCTGCGCAACAAGGAGACCTACATCTGCACCCAGCTCAAGACCAAGGGGGAGTTCGTCAAGCTGGCAATCATCCCCGTGTCCACCGGGTTCGACCGGATCGTCTACCTGCCGTTCGACAAGAACAAATTCGTGCTGCTCGAGGAGCTCGTGCTGCGCTACTGCGAGCACATCTTCCAGGGCTATGTCGTCGTGGCCAAAACTATCTTCCGCGTCACCCGCAACGCCGACATCAACGTCGACGAGGCGATGTACGACCACGACATGGACTACCGCAGCGTCATGGAGGAGATGGTCAGGAACCGCCGCAAGCTGATGCCGGTGCGCGTCGAGTTCCAGGGGGAGGCGAGCGAGGCGATCATCGACCAGCTCTGCAAAAAGCTCGAGCTGACCCGGGACCGCGTCTTTTTCAACCTCTCTCCGCTCGACATGGGCTTCGGCTTCGCCCTCTGCTCCAAGATGGAGCGCCGGGGGCTCCCGGGGCTCTTCTACCCGCCGCTCACGCCGCAGGATTCCTCCCTGGTCACCCCCGGCAAGCCGATGATCCCCCAGATCGAGGATCACGACATCCTGCTCTCCTACCCGTTCGAGAGCATGAAACCGTTCATCTCCCTGCTGCTCGAGGCGGCGGACGACCCGACCGTGCTGTCGATCAAGATGACCCTCTACCGGGTCGCACGGGAGAGCCAGATCGTCTCGGCGCTCATCAAGGCGGCGGAAAACGGCAAGGAGGTCCACGTCGTCGTCGAACTGCGCGCGCGGTTCGACGAGGAAAACAACATCATCTGGTCCAAGCGGCTCGAGGAGGCGGGGGTCAGCGTCGTCTACGGGCTGGGCGAATACAAGGTCCACTCCAAGCTGCTGGTGATCACCCGCCGGGTGGGGGAGAAGATCTGCTTCATCACTCAGATCGGCACCGGCAACTACAACGAGAGCACCGCGCGGCTCTACACCGACCTCTGCCTGATGACCGCCGACCGCGAGTTCGGCGAGGACGGCACCCGCATCTTCAACGGGATCCTGACCGGCAACCCGGTGGGGGACACCAAATACCTCGTGGCCGCGCCCGTCTCGATGAAGCCGATGGTGCTGCGGTCCATCGAGCAGGAGATCATCGCCGCGCGGGAGGGCCGCCCGGCGGCGATCACGGTCAAGATCAATTCGCTCACCGACAAGGACGTGATCGACAAGCTGATCGAGGCGTCGATGGAGGGGGTCAAAATCCGCATGATCATCCGCGGCATCTGCTGCCTGCGGGTGGGGGTGCCGGGCTATACCGACAACATCGAGGTCGTCAGCATCGTCGGACGGTTCCTTGAGCACTCGCGCGTCTACGTGTTCGGCACGCCCGAGCGCAGCCGGATGTACATCTCCTCCGCCGATTTCATGACCCGCAACATGGAGCGCCGGGTGGAGGTCGCCACCCCCATCCGGGACGAGAAGCTCAAGGCGCGGATCATGAACCTGCTCGACCTCGAGTTCTCCGACAACGTCAAGGCCAAGCGGCTGCTCTCCAACGGGGAGTACTCCCCCGTCAAAAACAGCAAGCCCCCGATCGACAGCCAGATCGACCTCTTCAAGCTCGCCTACCTGCGCGCGGAGGAGTCCGCGCGGATGCGCGCCTCCCGCCCCGTGCAGCCGGTGACGCGCCCGGCGCAGCCGCAGGCCGCGGCCCCGGCCGCCCGCAGACGCGGGCTGTGGGAGAAAATCCGCGCCCTGCTCCGCGGATGACAGGAGGAAACGCCATGCCCGAATTCATCATACGCCCCTGTAAGCCGTCCGACGCGGCGGATATCCACGCGCTGCGCCTCATGGAGGGCGTGCGCGAAAACATCCTCGCCCTTCCCTCCGAGCGGATCGGGTTCTGCGAGGCGTACCTGAACGGCCTCGGCCCCGACGACCACCAGTTCGCGGCGGCCGTTCCGCTGCCGGAGGGCGGGGAGAAGGTCGTCGGCACCGCCGCCCTCCAGGTCTATTCCGGCCGGCTGCGCCACTCGGCGGGGTTCGGCATCATGGTCCACCGCGACTGGCAGGGCAGGGGCGTCGGCCGCGCGCTGATGGAGGCGGCGCTCGACACGGCGGACAACTGGCTCAAGCTCACGCGCGTCGAGCTCACCGTGTTCACCGACAACGCCCGCGCCATCGGGCTTTACAAGTCGCTCGGCTTTGAGGTCGAGGGCACCAAGCGGATGGGCGCCATCCGGGGCGGGGAATACGCCGACGAATACTACATGGCGCGCCTGCGTCCGCCGCGCGCTTGACAAAACGCGGCAAAAGCGGGTAAACTAAAAGTCAGGTTTTGCGAGGTTGTACGCCCGTAGCGGGCGTACAACTTGCGTCTGGGCAAATTCCTTGCATTACAGAAAGACGGAGGCAGGCAGATGCCAAAGAAACGGACCGCCGATTACGGCAACGAGAGTATTTCCTCCCTCAAGGGCGCCGACCGGGTGCGCAAGCGCCCGGGGGTGATCTTCGGCTCGGACGGGCTGGAGGGCTGCGAGCACGCGATGTTTGAAATCCTCTCCAACTCGATCGACGAGGCGCGCGAGGGGCACGGGGACAAGATTCTCATCACCCGCTACCGCGACCAGTCGATCGAAATCGAGGACTTCGGGCGGGGCATCCCGGTGGACTACAACCAGCGGGAGGAGCGCTACAACTGGGAGCTCGTCTTCTGCGAGCTCTACGCGGGCGGCAAGTACCAGACCAACGAGGGGGAGAGCTACGAATACTCCCTCGGCCTCAACGGGCTGGGGCTCTGCGCGACCCAGTATTCCTCCGAATACATGGACGTGGAGATCTGCCGTGACGGCTGCAAATACACCCTGCACTTCGAGCACGGGGAGAACGTCGGCGGCCTCCAAAAGGAGGAGACCCGCCGCCGCGCCACCGGCACGAAAATCCGCTGGAGGCCCGACCTCGCGGTCTTCACCGACATCGACATCCCGCTCGAATACTATATCGACACGATCAAGCGGCAGGCGGTCGTCAACGACGGCGTGACCTTCCTGCTCAGAAACCAGACGGACGCCGGCTTCGAGGAGACGGAGTTCCGCTACGAAAATGGCATCGTCGACTATGTGGCGGAGCTCGCCGGGAGCGAGACGCTCACCCCGATCCAGTTCTGGAAGGCGGAGCGCCGCGGCCGCGACCGGGAGGACAAGCCGGAATATAAGGTGAAGCTGTCGGTTGCCTTCTGCTTTTCCAACCGGGTGAGCCGGTGCGAATACTACCACAACTCGAGCTGGCTCGAGCACGGCGGCAGCCCCGAAAAGGCGGTCAAGCTCGCGTTTACCTACATGATCGACAGCCTCATCAGGAACGCGGGCAAGTACCAGAAGGGGGAGAGCAAGGTCACCTTCGCGGACGTGGAGGACTGCCTGGTGCTCGTCTCCTCCAACTTCTCCACCCAGACCTCCTATGAGAACCAGACCAAAAAGGCGATCACCAACAAATTCGTCTACGAGGCGATGAACGATTTTCTCCGCCACCAGATGGAGGTCTACTTCATCGAGAACCCCGACGAGGCGGCGCGGATCGCCGAGCAGGTGCTCATCAACAAGCGCAGCCGGGAGAACGCGGAGAAGACCCGCCTCAACCTCAAAAAGAAGCTCGCGGGCACGGTGGACATGTCCAACCGGGTGCAGAAGTTCGTCGACTGCCGCACCAAGGACGTCTCCCGGCGCGAGATCTACATCGTGGAGGGCGATTCGGCGCTCGGCGCCTGCAAGCTCGGCCGGGACAGCGAATTCCAGGCGATCATCCCGGTGCGCGGCAAGATCCTCAACTGCCTCAAGGCGGACTACGACAAGATCTTTAAAAGCGACATCATCGTCGACATCTTCAAGGTGCTCGGCTGCGGCGTGGAGGTCACCACCAAGGCGAACAAGGACTTCTCCTCCTTCGACCTCGACGGCCTGCGCTGGAACAAGATCGTCATCTGCACCGACGCAGACGTCGACGGCTTTCAGATCCGCACGCTGATCCTGACGATGCTCTACCGCCTCGCGCCCACGCTGATCGAGCGGGGCTATGTCTACATCGCGGAATCCCCCCTCTACGAGATCACGACGAAGGACAGGACCTGGTTCGCCTACACCGAGCAGGAGAAGACGCACGCGCTCGAGGAGATCGGAAACGCGAAATACACGGTCCAGCGCTCCAAGGGACTCGGCGAAAACGAGCCGGACATGATGTGGCTGACGACGATGAACCCCGAGACGCGGCGCCTGATCAAGGTGACCCCCTCCCGGGCAAAGGAGACCTCCGACATGTTCGATCTGCTCCTGGGGGACAACCTCGCCGGGCGCAAGGAATTCATCGCGGAAAACGGCTACCAGTATCTGGAGCTGGCGGACCTCTCATAAGCGCCCGCGCTCCCCGCGGCGGAGGCCGGCGCAAAACAGTATTGAGGTGCAGTGAATGGCAACGAAGAAACCCAAAAAGGAACCGAAAAAACCGGTAAATTCCTCGGCGGTCATCGAGAACGCCGGGGTGATGATCGAGCAGCCGATCGTGACGACGCTCGAGAGCAACTACATGCCCTACGCGATGAGCGTGATCGTCTCGCGCGCGATCCCCGAGATCGACGGCTTCAAGCCCTCCCACCGCAAGCTGCTCTATACGATGTACAAGATGGGGCTGCTCACCGGCGCGCGGACCAAGTCGGCGAACGTGGTGGGCCAGACGATGAAGCTGAACCCCCACGGCGACGCGGCGATCTACGAGACGATGGTGCGCATGTCGCGCGGGTGCGAGGCGCTGCTCCACCCCTATGTGGACAGCAAGGGCAATTTCGGCAAGGCGTACAGCCGCGACATGGCCTACGCCGCCAGCCGCTACACCGAGGTCAAGCTCGATGCGATCGCGGCGGAGCTCTTCCGCGACATCGACGAGGACACCGTCGACATGGTTGACAACTATGACAACACCCAGAAGGAGCCGACCCTTTTTCCGGTGACCTTTCCGTCGATCCTCGTCAACTCCAACATCGGCATCGCGGTCGGCATGGCCAGCTCGATCTGTCCCTTCAACCTCGCCGAGGTGTGCGACACGACGATTGCGCTGCTCAAAAATCCCGGCCACGACATCCTCGAGACGCTGCGCGCCCCCGACTTTCCGGGCGGCGGCTACATCGTCTACAACGAGGACGACCTGCGCAAGATCTATGCGACCGGCCGGGGCGGGGTGCGGGTGCGCTCCCGCTGGAGCTACGACAAGGCGAACAACTGCATCGACGTCACCGAGATTCCCCCGACCGCGACGGTCGAGGCGATCATGGACAAGATCGTCGACCTGGTAAAGGGCGGCAAAATCCGCGAGATCGCCGACATGCGCGACGAGACCGACCTCTCCGGACTCAAGCTCACCCTCGACCTCAAGCGGGGCGTCGACCCCGACGCGCTCATGCGCAAGCTCTTCCGTATCACGCCGCTCGAGGACACCTTCTCCTGCAACTTCAACGTCCTGATCGCCGGGATGCCGCGCGTCTGCGGCGTGGGGGAGCTGATCGAGGAGTGGGCGGCCTTCCGCGAGGGCTGCGTCAAGCGCCGCGTCTACCACCAGCTCGGAAAGAAGAAGGAAAAGCTCCACCTGCTGATGGGCCTCAAAAAGATTCTGCTCGACATCGACAAGGCGATCCGGATCGTGCGGGAGACCGCCGAGGAGCGGGAGGTCGTCCCCAACCTGATGATCGGGTTCGGCATCGACGAGGTGCAGGCGGAATATGTGGCGGAAATCAAGCTGCGCCAGCTCAACCGCGAGCACATCCTCAAGCGGGTCGAGGAGACCGACCAGCTCAAAAAGGAGATCGCCGCGATGGAGGAAATCCTCGCGGACCGCAAAAAGATCCGGGCGATCATCATCGACGAGCTCCGGGCGGTCAGCAAGAAGTACGCCAGACCCCGGAAGAGCCTTCTCTACTACCCCACGGGCGAGGACGAGGCGGAACCGGAGGCGCAGGTCCCCGACTACCCGGTGCACCTCTTCTTCACAAGGGAGGGCTACTTCAAGAAGATCACTCCCCAGTCGCTGCGCATGAGCGGGGAGCAGAAGCTCAAGGAGGGGGACGCCGTCGCCCGCGAGGTGGAGGCGGCCAACAACACTGACCTGCTCTTCTTCACCGACCGCCAGCAGGTCTACAAAGCGAAGGCGAGCGATTTCGACGACGGCAAGGCGAGCGTGCTGGGCGATTACATCCCCGCCAAGCTCGGCATGGACGAGGGGGAAAGCGCCGTCTACATGGCGGTCACCACCGATTACGCGGGCTACATGCTCTTCTTCTTCGAGAACGGAAAGGCCGCGAAGGTGGACCTTTCGGGCTACGCCACCAAGACAAACCGCAAAAAGCTGCTGGGCGCCTACTCCGACGCGTCGCCGCTCGTCGCCTGCTTCCAGATCGAGGGCGGGGAGGACTTCCTGATGACCTCCTCCTCCGGACGGATGCTGCTGGCCAACGCCGGGGCCGTCTCCTCCAAGACGACCCGCACAACGCAGGGCGTCGCGGTCATGACGCAGAAGAAGAACCACCGCGTCGCCGAAGTTCGTCCGTTCGCCGAGGGGATGCTTGCGAACCCCCACCGGTTCCGCACCAAGACCCTCCCGGCCGCCGGAATGATGCCCCGCGAGGAGGACTACGGGGAGCAGCTCACCTTATAATTTTAGATTTGCCGCTCGGGGAGCGGCGAAGTTTATCGGTAGTCGACCGACAGCGACCCTATTTCTTGTACGGACAAGAAATAGGGGAAAGAAGCCGCAAGGGGAGACCCCCTTGACC
>NZ_CABUCJ010000029.1 GCF_902490045.1 uncultured Anaerotruncus sp.
TTGCGGCGACGAGCTTCTAAGGTACCTGGGTCGCGCCCTCGCCCTCCGCTTCTCCCGACTGGCGGACGAGCGCGATGGGGCAGCGCCGGTCGATCGTCCCTTCGTCGGCGGGTTCGCCTCCAAAGAGGATGTTCAGCAGCGTGGATTTGCCCGCGCCGTTCGCGCCGACGAGCCCGATGCGGTCGCCGTCGTGCACCTCGAGCTTTTCCACGGAAAAAAGTGTGCGCGCCCCAAAACTCTTATTGAGGTTTCGCGCCTGTAAAAGATACATAAAAATCCCTCCCGGACGTCCTGTCCGGGAGGGATTCCGATTCACAGAAACGCGCGGCCGTGCAAAGGCGCAGAAACGCGCGGCGCCGCCGCCCAGGGGCGGGGAGGCGCTTTTTGATTGCAGGGCAATAAAAATTTCTGCGGCGGATACCAGCCGGACAGAACAACATAAGACGGCCAGCGGCCGCCGTGGTGTGTTCTTCTTCATCGGCTGTTATTTACGCATCTTCCGCAGAAACCTCGTGCTTTCTTAGATTTGGCTGTATTCTATCACAGGGCCGCGCCATTGTCAAGGGGCTATTCCCTGTCGGCGGACTGGAAGGAGACGCCCGTCAAAAAGGGCGAAAACCCGATGCCGGAGACCCCCTTGGCCGAGGCGTAGTAGTTCGTTTCGAAGTAGAGGGGGATGACCGCGCCGTCCTCGAGCAGGAGGGTTTCCGCCTGCCGGTAGACGTCGAAGAGCGCGTCGCCGTCGAGGGCGGAGGCCGAGTCGAGCAGCGCGTCATAAGCGGCGTTGGAATAGCCCGCCCAGTTCTGCCCCGAACCGGAGCGGAAGAGGGAGAGCAGCGCGTCGGGAGAGGAATAGGCGGCCGAGAGGGGGACGATGGCCGCGTCGAAATCGCCTGCCCGCACCCGTTCGAGGACCTCCTCCTGCGGCAGGACGGAAAGCCCGGCGAATAGCCCCAGCGACCGCTGGAGTCCCTGCTGGACGTACCCGGCCAGCGCGCGCTGGTCGTTGCCCTCGCAGACGAGCAGCTCCCCAAGCGGCAGGGCGGAGAGGCCGAGGTCCTCGAGCCCCGCCACATAACAGCGCTTGGCGAGGTCGGGACTCGAGACGAGCGGCCCCTTTTCCCCGGCCCGCGCCCGGAAGGACTCCCCCTGCCAGAGGATGGCGGGGGGAACCAGCGTATCGGCGGCGCGCAGGTTGCCGGGAAGCCGGCCCTCGAAGAGGGAGCGGTTGACGCTGTAGGCGACCGCCTGGCGGATGTTCGTGTTCGCGAGGGGTTCCCTGCGGCCGTTGAGCAGGAGCACCCACACGGTATCCTCAAAGGAGTCCACCCGCCCGCCCGCGTCCTCCACGGCGGGAAGGTCGAAATAGGAGACCTTGCAGGCGTCCGTCTCGCCCGCGAGGAAGCGGGCGGCGGGTTCCGCGCCATCCGCCGCGCCGGGCGTATAGAGGTCGACCCCGCGGGCGACGACCGGCTGGCCGTCGAGGTAATTCCTGTTGCGGCGCAGGGAGATCACCCGGTCGTTGTTCCAGTTGTAGAGGCAGAAGGGGCCGTTGCAGAGCAGGCTCCCGATGTCGAAGCCGTAGCGGGCGCGCGTCGATTCGAAGAACTCCTGCTTGCAGGGCATCGCGTAGCTCGCGGAGAGCAGCTCGGGCAGGCGGCTGTCCTGCCGGACGAGGGTGATCTCCAGGGTGTAGTCGTCGAGGGCGCGCACGCCGAGCGAGGACTGGGGAGCCGCGCCGCTCAGGATCAGCGAGGCGTTTTTAATCGAGGAAAATTCCCCCGCAAAGGGGCTGAACGCCGCCGGGTCGAACATGCGGGAGAGCGCGAAGGCGAAGTCGTGGGCGGTCACGGGGGACTCATGGAAGTCGGACCGGCTGCTGTAGGCGCTCCACATGGCGTCCCGGCGCAGGCGGAAGGTCCAGACGAGCCCGTCGTCCGAGACCTCGCCGCTTTCGGCGAGGCGGGGGATCACCTCGCCGTCGGGCTGCTGGCGGAAGAGCCCCTCGAAGGTGTTGGAGATGATCATGCGGGCGGTCGCGTCGGTCGCGAACTGGGGGTCAAGCAGGGAAACGCCCGTGGGGATGTCGTAGCGGATGACCTCGCCGGCGGAGCTCCCGCATCCGCCCAGCAGGAGCAGCAGGGACAATATCAAAGCGGCTGCGCGCGGTTTTTTCATGGCGGCACCTTCCGTAGAAATCTTAGTCAAATTCTATCAGAATTCGCGCGGGTTTGCAAACCCGCGCACACCCCAAAAGTGCGGGAAACGCCCGGATTTGCTGCGCCGGCGGGGCTTCGCCGGAAATCCCTGGGGTTCGCCAAAAACACAATATCTTGTGCCAAACAAAAAAATTGATACTAAAAAATGTGTTTTTCACCATTGACAGGGAACCTGTTTTCCTTTAAAATAGGAATTGCGTGAAGAAATGGAACTATATCTTGTGGAAAATATAGAAAAATACCACAAAATATGGGGACAACAAGATAACGGAGGGTACCCGAATGATACAGACGATTGTAAAGCGCGACGGCCGGTGCGTCCTGTTCGACCTCGACAAGATCGCGGCCGCAATCTTCAAGGCTGCGCAGGCGCTGGGCGGAAACGACTATGAGATGGCCCGCGCGCTGGCCGGGCAGGTGGCCGCCTCCCTCGAGGAGAGCGGGAACCAGAGCCCCACGGTCGAGGAGATCCAGGACGCGGTGGAGCGTACGCTCGTGGACAACGGCCACGCCCGCACCGCCAAGGAGTTCATCCTCTACCGCGCCCAGCGCACCCGCGTGCGGGACATGAACACCCGCCTCATGAAGACCTACGAGGAGCTCACCTACAAGTCGGCGGACGAGAACGACATCAAGCGGGAGAACGCCAACATCGACGGCGACACCGCGATGGGCACGATGCTCAAATACGGCTCCGAGGGGGCCAAGCAGTTCTACCACATGTTTGTGCTGAAGCCCGAGCATTCAAAGGCGCACCTGGCGGGGGACATCCACATCCATGACCTCGATTTCCTGACGCTGACGACCACCTGCTGCCAGATCGACATCGACAAGCTCTTCACCGGCGGCTTCTGCACCGGGCACGGCTTTTTGCGGGAGCCCAACGACATTTCGAGCTACGCGGCGCTCGCCTGCATCGCCATCCAGTCCAACCAGAACGACCAGCACGGCGGGCAGAGCATCCCCAACTTCGACTACGGCATGGCCAAGGGGGTCGCCAAGACCTACTGCAAGCTCTACACCCGCAACCTCGCCAAGGGGCTTGAGCTCTTCTGCGGCATCGACGACGCGGAGGGGATCGCCAGGGCGATCCGCGACGGGATTTACGACGCGCAGGGGATCGCCCCCGCCTTCGCGGACGACAACGACTACCGCGCCCAGGAGGCCGGGATGCTGCGCGAATACACCGACGAGGAGACGGCGGAGCGCCTCCAGCGGTTCGCCCGCCGGGAGGCGGTCAAGGAGACCCGCCGCGCCACCTACCAGGCGATGGAGGCGTTCGTCCACAACCTCAACACGATGCATTCCCGCGCGGGCGCGCAGATTCCCTTCTCGTCGATCAACTACGGCACCGACACCTCGCCGGAGGGCCGCCTTGTGGTCGAAAGCGTGCTGCTCGCCACAGAGGCGGGACTCGGCAACGGCGAAACCCCCATCTTTCCCATCCACATCTTCAAGGTGAAGGAGGGGATCAACTTCAACGAGGGCGAGCCCAACTACGACCTTTTCAAGCTCGCCTGCCGCGTGTCGGCCAAGCGGCTCTTCCCCAACTTTTCCTTCATCGACGCGCCCTACAACCTCCAGTACTACAAGCCCGGCCGCCCCGAGACGGAGATCGCCTACATGGGCTGCCGCACCCGTGTGATCGGCAACCACTACGACCCCACCCGCGAGATCGTCAACGGCCGCGGAAACCTGAGCTTCACCTCGGTGAACCTGCCGCGCATCGCCATCCGCGCGAAGGGGGACGTCGACTGGTTCTTCGAGGAGCTCGACCGCAAGATCGACCTCGTAATCGACCAGCTCATGGAGCGGTTTGAAATTCAGGCGAAAAAGAAGGTCCGCAACTATCCCTTCCTGATGGGGCAGGGGGTGTGGATCGACTCGGACAAGCTCGGCCCCGACGACGAGGTGCGCGAGGTGCTCAAGCACGGCACCCTGTCGATGGGCTTCATCGGGCTGGCGGAGACGCTCAAGGCGCTGATCGGACAGCACCACGGGGAGAGCGAGTACGCGCAGAACCTCGGGCTGGAGATCATCGGGCACATGCGCCGCCGCATGGACGACGCCACCCGCGCCACCGGCTTCAACTACACCCTGCTCGCCACCCCGGCCGAGGGGCTTTCGGGGCGGTTCGTGCGGATGGACCGCAAGCAGTTCGGGGAGCTCGAGGGGATCACCGACCACGAGTTCTACACCAATTCCTTCCACATCCCCGTCTACTACAACATCTCCGCCAGCGAGAAGATCCGCCTCGAGGCGCCCTACCACGCGCTTACCAACGCGGGGCACATCTCCTACATCGAGCTGGACGGCGACCCGCTCAAGAACCTCGACGCGTTCGAGCAGGTGGTGCGCTACATGAAGGAGTGCGGCATCGGCTACGGCTCGATCAACCACCCGGTCGACCGCGACCCCGTCTGCGGCTACACCGGCATTATCGACGAGGTCTGCCCCCGCTGCGGACGGCGCGAGGGGGAGGCCGTAAGCGTCGAAAAGCTGCGGGAGCTCGGCTGCTGGAAGGAGAGCGCCGCCAACTGCGGCTACTGCGGGGACCCCTTTGAGGAGAGCGAGCGCAGCGCGAATCCGCTTTCCTTCTGATAAATTTTAATTTTAAACATGCAAGAGGAGGCATCTTTTATGGTACAGGTCAATCAGGACGGCGTGGAAATGGTCGGCAAGGGCGTCGGGTTCGAGCGCATCCGCCGCATCACCGGCTATCTGGTGGGAACCCTCGACCGGTTCAACGACGCGAAGCGCGCCGAGGTGGGCGAGCGGGTCAAGCACACCGTCAGCCGTGAAGTGAAGCTCTGATGCCGGCGGAAGAAATTCCGCCGCTGCGCGTCGCGGGGTGCGTCTCCGACTCGATCGTCGACGGCCCGGGCATGCGGTACGTCGTCTTTGTGCAGGGGTGCCCGCACCACTGCCCCGGCTGCCACAACCCCCAGACCCACGACTTTGCCGGCGGCTACCCCGCCGATCCCGACGAGATCGTGCGGCAGGTGAAGGCCGACCCGCTGATGAGCGGCGTGACCTTTTCGGGTGGGGAGCCCTTCTGCCAGCCGGAGGCGCTCGCCGCGCTCGGGGAACGCATCCGCGCGCTCGGCAAGAACATTGTGATTTACTCCGGGTATACATTTGAACAGTTATTGCAAATGGGCAAACAAAATCCCGCCATCCTGCGCCTGCTGCGGCTGGCCGACCTGCTGGTCGACGGGCCGTATCTTGAGGCGGAGCGGGATTTGACGCTGCAGTACCGGGGCAGCCGCAACCAGCGGCTGATCAAAGTCCAGGAGGCGCTTGCCGCCGCCGGGCTCACACAATAAAATGAAAAAACGAGGGCGGAGCCGTTCGGCTCCGCCCTCGTTTTATGTAATCCTATACCCGCAGGAGCAGGTCGGTGTAGGTCGGCATCGGCCAGCAGGCCCCGTCCATGATCGTCTCGGCGGCGTCGCAGGCGGCCCGCAGGCTCTCCATGCACAGGCGGATATCGCTGCGCATGAACTCGGCGTGGGCGTGCACGTCCTCGATCGACTGGCTGCGCGCGTAGGCGTCCCGCAGGGCGGCCAGCTCGCTGTCGATCTGGTCGACGAGTGCGGTGAGGGTGTCGAGCAGCCGCACGGTGGAGACCGCCGCCGCGCCCGCGGTGCGCATCCGGTTGACCGTCTCGGCGATCTCGCCGGTGTAGCGCACAACGGCGGGGTAGACCTGCCGACGCACCATCTCGATGAGGGTCGCGGCCTCGATGCCGACGACCTTGACGTAGTTTTCCAGAAGGATTTCATGCCGGGAGATGCACTCGGCCTCGGTAAAGACGCCCTGCCGTGCGAAGAGGGCGATGTTTTTGGGCGCGACGAGGCGGTCGAACGCCTCGACGGTCGAGGGGATGACGGGCAGGCCGCGCCGCCGGGCCTCCCGGACCCACGCCTCGGAATAGTTGTTCCCGTTATAGATGATGCGGCCGTGCTTCTGCATGACCTCCGAAATGATGGCGCAGATTTCCGCGTCGCGGCCGGCGGAACGCTCCAACCGGTCGGAGAAGCCGGAAAACACGTCGGCGAGCGCGGTGTTGAGCACGACGTTTGTCAGCGCGATCGACTGGGACGCGCCCGGCATGCGGAACTCGAACTTGTTTCCGGTAAAGGCGAAGGGGGAGGTGCGGTTGCGGTCGGAGTCGTCCTTGACCAGCTCGGGCAGCGCGTCCACGCCGGTCTTGAGCAGCTGGAGGTGCTCCTCCGGGCAGCCGCCTCCCTCCGAGAAGGAGAAGAGGGCGCGCGTGAGCGCCTCCCCGAGAAAGACGGAGATCACCGGCGGCGGCGCCTCGCAGCCGCCGAGGCGCTGGTCGTTGCCCGCGCAGGCGGCCGACGCGCGCAGCAGGTCGCCGTACTCGTCCACCACCTGGATGAAGGCCGCCGCCAGCAGCAGGAAGCGGCGGTTCCGGGCCGGGTCCTTGGAGGGGGAGAGCAGGTTTTTGCCGGTGTCGGTGACGAGGGAATAGTTGTTGTGCTTGCCGCTGCCGTTGATGCCCGCGAAGGGCTTTTCATGCAGCAGGCAGGCGAGGTTTTTCTTTTTGGCGACGACCCGCATCATCTCCATCGTGAGCTGGTTGTGGTCGCAGGCGATGTTTGCCTGGTCGTAGACGGGGGCCAGCTCGTGCTGGGCGGGGGCCGCCTCATTGTGCTTGGTTTTGGCGGGCACCCCCAGCGACCAGAGCTCCTCGTCGAGCGCGCGCATGAAGTCGGACACCCGCAGGCGGATGCGCCCGCAGTAGTGGTCGTCGAGCTCCTGTCCCTTGGGGGGCTTGGCGCCGATGAGTGTGCGCCCGCAGATTTTCAGGTCGAGCCGCTGCTCATAGAGCGCGCGGTCGATGAGGAAATATTCCTGTTCCGCGCCGACCGTCGGGATGACGCAGGAGACCTGCTCCTCGCCGATCAGTCGGAGCAGGCGCACCCCCTCGGCGTTCAGCGCCTGCATGGAACGCAGCAGGGGGGTCTTCTGGTCGAGCGCCTCGCCGCCGTAGGAGCAGAAGGCGGTCGGGATATAGAGGGTGCCGTCCTTGACGAAGGCGGGGGAGGTGGGGTCCCAGGTGGTGTAGCCGCGCGCCTCGAAGGTGGCGCGCAGGCCGCCCGAGGGAAAGCTCGACGCGTCCGGTTCCCCCTTGATGAGCGCCTTGGAGGAAAATTCGAGCATCATGCCGCCCTCGCCGTCCGGCTCGATGAACGCGTCGTGCTTGCCGGCGGTGATGTTGGTCAGCGGCTGGAACCAGTGGGTGTAGTGGGTCGCGCCCTGCGCGACCGCCCAGTCCTTCATCCCCTCCGCGACTGCCTGCGCGATCGACGGGTCGAGCGGCAGCCCCGCCTCCCGGGTGCGCCGCAGGCTTTCGTAAACCTCGCGCGAGAGATGCTCGCGCATCGCGGCGTCGCCGAACACCCGGCAGCCGAACAGCTTTGTCAAATCCATGTGTTTCCCTCCCTCTCCGTTTCCCGCGCTTAGGCGGGCCTGCTTTCTTTTTTCTTGTAAAAGAAAGCAGCAAAGAAAATACGCTTAAAGGATAGAGCGTTTCGCGCCCGCGGGCGCGACGCGGGGCTCTGCCCCGCGACCCCGCCGCCTTTTGGAAAAGGCGGGCGAAAACTTTTATTTTATAAGGCGCGCCTGAACCAAACATTTTAAAGGGGTCCAGGGGACCTTTCCAAGGCCGGCGAAAACTTTTGTCTCACGGGGCGCGCGTATAGGCGAAGCGCCGCGTCACGCCTGAACCAAAAGTTTTAAAGGGGTCCAGGGGAAACTTTTTCAAAAGTTCCCCCTGGCAAAAGTTCCCCCTGGTTATAATAGGTGGATGCCCGACGCCTCGCAGGCGTCGCGCATATCCTCCGGCCAGACGGATGTCTGCACCTCGCCGATGTGCGCCTTTTGAAGCATCGCCATGCAGATGCGGCTCTGGCCGACGCCGCCGCCCATCGTGAGCGGGAGGCGGCCCTCCAGCAGCATTTTGTGGAAGGGCATCGACGCGCGCTCGGTGTGCCCGGAAATTTCGAGCTGGCGGCGCAGCGCATCGGCGTCGACACGGATGCCCATCGAGGAGAGCTCGAGCGCCCGCCCGAGCACCGGATACCAGATGATGATGTCGCCGTTTAAGGACCAGTCGTCGTAGTCGGGCGCGCGGCCGTCGTGGGGCCTGCCGGATTTGAGCGCCCCGCCGATCTGCATGATAAAGACCGCGCCGTATTTTTTGGCGGCGGCGTCCTCCCGCTCCTTGGGGGAGAGGCTGGGGTATTCGTCCTCGAGCTGCTGGCTCGTGACGAAGGAGATCTGCTCGGGCAGGTAGCGTTCGAGGCAGGAGAACTGGTTGGAAAGGGTCTCCTGCGTCTTGCAGAGCGCCTTCATAATCTGCCGCACGGTGTCCTGCAGCGTCTGGACGCACCGCTGCTCGCGGGTGATGACCTTCTCCCAGTCCCACTGGTCGACATAGACTGAATGGAGGTTGTCGAGCACCTCGTCGCGGCGGATGGCGTTCATGTCGGTATAAAGCCCGGTGCCGGGCGCGAAGCCGTAGCGCGCGAGCGCGAGGCGCTTCCATTTGGCCAGCGAGTGGACGATCTGCACGTCGGAGCCGAGGTCGAGGATATCGAACTGCACCGGCCGTTCGACGCCGTTGAGGTCGTCGTTGAGGCCGGTTTCGGGCTGTACGAAGAGGGGCGCGGAGACACGCGTCAATTCGAGGTAGCGCGCGAGCTCCCGCTCAAAGGTATCCTTCGCCAGCTTGATGGCGATCTCGGTCTCCATAATGTCCAGCTTGGAAAAATAGTGCTCCGGCAGGGAAAGGTTTCTCACCGACATGGGGGATGACCATCCTTTCAAAATCCGCCCGCGGACGGAAAACAATTCATTTCATTATTCTACCATCCGCGGCCCTTCCATGCAAGAGAAATTCCACCATCCGGGCGGCCGGGTGTTGACGAAAAAGGAAACAACGGTTACAATAAAATCAGAACGCGCCCCATTGTGTGTGGAGGGACGCGAAATTTGTCGATACGAGTTGGGAGGTGGGCCGCATGCCGCGGACCGTCTGGCTGGCGCTGAGCTATAACGTGCCGATCAATCCCTCAAAGGCGCGGGTCTACGTCTGGCGCAAGCTCAAGGAGATCGGCGCCGAATACTTCAAGCAGGGGGTCGCCCTGCTGCCCAACACGGCCCAGAGCATGCAGCAGTTTTCCGCCCTCGCGCAGAAGATCCGACAGCTTGGGGGGGAGGCGTCGATCGTCGAACTCCGCTTTACCGACCCGGCGGATGAGGCGCAGATGACCGCCCGCTTCAAAAAACAGGTGGACGACGAATACACCGAGCTGCTCTCCGACTGCGCGAACGTGCTGCTCATGCTCAAAAGGCCCGAACAGCCGCTGACCGCGCAGGAGACCGAGCGCATCCGCCAGATGGTCAAGCGCTACCGCAAGACCCGTTCCCGCGATTTTTTCAAGGCCGCCGAGGCCAAGGAGATCGAAACGGGCATCAACGAGATCATCGACGGGGTCAAGGGGGTCGCCGCCGATCTGGGCAAGCAGCTGCGCCGGATGATGGACGTCGTCTAGTCGAGCAGTTCCCCGATCACCGCGTTGGAGAGGAGAAAGCCCTTCGCCGTGAGGCGCAGCCCGTCCGAATCGAGCCTTATCAGCCCGCCGGGAATCCGGCGGGCTTTTTCGCGCAGTTCGTCCGCGTCAAAGGCGGGACAGCGGGCGGCGAGGGCCTCCCACCGCACCCCTTCGGAGAGACGCAGGCGGAGCATCACATATTCCTCCGCGTCTCCGCCCGGCCCGTCGTCGACGGCATGGGAAAAGTCCCCGTCCGACGCGAGGAACCCTTGCAGGTCGCGCGGGAAATAGAACCGCCGCCCGTTTACGAACGAATGGGCGGACGGCCCCACGCCGAGATATTCCCGGCAGTCCCAGTATTTGAGGTTGTGGCGGGCTGTGCGGCCCTCCCGCGCGAAATTGCTGATCTCGTACTGCTTCCAGCCGCCCGCCTCCAGCGCTCCAACCGCGTGCAGGTAGGCTTCCGCCTGTCCCTCCTCGTCCGGGCAGAAAGCCGCAACGCCCTGCCGGTCGAAGGGGGTGCCCGGCTCGATCTTGAGCAGGTAGGCGCTCACATGCTCCGCGCCGAGCCTGCCGCACAGGCCGACCGCCCGGTCGATATCCGCGAGGGTCTGGCCGGGGGTGGCGAGCATGAGGTCGAGGGAAAAGTGCTCGAAGCCGCAACCCCGCGCCGCCTCCACCGCCGAAGACACGTCGGCGGCGGTATGCAGCCGCCCAAGCCGCTCAAGCTGTCCGTCGTCCGCGCTCTGCATCCCGAAGGAGAGCCGGTTGACGCCCGCCGCACGCAGGGTTGCAAGCTCGGGCCCGAGCGCCGAATGGGGGTTGCATTCGACCGTGATTTCCGCGTCCGCGGCGATTCTGAAGCGCGCGTCCGCCGCCCTGAGGATGCGCGAAAGGCGGCGGCCCCCCAATACCGATGGGGTGCCGCCGCCGAAGTAGACGGTGTCGAGCGGCGCGAGCGCGTAGGGCGCCCGCTCGAGGGAGCGGATGACCGCGCCGGTATAGGCGTCCATCAGCGCCCCCTCCGCCGCCACCGAATAGAAATCGCAGTAGGGGCACTTGCGCTCGCAGAAGGGGATGTGGATGTAGAGAGCGTCACACATGGGGGGTCTCCTTTTGCCGTTCTGCGGCGGCCTGCAGGCCTCATGTTGGGTTTGCCGCTCGGGGAGCGGCGCAGCTTTTAGATATGCCGCTCATCGGGCGGCAAACCCAAAACCGCCGCGGTGAGTCCTTTTAATCCTTCGAGTCAAGCTTGAGCACGGCGGTGAACGCCTCCGGAGGAATCGAGACGGAGCCGAGCTGGCGCATCTTCTTTTTGCCCTCCTTCTGCTTTTCAAGCAGCTTCTTTTTGCGGGTGATGTCGCCGCCGTAGCACTTGGCGAGCACGTCCTTGCGCAGCGCCTTGACCGTCTCGCGGGCGATGACCTTGCCGCCGATCGCGGCCTGGATGGGCACCTCGAAGAGCTGGCGGGGAATGTTGTCCCGCAGATTTTCGCAGATGCGCCGGGCGCGCGGGTAGGCCTTGTCGGCGTGTGCGATGAAGGAGAGCGCGTCGACGACCTCGCTGTTTAAGAGGATATCGAGCTTGACGAGCTTGCTGTCACGGTAGCCGCACATCTCATAGTCGAAGGAGGCGTAACCGCGGGTGCGGGATTTGAGCGCGTCAAAGAAGTCATAGACGATCTCGTTGAGGGGCAGCTCGTAATGCAGCTCGACGCGGTCGGCGTCGAGGTATTTGGTGTCGAGATAGACGCCCCGGCGATCCTGGCAGAGCTCCATGATGTTGCCGATGTAGGCGGGCGGCGTAAAGATGTTCGCCTTGACAAACGGCTCCTGCGCCGAAACGATCTGCGCCGGGTCGGGATAGCTGGCGGGGTTGTCGATCGTGAGCTCCTCGCCGCTCTGCATTTTGAGCGTGTAGACGACGCTCGGCAGCGTCGTGACGATGTCGAGGTTGAATTCCCGTTCGAGCCGTTCCTGCACGATCTCCATATGAAGGAGGCCCAAAAAGCCGCACCGGAAGCCAAAGCCGAGCGCGACGGACGACTCCGGCTCGAAGGAGAGGGATGCGTCGTTGAGCTGGAGCTTTTCGAGCGCGTCGCGCAGGTCGGGGTATTTGGCGCCGTCCTGCGGGTAGATGCCCGAAAAGACCATCGGCAGCACCTTGCGGTAGCCGGGCAGCGGCTCGGCCGCGGGACGTTCGGCGTCGGTGACGGTGTCGCCGACGGCGGTATCCCGCACCGTTTTGATCGAGGCGGTGATGTAGCCGACCTCGCCCGCGGCGAGCGCCTCCTGCGGCACGAGGCTCGTCGCGCCCATGACGC
Organism: uncultured Anaerotruncus sp.; assembly: GCF_902490045.1. GTDB lineage: Bacteria > Bacillota > Clostridia > Oscillospirales > Ruminococcaceae > Anaerotruncus. Next base: position 12,130 of record NZ_CABUCJ010000029.1, read on the forward strand.
CGCACTCGACGACGGTGAATTCCGCGCCGGTGGACATCATGCGGATGGTCATGCCGGGCCGGACGGCGCCGTCCATGACGCGGACATAGACGATGACGCCCCGGTAGCTGTCGTAGACGCTGTCAAAGATGAGCGCGCGCAGCGCCGCGGTCTCGTCGCCCCGGGGCGCGGGGATGTCCGCCACGACCCGTTCGAGCACGGCGTGGACGTTTTCGCCCGTTTTGGCTGAGATGCGCGGCGCGTCCATGCAGGGGATGCCGATGATGTCCTCGACCTCCTGCGCGACCCGGTCGGGCTCAGCGGCGGGCAGGTCGATCTTGTTGATGACGGGGGTCACCTCGAGGTCGTGCTCGATCGCCAGGTAGGTGTTGGCCAGCGTCTGCGCCTCGATGCCCTGCGACGCGTCCACCACGAGCACCGCGCCCTCGCAGGCGGCGAGCGACCGGGAGACCTCGTAGTTGAAGTCGACGTGCCCGGGGGTGTCGATCAGGTTGAACTGGTAGTCCTGCCCGTCGTCCGCATGGTAGGTGAGGGTGACGGCGCGCGCCTTGATCGTGATGCCGCGCTCCCGTTCGAGCTCCATATTGTCGAGGATCTGGTCCTCCATGTCCCGCTGGCTCACCGCCTCGGTGAGTTCCAGGATGCGGTCCGCCAGCGTGCTTTTGCCGTGGTCTATATGCGCGATGATGCAGAAATTGCGGATATGTTCCCTGTCCATGTTACCCTGCCGTTTCCGCCCGTCCAAGGGGCATTCCTGAAATTTTTCCAATACTAAATTATAGCATAACCGCCCGGCGGGATGCAATACGGCACGGCGGCGTTTCCTTTTGCCTCAAATGTTGCTGGAATTAACGCCGTCGATTTCACCGCTTACCATTGAAATCAAGTTGTCCAGAGGGGTTCCCGCTCTCGTTGACAGGTTGACAGCTTTACATAGGCTCCCGAAAATCGCAAATGTTATACACTTGCCCTGCTTGCCGTTCCGTGCAACAGCTTTATACTCCCTTTTTTCGCTTTATTGACTTGTCGTTGGATGCATACTATGATTAAAGAAAGAATGTGTTATAAATCAAAAATTTTTAAGTCTTTGAATGGATTGGCTTCCTTGAATCGTATTAGGCATGAAGTCGAAAACGGCTATCAAAAAATGGAGGCTTTCAACATGAAAAAGACGCTGACAGGATTGCTTGCTATGGTGTTGCTTTTAAGCATTACCACAACTGCCGCCTTTGCCGCCGGACGTGGACAAGGCCGCAACTATGTCGATGCAGATGGAGACGGTATCTGTGACCGGGCTGACGGTATCTGCAATTTTGTGGATGCAGACGGCGATGGTGTCTGCGATTACCGTACTGATGGAACGGGAACGACTTATTCCCAAAAGTTTTTTATAGATGCTGACAATGACGGGGTTTGCGACAACTATGCTTCCAAAACTCCCCCTCGAGATGGGACAGGCCGAGGTTGGGGCCAGGGCCGTGGTTGCCGGGGAGGTCGCGGAAGGTAAGAACGGAGCGTTGGGATGCACAGCGAGAAAGAGGTAGAACGGGCTATAACGCAATATGCCGATATGATCCGGCGGTTGTGCATGGTTCATCTGAAAAATCGAGCTGACACGGAGGACATATTTCAAACGGTGTTTATGAAATATGTCCTTTATTCCCATGTCTTTGAAAGCGCAGAACACGAAAAAGCGTGGTTTATTCGGGTTACGATTAACGCTTGCAAGGATTTACTTAAAAACTTTTTTCGTCGGCGTACTGTGTCATTGGAAGATCTGCTCGAACGACCCGCAGAAATACCACCGGATTATCGCGATGTTTTAGAAGCCGTCCTCTCCCTCCCACAAAAATATCGGGATGTTGTATATTTGCATTATTATGAAGATTACACCGCCCCACAAATTAGTCGGATTTTGGACAAAAATATCAATACCATTTACACGCTGTTACATCGTTCCAAGCAGATGCTTCGGGAGAAATTGGGGGGTGATGAATATGGATGGTAAAATCAAGGCTTCTTTTGACTATGTGCTGGCCGGGGACGAATTAAAAGAAAAAACCCTTGCTTTTATCAGGAAGCAAACAAGCGGATCAGTCAAAAAGACAAGAGGTAACTATCGCTATGCGATTGCCGCTGTCTGCATTTTCTTCCTGTTCATCGGTGGGAACTGGTTTTATTTCTCTCCGACTGCACAAATCAGCATCGATATTAACCCATCTATTGAATTGGGCATCAACCGTTTTGACAAGGTAATTTCAGTAGTCGGCTATAATGAAGATGGCCGGACATTGGCAGAAGCACTTGATATTAGATTTCAGAACTACGATGATGCTGTTACTAAGCTGCTGGAAGAAGAAAGTATTGCAAAACTGTTGTTTAATGACGCCGTTCTGACTTTAACCGTCGTGGGACAAAATAGAGTGCAAACAGATAAAATCCTTATGGATTTAGAGGCTTGCACGATGGGACATCAAAACACCTATTGCTACCGTGCGGATACAGAAGCAATGAGCCACGCCCATGAGGCAGGGCTGTCTTACGGAAAATACCGTGCGTTTTTAGAACTGTCCTCACTTGATCCTAATATTACACCGGAACAAATACGAGGCATGACTATGCGGGAAATTCAGGAGTTGCTTCAGTCTCTGTCAAAGGACGATGAACTGCCGCCAAATGAAAGCTACGGGCATGGAAATCATGGTCAAGGACAAGGCCACGGTCATGGCTATGGCGGCAGATGGAATCGAGGAAATGGAAATTAAGCACATCAATAGCGAGCCCTGTCAATCATGCCATTCAGAGGGCATCTAATTTCTTACTCCTGGTCAAAATGACCAGATGTTAAAATGAGCCTGACTAATCAGGATTTAGAGGGATAAGTATAAATGAAGCAAGGAAGAATGGTAATAATTACTGGAGCGCCGGGAACCGGAAAAACCACGGTATCATCTATCATTGCCACAGAATCCAACATGAAAAAATCCGTCCATATGCATACAGATGACTTCTATCATTACCTCAGAAAAGGAGCAATACCACCACATTTATCAGAATCAAACGAACAGAATCTGGTTGTAATTGAAGCTTTTTTAGAAGCTGCAAAGCGTTACGTGCGTGGTGGGTATGATGTAATTGTGGATGGCATTATCGGCCCATGGTTTTTGGAGCCGTGGTTAAATACCGTCCAAGAAGGTTATGAAGTACATTATATTATTTTGAGGGCTAGTAAAGAAGAAACTATGAAACGGGCGGTTGAACGGTCAAAATTAGACAGAGAAACGAATGTTGAATTAGTGGAAACGATGTGGGAACAATTTCATAGCTTGGGAGGCTATGAGAAAAATGTGATAGATACAACAAATTTCTCAATTGGAATTACAGTTTCTGCGGTTAAAAAGAAAATCACAGATAAAACGGCCCTGCTCCATCAATAGCGGTTTAAAGGGGGAGGCGAATAGCTTCCTGTTTGCGGGCAGTCACCAATTTTTGGGTGGCTGCTCTTTTTATCCATTTTAACGGAGGACTTGAACGGAACTTTTAGCAACGCGAAGGGAAAAAAGAGCGGCCGCGCCCCTGCTCAGGAACCTTTTTTGAGGATTCTCTCGATCCCGGCGGCGTCCAGCTGGTTGACCGTCACGAAACGCCCCCCATAGAACACGGCCCAGTTGTTGAAGACGCAGGGCAGTTCCTTCGCCTTTTGCAGGGTGTCGACCGGGAGGAGGGAGAGGGGGACTCCGCGTTCTTCACAATACCGCCGGACCGTCTCGACACGCTGAAGGATAAAGGGGCACTGCATACTGTAGCAGACCGTGAGCTCCGGGCGGTCGATCGCCTGCCTTCTGACGTTCGGCGCGAACTGGGGCGTCGTTCCGTCAAAGGAAAGCGCCAGCAGTTCGTATTCGTCCCCGGCCGTGTCGACAGCCTCAAAGCCGAACTTCTTTGCAAACGCCTGGTCGGAGAGCCAGGCCTTCTGTTTTTTTGCCCCGAGCATGCAGACGCCCGACTTGCCCTGTCTTTTGGCGTCGGCCAGGCAGTACTCCATCAGCGACCGCCCGTACCCCCGGCCCTTGCAGCCGCCGTCGACCCACAGGCAGTAGAGGTAGATGTAGTTGTCGCCGAGGACGGGGACCCAGGCCGTCTCAAGGGGCGCGTATTCGATGAAAACCACCGCTTTCGCGTCGAGCTTCCGGAACACATGGCCCTCCTTGAGCCGGGCGGCGAGCCACTGCCGCTTCGCCTCGACGCCCGGATGGGGCTTCTTGCTGCGGATGATGCAGCAGAGATGCTCTTCGGAGAGGTTCTCCTCCGTCAGGTTTATAAAATTCGGTTCCATACGCGCCCTCGTTTCCAGCTGATTTTTGCCGTTGTCCAAAGGCGGAAAACGCCTTTCCCATATCATATCATACCGGCCCGCGCTTCTCAAAGGAATTTGGAAATTCAGCCGGGTCCCGTTCGCCGCGGGAAGGTGGCCTTGCCATCCGCGGGGGAGGTGTGGTAGGATGGGACCAACGGAACGCATGCGCCCGCCGGGTGGCGGAACCGGTGCGCCGACGCGGGAAAGGATGGGGACAGAGTGGGATTTTTGCTTCTGGTGCCCTTTTTCCTGATCCGGTTTGGCCTGCTCGCCCGACTCGACCGGAACGCCGTCGCGCGCGCCGCCCACTTTTCGCCCCTGCGCGGAGGGGAAGTCGCAGCCTACTGGGTCTACCAGCTTTCCAACGCGGCGATTCTTCTCTGCATCCTCTTTCTGAAGATCCGGTTCGCGCCGCCGGCGTTGTTTTTTACGGGCGCGGGTCTCTTCCTCGCGGGGACAGCCCTGCTCGCGGCGTCGGTAGTCGGCTTTGCGGCCCCGTCGGAGGATGGCGTCAACCGGGGCGGACCCTACCGCTATTCGCGCAACCCCATGTACGCGGCGTATTTTGTTTTTTTCCTGGGGTGCGCGCTGCTTTTGCAGTCGCGGCTGCTGCTGGGCCTTGTGCTGGTTTTTCAGGCAGCGGCCCACTGGATCATTCGCTCGGAGGAGCGATGGTGTCTGGAGCGGTTCGGTGAGTCGTACCGCCGGTATATGCGGGAGGTCCGGCGCTATTTTTGAGCCCCGCGTACGCAAAAAACGGAAGGGTGGATGGATCGATGAAGATGCCCGAAAAGATCGACAAAAAGCTGTTCGCGCCCTGCGGCATGAACTGCATGGTCTGCCACCGGCACTGCAAAAGCAAACGGCCCTGTCCCGGCTGCTTCGGCGGCGACGGCGGCAAGCCGGAGCACTGCCGGAAATGCGGCATCCGCGACTGTGCCCGGGAACGGGGCCATGACCACTGCTTCGCGTGTCCCGACTATCCCTGCAAGCCGGTCAAAAACCTCGACAGGAGCTACCGCAAGCGCTATCACGCGAGCCTTGTGGAAAACGGCGCGGCGGTGAAGGCGGGGGGCCTGGAGGCGTTTCTGGCGGCGCAGCGCGAGGAATTCACCTGCCCCGCCTGCGGCGGCGTTGTATCCCTCCACGACGCGGCGTGCGGCGAATGCGGAAGGCCGCGCGGTCCGGAGGAAGCGTAACGCCCGCCCGCCGGGAAACGCGGAGGAAGCATCCTGCGACAGGGAGGCTGATTGCAGCCGGGAGGGAGGCCTGACCGGATGACGATAAAAATACTGCTGGCCGCGGCCTGCCTGGGCGCGGTCCTGCTGGACGCGGCGAAAAAGCTCGACCTTCTGAGCCGCTGGCATATGGCGCTCTGCGCCCTGTTTCTGCCGCACGCGCTCTTCTGGTGGCAGAGGCTTTCCCTCCTCGGCGGGCCGGGCCTCTGGGCGGTGCGGCTGCCGGTGTGCGCCTATTTCATCTGGACGCTTCTGCGGCTGCTTTTCTTCCCCGCGCGCGACTACCAGACCGATAGCCGCCGCGTCCGGGTTCTCTGGGACGGGCGCATGGCGCTGCGCGGCGGGCTGCTTCTGCTTTTGATGCAGGCGGTCTTTTACCTGTGGGTCCTGCCGCCGCTCGCGGACGGCCTGCCGGGCTGGGTCGTCCCCGCGGACCTCGCGGCGGCGCTCCTGCTCGCCGCGCTGGTCATCCTCGGCGGCGCGCTGCGGATTCTCTTCACCTGCCGGAGGCTGGGGGTCGTCAAGCGGACGCTGCTCGTCCTGAACCTGTGGATTCCGGTCGTCAACCTCTTTTTGATGCTCTGGCTCTGCCGGGCCGCGCGGGACGAATACGACCACGAGTGCTACCGCGAGGAGGCGCGCCGGGTGCGCGCGGAGAGGGATATCTGCCGGACGAAATACCCGCTGCTGCTCGTGCACGGGGTTGGCTTCCGCGACCTCAAATACTTCAACTACTGGGGCCGCATCCCGCGAGAATTACAGCGAAACGGCGCGGCGGTCCACTATGGGCACCAGCAGGCATGGGGCACGATTGAGGACAACGCCGCGGCCATCCGCGAAAAAATCCTGGAGATTCAGCGGGAGACGGGCTGCGAAAAGGTCAACATCATCGCGCACTCCAAGGGCGGGCTCGACGCGCGCTGCCTGATTACCCGGCTCGGGATGGGGGAGGCGGTGGCGTCGCTCACGACGATATCCACCCCGCACCGGGGCTCCGAACTGCTGGACCTGCTCGGGAAGCTGCCCGACGGCCTCTACCGGAAAATCTGCGGGGTGGTCGACGCGGCCTTCCGCAGGGTCGGGGACGTCCACCCAGACGCCTGCACGGCCAGCCGCCAGCTCTCGCCCGCCTTCGCGGCGGCCTTCAACGCCGAGACGCCCGACGACCCGCGCGTCAGCTACCGGAGCTACGCCACCGTCATGAAAAATCCGCTGAGCGACCCGCTGCTCAGCATCCCCTATTCCCTGCTCCGGTGCGTGCGGGGCCCCAACGACGGCCTCGTGTGTATCGACTCTGCCAAGTGGGGGGAGTTCGGCGGGGTACTCTCCAACCGTCGCCGCCGCGGCATTTCGCACGGCGACATCATCGACCTCAAGCGGGAGGACTACCGGGGCTTCGACGTCATCGAATGGTACGTCGGGCTTGTGTCCCGCCTGCGCGAAGACGGGTTCTGATCCCGGGGGGCACGGAGGAGCGGGCGCGGGAGCCGGATGCAGATTTACCTTGCATTATTTTTTAATATCCGTTACCCTTTTTTTGAGGGGAGCGCGGTAACATGCTGAACGACAGTCTTTACGAAATGATTTTCAGGAGAAAATCGTTTCACCTGTTCCGGGGCACCGGCGATGCCGGGATATCCTCCGATGAGCTCCGGGCGATAGAGGAAGCGTACAAAACATTCGTGCCGCTGGTGCCCGGTATTCGGACGGCCGTCCGGATCGTCCCGGCGGATGAAACCACCTGCAGGCGCGGACAGCAGGCCTGCATTCTGCTTTACAGCGAGAAGAAAGACCACTATTTGCAAAACATCGGTTACCTGGGCGAGCAGCTGGATTTGTACCTTGTCTCGCAAAACGTCGGAACGCTGTGGTATGGGGCCGGCAAGGCGGAGGCTTCCCCGTTTGCGGGCCTGGATTTTGTTATCATGATCGCGATCTCCAAAGTGGACGGCGAACAAAAATTCCGCAGGGATATGTTCCGAAGCAGACGAAAGCCGGTCGGGGAAATCTGGCGCGGGGAGCCCGTCGAGGGAGTTACCGGCATTGTCCGGTTTGCGCCGAGCGCCTGCAACTCACAGCCGTGGCTGGTGGAACGCGAAGGCGGAACGCTCCACGTTTACCGTGTTCGCAAACCGGGCAGGAGCGGGATCATGCCCGCCGGCAGGACGGCCTTCTACAACCAGATCGATATGGGGATTTTTCTGTGCTTTATGGACCTGTGCCTCCGGCGCCAAAAAATCCGGTACGAGGCGGAGCTGCACAGGGACCGCGGTTCGGACGGGGAAAAGACGCTGGCGGCGGTCTATCAAATCGGGGAAGGATAGGGGAAAAGCCAACGGAACCGCTCGGCGAGCGGTTCCGTTGGCTTTTATTCGTCCGGTTCGACCGGGACGTTCTCCTGTGATTTCATGACGTTTTGTTGATACTCATGGTTTTTATACCATTCGTCAAATATGTCCCAGCCCCGCACAATCAGGGCGTATCCCTGCTCCGCGAGCAGCAGCGGACGCGGGGTGACAAGGCAGGCGTGGTCCTGCCGCCAGGCCTCGAACTCATTGAAGGGCTCGAGGGACATGACATACTGCCTGCCCAGCAGGCCGACGCTGTATCGGAGTTCTCCGGCGGGCGCGATCTCAAGCGCACGGATGCCGGCCGCGTTTTCATAGCGGGAGCTGGTGGTGTCGACCCACAGAAAGAGGGCCAGCCAGCCCGTCAGGATCAGGGTCAGAAGGAAGGAAACCCAAAAAAGGCGCGCGTCTTTGTTCAACATCCTGTATTTTCACCTTAGATTTATACCAATAGACTATCCGTTCGGAGCAGTTTCAGGGGATTCGCCGCGATTTTCACTGAGCATCCGCGCGAGGGACTTCCCAACCAGTTCGGCGGTATAGACGCTCTCGTCGAGGGTGTTGGCGTTGGAGCCGACCTCGAGGAGCAGCGAGCCGGTGGTCAGGTCCATGTTGTATTTGCGGTAGCAGAAGAAGATCGGGCGGGTCAGCTCAGGGGTGTCCTGTTCGACGGCGTCCTGCAGGGACGCGGCGAAGCGCAGGTTTTCCCGCCACGCGGGGACGTTCATCGTGCCGTCGTCGCTGCCGGTGATGATCATGAGCTGGGCGGCCTTGCGGCCGTTCACCTCCACCGTGGGCTTGACGATCAGGTCGTCCTCCCGCTGGATGGCGTCGCGGTGCACGTCGAGCGCGATCTTGATGGTCGGGTACTTCTCCAGATAGGACTTGATCGTTTCGGCGCTGCGCTCGTAGGAGCCATTGTAGGAGGGATAGTCGTGCTGGGTCGTGTCGTGCACGACCCCGATTCCCGCGTCCCGCAGCGCCTTTTCAAGCGCGTTGCCCACCGCGACCATATTCTTAGTGTTGTCCGTTGACCGCCAAGTATTCCGCATGTCATAATTTTCACTGTCGTAGGGCTCGTAGCTCTCGGTCGCGTGGGTGTGGAAGATGAGCACCTGCGGCGCGGAGGTGTCCTCCAGGCGGATATTGAGTCCCTGCTCCATGATCTCCTGAATTTCGTCGGCGGGGACCTCGGTATAGTTGCGGAGCAGGCCCGCGCCATAGGGGATCAGGCTGTCGCCCGAGCCCGCCATGTTCTCCTGCACGATCCGCCCCCGGTATTTTTCGGGCACGGGATGGGAGTTGTCCGCCGCGGGAGAGGGGTCGGAGACGCGCACCTGCTTGGCAGGGACGGGGGAGGATTCGGGCAGCCTGCCCTGCGCTCCGGGGGCGTCCACGCCCTCGTCAAAGGGCGTGACATAGGGCGCGACCTGGGATTCCCCGCCCTGGTAGTAGGCGGGATCGACCTTGTCCGCGAACCGCGATTCCAAAAGGGCGAGCGACCCCTCGGGCATGTTCACCATCGCCGAGAGGAGCGCGGCGCGCTCGGTCAGCTCGCCCAGATCGGGGGAAAGCGAAAAAACCGCCATGATCGACAGCGGCAGAACAACGACCATTGTGATGACGGCCCCAAGGCGGCGCGCCGGCCCGGGCGCACGACCGTATCGTTTCACATTCCCGCCCCCCAAAGCATAAAAAGCGTTTCGATCCATTCTATTCGGCGGGGAGGCGGTTTATGCCGGGCGCGCGGAGCGCCTACGACACGAGGTAGGTGATGTCCTCGAGGGAGAGCTGGGGCTGGAGCGCGGCGTTGACGGCGAGCGAAAGGTGTTTGGCCCCCCGCTCGATGATCGCGTCGATGTCGCGGGGGGTCACCATCATGGCGGAGGCGCCGGGCGCGGCGTCGCGGCTGTCGTCCCCGAGGATGTCGCGGGCGAGGGTCTCGCCGTCGACGACGGTGGGGATGCCAACCGACACGACAGGCACGCCGAGGGATTCCTCGCTGAGCTCCCGCCGGGCGTTGAGCACCCCCGAGCCGGGGGAGATGCCGCTGTTGGAGAGCTGGATGGTGCGGCCGAGCCGGTCGAGGGAACGGGAGGCGAGCGCATCGATCACGATGACGCAGGCGGGCGCGAGGTCGCGCACGATCGAGCGGACGATCTCGCCCGTCTCGATGCCCGTCTGCCCGAGCACGCCGGGCGCGAGGGAGGCCACGGGGCGCAGTCCCGAAAGGCCGGTCTGCTCCGCGAGCTGGGCGGGGATGTGCCGGGTGGCGAGCACCTGGTGGGCGGCGCGGGGGCCGAGCGCGTCGGGGGTGATCTGCTCGTTGCCGAGCCCGACGACAAGCACCGAGCCTTCGGCGGGCAGCAGCGCGGAGAGCTCTTCCGCGACGGCGTGGGTCACGTCGTCCGCCGGCTCCACGCTGGAGGACACGGCGGGCAATTCAAGGGTGACGTACCGGCCGCACGGCCGTCCGAGGCGCTCGGCGGCCTCGGGTTTGGTGATCTCCACGCGGGTGAGCTTGACGCCCGCCCGCTCCTCCTCCGCGATCGAAACGCCGTCGGGCAGGCGGTCCCGGTAGGGTTCGGCGGCTTCCACCGCAAGGTCGGTCCGGATCAGATTCATGGGGGTCCCTCCGATTCTTGACGAAACTGTTAAAGTTTTTCGCGCGGTTGTAAAAGCCGCGCGGTTGGTGTATATTATAAGGACGGAACGACGCGGCGGCCAAACGTCGCGGGATAAAGGAAAGGAAAGCTATGAGCGTGCGGAAAATCGGGGCGCGGATACTCGCCGCCGGCGTGATCATATTGTTGGTCGCCCTGCTTCTTTTATTCAATACGAACTCGGTGTGGGCCCTCATCACACTGGGGCTTTCGATCGTTGTGAACACCGCCGGGCTGGCGATGCTCATGGTGAGGGACAAGAACGCGGATGAATGACGGGGGATAAGACCATGGACTACCTGCGCCGCACCTGGGCGGACATCGACCTGGACTGCATCGCACACAACTACCGCGAGCTCAAGAGCCGTCTGACGCCCGGCTGCCGCACGATGGCGGTGGTCAAGGCGGACGCCTACGGCCACGGGGACGGTTACGTCTCCCGCGCCCTCCAGCGGGAGGGGGCCGACTGGTTCGCGGTTTCCAATATCAACGAGGCGATCTCCCTGCGAAGGCAGGAGGTCGCGCGGCCGATCCTGATTTTGGGCTTCACGCCGCCCGAGATGGCACACACCCTGGCGGAGCTGGGCATCTCCCAGACGGTCTATTCGGAGGAGTACGCCGGGGAGCTTTCCCGCGCCGCGGTCGAGCAGAAGGCCGTGGTCGACTGCCATGTGAAAATCGACACGGGCATGAGCCGCATCGGCTTTTTCGCCCAGCACGGCCACGAGGTGCGCGCCGCCGAAGAGATCGCGCGGGTGTGCGCGCTGCCCGGGCTTTCCTGCACCGGCGTCTTCACCCACTTCGCCTGCGCCGACGAATGCGCCGGGGGCAGCCGGGACTATACCCGGATGCAGTTCCAGTCCTTTTTGGAGACGGTGGAGCTGCTGGAAAAGCGGGGGATCACCTTCGCGCTGCGCCACTGCTGCAACAGCGCGGCGGCGCTCGCCTATCCCGAAATGCACCTCGACATGGTGCGGCTCGGCGTGGTGCTCTACGGCCTTCCGCCCTCCCCCGAGTACGCGGGCATGGCGGACCTGCGGCCCGCCATGTCCCTTTACACGACTGTCACGATGGTCAAGACGCTTGAGGCGGGGATCGCCGTCAGCTACGGACGCCGGTATATCACCGAACACGACGGCCAGAGGCTCGCCTCGATCGCGATCGGCTACGCCGACGGCTACCGCCGGAACTTCACCAACAAGGGCCGCGTGATCGTGCGCGGGCAGTACGCCCCGATCACCGGCGCGGTCTGTATGGACCAGCTCATGGTCGACGTGACCGGGATCGACGGAGTCCGCAGCGGCGACGTCGTCACCCTCGTCGGCAGCGAGGGCGGCAGATCGATCACCCTCGACGACTTTGCCGCGCTCAACGGCACGATCAACTACGAGGAGGCCTGCCTCATCGGCAGGCGGGTCCCGCGGGTATACATACAGGGCGGCCGGGAGATCGCCGCCGTCGATTATGTGATCGCCACGCTGTGAGGGCGGCTGCCGCTCATCGAGCGGCGGAGCTTGCCGACGGCGGGTTTGGATTTGCCACTCATCGAGCGGCGGAGTTGCCGGGTCCCGCCCCG
>NZ_CABUCJ010000030.1 GCF_902490045.1 uncultured Anaerotruncus sp.
GTCAGCGCCCGCGCGGCGGCGTCCGCCGCACGGTCCGCCGCGTCCCGCGCCCGCGCGGAGACCGCGGCAACCCCTGTTCCGCTAGGGATCTCCACCCGGTCGGCGGTCAGAAGCCCGTCAAACAGTTCCGCCATCCCCCGCGCGGCCCCCGGCTGGAACCGCCGCAGCCCCAGGCAGCCGAGCAGCAGCGCCGCGCACAGGACGATCTGAACGATCACGGTGAAGAGACAGGGGTCCCTCTCCCGCCGCCTGCGCCCGCCCGAACGCGGCGGATACCGGCGTATCCTCTGGTCGATCATGATGCCATCCCGCTCCTTCTCTGTCCTTTAAGACAAGTCTATGCGGGCGGAGGCAAAAAAATGAGCGGTTTGTCCACCGGACAAACCGCTCATTTACAATCTGCTTATTTCGATTTGATGTATTCGTCGATCGACTGGGCGGCGGTCTTGCCCGCGCCCATCGCGAGGATGACCGTGGCCGCGCCCGTCACCGCGTCGCCGCCCGCGAACACGCCCGGCTTGGTCGTCGCGCCGCGTTCATCCGCCACAAGGCAGCCCTTTTTGTTGGCCTCCAGCCCGGTGGTCGTCGACCGGATGAGCGGGTTGGGGCTCGTGCCGATCGCCATGATCACCGTGTCCACATCGATCGTGAAATTGCTGCCCTGCTTTTCCATCGGGCGGCGGCGGCCCGACGCGTCCGGCTCGCCGAGCTCCATCTCCACGCATTCGATCGCCTTCACGCGGCCGTTTTCGTCCCCGATGATCTGCACCGGGTTGTTGAGGAGCTTGAAGATGATCCCCTCCTCCCTGGCGTGATGGACCTCCTCGGCGCGCGCCGGGAGCTCGACCTCGCTGCGGCGGTAGACGATGTACACCTCTTCCGCCCCCATCCGCTTGGCGCAGCGGGCCGCGTCCATCGCCACGTTGCCGCCGCCCACGACGGCGACCTTCCCGCTCTTCGCAATCGGGGTGTCGTACCCCTCGCGGTAGGCCTTCATGAGGTTGATGCGGGTGAGGTATTCGTTGGCGGAATAGACCCCCAGCAGGTTTTCGCCGGGGATGTTCATAAAGCTCGGGAGCCCCGCGCCCGAACCGATAAAGACCGCCTCAAAGCCCTGCTCGAAGAGCTCGTCTACCGAGTCGACCTTGCCGATGACCATGTCGGGCTTCAGCTCCACGCCGAGCTTTTCGAGCGCGCCCACCTCGCGGGCGACGATCTCCTTGGGAAGGCGGAACTGCGGGATGCCGTAGACGAGCACGCCGCCCGCCGTCTGAAGCGCCTCGAAAACGGTGACCTCATACCCCATCCTGGCGAGGTCCCCCGCGCAGGTGAGCCCCGCCGGGCCCGCGCCGACCACCGCGACCCGGTGTCCGTTGGAGGCGGGGCGCGAAAGCTCCTCCGTGCCGTTTTCCATCCACCAGTCGGCCACGAACCGCTCGAGGCGGCCGATGCCCACCGGCTCCCCCTTGACGCCGCGCACGCACCTGCCCTCGCACTGGTTCTCCTGCGGGCACACCCGCCCGCAGACGGCGGGCAGCGAATTGGTCAGGGCGATCTCCCGGTAAGCCCCGGCAAAATCCCCCTCCGCCACCTTCGCGATGAACTCCGGGATATGTACGTTGACCGGGCAGCCGGCGACGCACGGCCTGTTTTTGCAGTGGAGGCAGCGTTTCGCCTCGTCCACCGCCATTTCGGCGGTGTAGCCGAGCGCGACCTCCTCGAAATTTTGATTGCGCACGCCGGGGGCCTGCTCCGGCATGGGGTTCTTCTTCAGGGACATGTTAGGCATGGCGTTTCCCTCCCGTCAGACGGCAGATGTGCGCCGGGTCCTCCCGGTCGGCCATCTCGCGCTCCTTATAAAAGCCGTTGCGCTTCATCAGCTCGTCGAAGTCGACCTCGTGGCCGTCGAAGTCCGGGCCGTCCACGCAGGCGAATTTCGTCTGCCCGCCGACCCGCACGCGGCAGCCGCCGCACATGCCGGTGCCGTCGACCATGATCGGGTTGAGGGAGACGAGCGTCCTGATGCCGTAGGGCTTGGTCGTGGCGGCGACGAACTTCATCATGATCACCGGCCCGATCGCGATGACCAGGTCGTATTGTTTTCCCGCCTTGATGAGCTCCTCGAGCTTCTGGGTGACGAGCCCCTTCTCGCCGTAGCTGCCGTCGTCGGTCATCAGGTAGAGATGGCCGGTGACCGCCTTCATCTCCTCCTCGAGGATGACGATCTCCTTCGAGCGGAAGCCCGCGATCATGTCCACCTCCAGCCCCGCCGCGTGCAGCGCCTTGGCCTGCGGATAGGCGATCGCGGTGCCCACGCCGCCGCCGATCACGCACACCCGTTTGACCTCCGGCCCCACATGGGTCGGCTGGCCGAGCGGTCCGACGAAGTCGAGCAGGCTGTCGCCCTCCCCGAGGGTGTTCAGCAGCTTGGTGGAGGCGCCGACGATCTGGAAGATGATCGTCACGGTGCCTCTTTCGCGGTCATAGTCCGCGATGGTCAGCGGCACCCGCTCCCCCCGCTCGTCGACGCGGAAGATGATGAACTGGCCCGCCTGCGCCTTCCTGGCGATATGCGGGGCCTCGACCTCCATCAGCGTCACCGTGTCGTTCAGCGCCCGCTTCTTGACAATCTTGTACATACGCTCACTCCTATTTCAGGCCGCGCGTCCAGCGCACGGCACATTTTGAAAGAGTTAATTTTTTATCAAATCCTGCTCAAAATAATAATTTTTTATCACTCGTTCTATTATACCAGCATCCGGCCGCCCATGCAACAGAAAAAACACAACAAACCTCCGCAAATTGCACGCGAAGGTTTGTTATATCTGTGCATGCTCACTTTTTGACGGTGATCTTGAACTTCTTGACGACCTTGCTCTTGTCGTACGGCTCGCCCACAAGGTAGGCGGTGCCCGCCCTGAGGCCCTCCACCTTGACGACGTTCTCGTCGTCGGTGCGGTAGAGCTCGAGGATGTCGCTGTCGGTCACCGACCACTTGATGCCGGGGTCCTCCGCGTTGGCGGGGGACACCCTGCCGGTGTAGACCGAGCGCCCCTCCCCCACGTAGAGGGTCGACGGCCCGTCGATCGTGATCGCCTCGACCTTGACCCCCTTCTTGGGCGCGGTACTGCTCGTGTCCTTGCTGGTCTGCTTGTATTTGCCGGTGCCCACCACGATGTCGATCGAGCCGCGCACCCCGCTGCCGTCCCGCGCGATGGCGGTGATGGTCGCGGTGCCGTCCCGCAGGCCCTCCGCCTTGCAGGAGGAGGACGTCAGGTTGGAAAGCTCGACGATGTCGTCGTCATCGGTCACCCACTTGACCCGGTCGTCGTCCGCGTCGGAGGGCGACACCCGCACCGAAAGCGTCGTGCGGGTCCCCACCTCGATCTCCTCCTCTTCCGCCTCGACGACGATCTTCGTCACGTCGCCGCCGTCGCCGCCGCTTCCGCCGCCGACATAGACGGTGCAGCGCGCCTCGTCGTCGTCGGTGTAGGCGGTGATGCGGGCCCGGCCCTCCCCCTTGGCGACCACCTTGCCGGAGGAATTGACCGTCGCGACCGACTTGTCGTCCGTCTCCCACGAGACGTCCGCGCCGCCCGCGCCGCTCACCTTGAGCGGGAAGGTGTCGCCCACCTCGAGGTCGAGCTCCGTCTCGTTGAGGCGGAGGCTCCCGCCGTCACCGCCGTCGTCCTCGTCGTCCTCATCGTCGCCGGAGGAGTAACTCCCCGAGCTGGTGCCGCCGAGGTAGGCGCTGATGCCGTTGGCGATCGCCTCGGCCATGCGGCTCTGGTATTTCGAGTTGATCAGCTTGGTGTATTCCCCCTCGTTGGACATGAAGCCCAGCTCGGCCAGCACGCAGGCGAACTGGCTTTCGCGGGTCATGTAGTAGAGCCCCGCCTTGGCGCCGCGGTTGTCCGAGCCGAGCGTCTTGGAGACGTTGGCGGAGATGTTCGCCGCGAGCTGCTTGGAGAAGGGGTAGAAGTAGTAGACCTCGGTCCCGGTCGCCTTGACGTTGGGGGCGGAATTGCTGTGGACGCTGACGAGCACCTGCGCGTTGAAGGCGCGCGCCGCCGCCATGCGGGTGGCCATCGTCGAGCCGGGCTCGGCCATCAGCACCGTCGCGCCCTGGCTCTTGAGGTCGCTGACGAGCTTCTGGGCCACCGCGAGGTTGATGTCCGCCTCGTCCTTGCCGGGATAGAAGCCGAGGTTGCCCGGGTCGTTGCCGCCGTGCCCGGGGTCGACCACAATCCGCGCGCCCGAGAGGGAGCCGGGGGAATTGTTGAAGCGCAAAACGAGGCTGTTGCCCTCGTAGGACGCCTTGTAGCCGAGGAAGCCGCCCGCCTTCTTGAGGGTGAGGTTGAGGTTGGAGCCCTCCCATTTGGCCGACTTGAAGAGCGCGTTGGACTTGATCGAATCGGAGTCGGGGGTGCGGGCGGTGTAGTCAAATTTGAAGATGATCTGCGAGCCGTCGTAGGCGACCTTGTAGGGCACCTTCTGGTCCATCGCAAGCGTGACGCTCGTATAGGCGCCCGACGACTTGACCGACATGCCGCTGATGACGTTCTGGTCGGGCATCGAGCCGCCCGACGCCTTGATGTCGTCCGAATAGACGCGCACGCCCGATTCGAGCTTCCAGTAGGTCTTGGTGACGCTGCCGTTCTTGTAGACGATCTCGTCCCCGTAGGTCTTGTCCACCGTGCCCTTGGGCAGCGGGAAGTAGCCCGGGTTGGAGTTGTCGTTCAGGGTATTGATGGGGAAGGTCTCCGCCTGGTCGGCCACGACGTAGACGACCGCCCCCTCGCCCATGACAGCCCGCTTGTTGACGGTGACGAGCGCGCCCTCCACCGACTGGGTCTCCCCCTGCGCGGTGGCGGTGAAGGTGATGTTGCCCATCGTGGTGGCGGAGGCGGAGGCGCTCGGCGCGGTGAACACGCCGGTGAACCGCTTGTAGCCGGACAGCGAGTCCGCCTCGTCCGTCTCGTCCTCCGTCTGGGAGAGGGTGATCGTCTGCCCGCCGACGCTGGCGCTCACCTTGGCGTCCTCATAGGCGAGCACCGAAACGGTGACCTCCATGCCGCCGTCTACCGCCAGCTTGCCGGTCGGGGTGACCTCCTTGATGACCTGCACCTGCCGCGTGATGCTGTAGGTGAGGGTCTTGCCCTTGTGCGCAAAGGTGAAGGTGTTGAGCCCGGGCGTCAGATCCTCGCGGATGGCGAAGTAGCCGCTCTCGTTGGTGGGGATCTTCTCCCCGTTCATCGTGACCTCCGCCTGCGGGTCGGACGCGCCCTGGAAGGTGACCGACTGCTCCTTGGTCGTGAAGGTCATCTGCTGCGGGGTGGTGATGGCGAGCTGGGTGAGCACCCACTGCTCGTTGATCTCGTTGTTGAGGTACTGCACAAGGGTGGTCGTGCTGTTGCCGGGGTTGGCGGAGAGCGCCGCTAGGGAATTGAACGCGCTGCCCGACACGCCGCCCAGCTCCTGCAGGTCGATGACCTGCTTGGTGAGCTGCTCGTAGACCGTCCAGCCGACTGACTGGGTCCCCACGCGGTCGGCCGCGTGCATCATGTAAAGGGTGGTGTTGGCGCCGCGCGCCACCTGCTTCCACCACTCGGCCACGACGCCGAACCGCGCCGTCTCCTCGTTGGTGGAGCCGTAGTTTTTGACCATCACGAAGTCGAAGAGTCCGCTCTCCGCCATCGCCTTCGTGTCCGCGTTGCCGTAGCCGAGCGAGGTCCGCTCCGCCTTGGTGTCGGTGCCGCCGGGGTTTTCCGAGGCGTTCTCCCACACCGCGTCCGCCAGCAGCCCCACCTGGGTGCCGGGCGCGCGCTCCCGCACGGCGGACGCCGCCGCGCTCACAAGCGCCGACGGCACCTGCCGCAGGTAGTTCCGATAGCCCGCGCCGCCGCCGTTTTCGAGGTACTGGGCGTAGCTGCGCCCGTCCGCGGGGTTCTCGTACCCGTCGAGCAGGATGCCGTCCAGCTTGTACCTTTCCGCGAAGGAGCCGATGCTCTCCCGCACGCTGTCGAGCGTCCTCCCGTCCGCGCCGGCGGCGCGCAGGTACCTGCCGTCGTCGCCAGCGAGGCCGGACACGTCGTAGGTCGCGTAGACGTAAAAGCCCATCTCGCGGGCCTTGTCCGCGAGGTAGCTGGTCACGTCGACCTCGAGCGGCGCCGTCTCGAGCGTGTCGCTCGTGAAGAGGACGCCGTCCTTGTATTTGGTGTCGATGATGATCGAATTCATCGTCAGCTCCCGCGCGGCCGCGAGCGCCCGGTCGAGCTGGCCGCCCAGCTCCGCCGCGGAAAGCGGCGCGTCGGTCGTCAGATAGTCGGTTCCCGCCGAGATCACCACCGCCCGCAGCTCGTCCGGAACGTTAAAGTAGACCGGCTCGGGCTCGGGCGCCTCCTCCGGTTCCTCTTCGGGCCCGGAGGACTCCCCGGGGCCGTCCGCGTCCTGCGGCTCCTCCCCGCCGGAGGACTCCGGTTCCCCGTCGGCGGAGGCCATGACGGCGGCGTCCGGGCTTTCCGGCCCGTCCCCTCCGATCAAATCCCCGCCGAGAAACGCCAAAACCCCCATCAGCAGCGTCATCAGGATGAACGCCGCCGACAGGGCCACTGCGAGCTTTTTGCGGTTGGGGCCGTTTCTTGGCAAACTGGTTTCCTCCCCGCGCGGACCGCCCCGCCGGGGCCTGTCCGGATACCGTATGGGGCGGGTTCGAGAACCCGCCCCGTCCTTTCGGATATCAGAAAATCTTTTTGAGGTTCCGTTCCTCCGCCTGCATCTGCCTGCCCGGCGAAACGAAGAGGGATTCGTAGCTGTAGAAGGCCACGCCGCCGTAGTGCTTCGCGCCCCGCGCGGTCGTCACCATGCGGGCGAGCAGGTCGGTGGTTCCGAGCCACTCGTCGCGGCCCGCTCCCGCCCACGCGTCCTCGGTGCCGATCTTATAGGCCCCGATGCCCACATAGAGCTTGATGCCGTCCACCTTGATCATGTCCGCCCACTGCTTCACCGTCTCGGCGTAGGGGCAGGTCGCATTGTCGTAGCCGTAGTAGATCTGCGGACAGATGTAGTCGACATAGCCGGGATTGGAGAGCCAGACGGACGCGTCCGCGAACTGGCTTTCGTAGTTGGTCCTGACGTTGCCCTGCGGGCTGATGCCGAAGAGGCAGGCGGGCTTTTGCTCCTTGACCGCGGCGTAGACCTCCCGGACGAGGATATCCACGTTCTCCCGCCGCCAGTCGGCCTGGGAGAGGCTGGAGCCCGAGGCGCGGTATGTCGCGCTGTCGAAGGCAAAATCGGTCGTCGGGTAGAAGTAGTCGTCAAAGTGGACGCCGTCCACGTCGTAGTTCTGCACGATCTCCCGCACGCCGTTCACGATGAGCCTGCGCGCCGCGGGGCTGCCGGGGTTGTAGTAGACGCCGCCGTTCCATTCGAGCGCCGCGTCGCTGCCCTGGCTGAGCCAGATTTTCGCCTGGTTGTCGTTCGACATCGGCTGGTCCCCGATCCGCACACGGTAGGGGTTGAGCCACGCCTCGATGCGCAGTCCCCGCTCGTCCGCCAGCGCGCACATGATCTCCAGCGGGTCATAGCCGGGGTCCACGCCCTCGGTGCCCGTCAGGTAACGGGACCAGGGGAAGAAGTCGGACGCGTAGAGCGCGTCGCCGAACGGCCGCACCTGCACGAAGACGGTGTTGAAGCCGAAGTCGGCCGCCTTCTTGAAGGCCGCGCCGACGTTGGCGGTGAACTCCGCCTGCGTCTTGCCCTTGATCATCGGCTCGAGCGTCAGGTAGGACATCCACACGGCGCGCACCTCCCCCTGCGGGGCGGAGGAGATCTTCTGTCCCTCCCGCGGGGCGTTCGCCGCCAGCAGCCCGGCGCCGAGGAGAATATTTTCGTCGCTGCCCGGCGCTTCCACGCCGTACACGCTTGTCGTTTCCGTCCTGCTCAGGGTGACCGCCCGCGCGGCGTCCCCCCGGCCTCCCGCGATGTCATCGCCGGCCGCCCGGCTTCCGCAGCCGGCCATGCCAACCAGCAGAAATACCGACAGTATAACGCTTAACGTCTTTTTCATGCTGATTTTCCTTTCCACACGATAACTCAACATAATTTTACACGTTTTGCCCAATTCGGTCAAGTGTTCCGGGCAAATATCTGTCTTTTCCGGTTGACTTTTTCAACATTTAGTATACACTTGTACCAACGGTTTCCGGAGGTGACAGAGATGTTCTTTCTAGGTATATTCGGCGCGAACAGCAAAGTAGTACCCGTCGGACAGGTTTCCGCGGCGGCCTGTCCCGCCTGCGGGGAAACGGTTTCCCTCAGCGTCTGCCGCCGCTACAGCTATGTCCACTTCTTTTTCATCCCGCTCGTCAAGTACGATTCCGTCTACCTGGCCGCCTGCCCCCGCTGCGCGAGCGTCTTCGAGCTCGACCCCGCGCTCGGCAGGCGGCTCGCGCATGACGGGGAAATCACGGTGCCGCCGGGCGGACTGCGCCTGCTGCGCAATAACCTTACCCCACGCTGTCCCGCCTGCGGCGCGCCGCAGCAGAGGAACAGCCTCTACTGCAATCGGTGCGGCGCAAAGCTCTGATTCCTGCATCCCGGCAAAAATTTTCGGCGTTCCGCAATCAACAGACAGAAAAAGGCAGCCGCAATGCGGCTGCCTTTTTGGGTTTCAATGCTTGCGCGGGGGGCGTCCGGCGGACTTTTGCTGCTTTTGCGGCTGCTGGCGCACCGGCTTCGGCTTCGCGGCGCGCTGCTCGCGCGGCGGGCGCTGGGGGCGCGGCTGCTTGGGCGGCGCCTCGAACACCTCCATCGGGTAGGGGTGGTCCTCCACCACGGGGATTTTTTTGCCGATCAGCTTTTCGATCTCCTTGAGCTCGTCCATCTCCTCGATGCTGCAAAAGGAGATCGCCGTCCCCGACAGCCCTGCGCGCGCCGTGCGCCCGATGCGGTGCACATACGTCTCGGGGATGTTGGGCAGGTCGTAGTTGATGACGTGGGAGAGCTCGTCGATGTCGATGCCGCGCGCGGCGATGTCGGTCGCCACGAGCACGCGGATCTCCCCCGCCTTGAAGGCGCTCAGCGCCCGCTGGCGGGCGTTCTGGCTCTTGTTGCCGTGGATCGCCTGCGCCTCGACGCCCGCCTTGGCGAGCTCCCGGGCCACCCGGTCGGCGCCGTGCTTGGTGAAGGTGAACACGAGCGCCGAGACGATGCCCGGGTCTTTGAGCAGGTGCACGAGCAGGCGGCGCTTGTTGGGCTTGTCCACAAAGTAGAGCCGCTGGTCGATCACCTCGACGGGGGATGAAACGGGATTCACCGCCACCTTGACCGGGTCGGTGAGGATGCGGTCGCACAGGCGCATGATGCTCTCGGGCATCGTGGCGGAGAAAAAGAGGGTCTGCCGCTTCTGCGGCACCCGGGCGATGATCTTCTCCACGTCGTGGATAAATCCCATGTCGAGCATCCGGTCGGCCTCGTCGAGCACCAGCGTCTCGACGTGCGACAGGTCGATGTACCCCTGCCCGATCAGGTCGTTGAGCCTGCCGGGGGTGGCGACGAGGATGTCGATGCCGCGGCGGAGCTCGTCCACCTGCGGGTTCTGGGAGACGCCGCCGAAGATGACGGCGGTGCGCAGGCGCAGGTAGTGGCCGTAGGCCTTAAAGCTGTCGGAAATCTGGAGCGCGAGCTCGCGGGTCGGTGTGAGCACGAGCGCGCGGATGACGCGCGGCGCGCCTGGCTGGGGCTTTTGGGCGGAGAGCCGCTGCAAAATCGGCATGGCGAACGCGGCGGTCTTGCCGGTGCCCGTCTGGGCGCAGCCGAGCACGTCGCGGCCCTCGAGCGCGGGCGGAATCGCCTTCTGCTGGATGGGGGACGGGGCGGAATAGCCCTCGTCGGCCGCAGCGCGCAGGATGGGCGGTATCAATTTCAGTTGTTCAAATTTCATAAGTTGTGCAGATTCCTTTTGTTCAATTCACAGTTTCTGTGTAAGCTGTAAGTATACCACACTTCCGGCCGGATTGCCAGTAAAAATTCCCCACGCTCATACGGACAGGCGCGCACGGCATAGATATGCAGAAGAAAACGCTTTGGGAAGTGACGCAATGAAGGCAATCAACAGGGCGATCCTGCCGCTGGCCCTCGCGCTGGCGGTGGCGCTGGGCGGCATCGCAGCGCGCGGCGTCCGGGCGGTGAACGCGCCGGCGGAACCGGAGGGAATCGAGCTGCCGATCGTGATGTACCACCACGTGCTCAAGGAGCAGGCGCGGCTCAACAAATACACCGTCTCCCCCGACGAGTTCCGGTCGGACATGGAATACCTGCGGGCGGAAGGCTACACCCCGATCGTGATCGCCGACCTGCTCGCCTACGTGGAAGAGGGCGCGCCGCTGCCCGAGCGGCCGGTCATGATCACCTTCGACGACGGGTACGAGAGCTTCCACGAGTACGTCTTCCCTATCCTGAAGGAGTACGGCTTCAAGGCGGTCTATTCCATTGTGGGCAGGTACGCCGACCAGTATTCCTCCGTGGACGACCACCACATCCGCTATTCCCACTCGACGTGGAACGAGCTGCGCGAGATGCACGACAGCGGCCTCGTGGAGATTCAAAACCACTCCTACAACCTGCATGAGAATCAGAACGGCCGCCACGGCTCGATGCGCAAACCGGGCGAGGGGCTGGCATCCTACCAGACGATGCTGGAGACCGACCTCGGCAAGCTCCAGGACGAATGCGAGGAGTTCCTCGACTGGACGCCCACCTGCTTCACCTACCCGTTCGGACAGATCAGCAAGGAGGCGCTGCCGGTGATCCGGGGGATGGGCTTTTCCGCGGCGCTGACCTGCGAGGAAAAGCTCAACTACATCACGGGCGATCCGGAGCAGCTCTACCACCTGCGGCGGTTCAACCGCCCGCACGGCACGCCGTTCCAAACGATCCTCGAGCGCGCCCGCAAATAATCAAGGGGGTTCACCCAACCCATTCAAAAGTTTCGCCCGCCTTTTCAAAGGCGGGCGAAACTTTTGGCTGAAAAAGCGAAAGTCCTTATTTATGATACTTCGCGTTCGCGTTGATCGAGAAGGCGCGGTAGAGCTGTTCGAGCAGCAGCACCCGCGCGAGCTGGTGCGGGAAGGTCATCGGCGACATCGAAAGCCGCAGCGACGCGGCGTTTTTCACCGCGTCGGACAGCCCGTAAGAACCGCCGATCACAAACGCGAGGCTCCCCGCGCCCGACGCGGCCGCCCGCGCGATGTAGTCCGCAAGTCCCTCGGAGGAGAGCGTCTTCCCCTCGATGCACATCGCGACCACCCGCGCGCCCTTCGGGATTTTCTCGAGGATGCGCTCCCCCTCCCTTTCCACGCAGGAGCGGACCTGCGCGGGCGAGGGGTTCTCCCCCAGCCGGAATTCGTCGACCTCCACGACCGACGCCTTGCTCCAAAGCCCCATCCGCTTGAGGTATTCCGCGCAGCCGTCGCGCATCCACGCCTCCTTGAGCCTGCCGACCGCGATCACCTGTACCGCGGTCACAGTACCACCATCTCGGACGGACCCGACCTGGAGGCGACGGCCAGCGTGAAGTCGATCCCCTCCCGCATGCCGCCCGCCGTCAGCGCGCAGTAGGACGCCTGGTAGGCGTTTTCGGGCGTGTTGCTGTTCTGGGAGAGGTGCCCGAGTACAAAGCGGGTGCTCCCCGAACGGACCAGGTCGATCAGCTGCCGCGCGCAACAGTCGTTCGAGAGGTGCCCCGTGTCGGAGGCAATCCGCCGCTTCAAATAGTAGGGGTAATCGCACGCGCTGAGCATCCCCGGCTCATAGTTCGATTCAAGCATCACGAGGTCGCAGCCGCGCAGCATCCGCGCGACGCTGTCGCTTATGTATCCCATGTCGGTGGCGACCGCCAGCCGCCGCCCGTCGGGGGTCTGAATCCGGTATCCGACGCTGTGCGCGCTGTCGTGCGGCGTGTCGAAGCTGTCGATTTCGAGCGAACCGACGCACAGGCGCGTCCCCGGCTCCACCGGATGGGCCTCCTGCCCCGGGACGAGCGTCCCGTCCCACCGCAGCCGCTCGAGCACCTCGGGCGTCGCGTAGAGGGGCACACCCAGCTTTTTGAGGAGCACCCGCAGGCCGCTCACATGGTCGGTGTGCTCGTGGGTGACGAGCACCGCGCCGATCGAGCGCGGCTCGATCCCGCGGGACTCCATCGCCGCCAGCAGCTGCTTGCAGGAGCGCCCCGCGTCGACAAGCACCGCCGAGTCGGAGGCGGCGACATAGGTGCTGTTCCCGCTGGAGCCGGAAAACAGCGTGCAAAACCGGGCCATAGGCATCCTCCCGAATGAAATTTGAAAAAACAAACGGCCGGCTCAAAAATCAGCCGGCCGGAGGTCAGAGCGCAGCCTTGAGCTCGCCGTCGGGGAGCACGACCTTGCGGATGTCCGCGCCGAGCGCCTCGAGCT
Organism: uncultured Anaerotruncus sp.; assembly: GCF_902490045.1. GTDB lineage: Bacteria > Bacillota > Clostridia > Oscillospirales > Ruminococcaceae > Anaerotruncus. Next base: position 12,453 of record NZ_CABUCJ010000030.1, read on the forward strand.
TTTCCACGATATTTTCGTAGCCCCGCTCGATGTGCTCGATGTCCTCGATCTCGGTGACCCCGTGCGCCGCCATCGCGGCGATCAGCACCGCCGCGCCCGCGCGCAGGTCGACCGCGCGCACCGGGGCGGCCGTCAGCCGGGGCACGCCCTCGACGACGGCGACCTTGCCGTCCACCTGGATCTGCGCGCCCATCCGGCGCAGCTCGTCGACATAGCGGAAGCGGTTGTCCCACACGCCCTCGGTCACGATGCTCGTCCCGTTCGCCATCGAAAGCAGCGCGGTCATCTGCGGCTGCATATCGGTCGGAAAGCCGGGGTGGGGCATCGTCTTGAGGTTGACCTTGTTCAGCTCCCCCGCGCGCGTCACGCGGATCGAATCATCGTATTCGATCACCTCCGCGCCCGCCTTCTCGAGCTTTTCGGTGATCGCCTCGAGGTGCTTGGGGATGACGTTCTTCACAAGCACGTCCCCGCCGGTCGCCGCGGCGGCGACCATATAGGTGCCCGCCTCGATCTGGTCGGGGATGATCGAATAGGTGGTCCCGTGCAGGATGTCCACCCCGTGGATTTTGATGACGTCGGTGCCCGCGCCACGGATATCCGCGCCCATCGAGTTGAGGAAGTTGGCCAGGTCGACGATGTGGGGTTCCTTGGCGCAGTTCTCGAGGACGGTGATCCCCTTGGCCTTGACCGACGCGAGCATGACGTTGATCGTCGCGCCGACCGACACCACGTCGAAATAGATGTGCGCGCCGAGCAGCATGTCCGCTTTCGCGTTGATCATGCCGCTGTCGATCGAGACGGTTGCGCCGAGCGCCTCAAACCCCTTCATGTGCTGGTCGATCGGGCGGACCCCGAAATTGCAGCCGCCCGGCATCGAGACGCTCGCCCGGTTGCAGCGGGCGAGCAGGGTGCCCAGCAGGTAGTAGGAGGCGCGCATATACCGCGCGAGCTCATACGGGACGACCGGCTCGGTGATGTAGGTGGTGTCCACCTCGACGGTGGTGCGGTCGAGCATCCGCACCGACGCGCCGAGCGCGCGCAGGATTTTGAAGAGCATCGTGATGTCGCTGATGTTGGGGATATTCTCAATGACGCATTTTCCCTGCGCCAGGATCGTCGCCGGAATGATCGCAACGGCGGCGTTCTTCGCGCCGCTGATGGTGACCTCGCCGCAAAGCCGGGTATCGCCCTGCACAATAAACTTTTCCATCTTGACCGCCTTCTCCGCGCGCGCCGCACATTTTTTCAAAGCCGCGCCCCGGCTTCACGCGCGTCCGGCCGGGGCGAAGAGGATTTTGGTGAAAGGCTGTCCGCCGCGCCGAAGCGCGCGGCAAACAGATGCGCAGCAAAAGCGCATTTCAATACATATAGTATATCACCGCATCGCACAAAATAAAAGAGGAATTTTTGTGATGATTCTTAAAAACCGGCTCGATTTTTGCCGGATGATGGCAAAAACGCGCCCCGCGCGCTGGAAAGCGTGCGGGGCGCGTGTGTCCGCGGGAAATTTAACCATAGAGGTAGGGGGCCGCGTCGACCGGCGTGCCGTTGACGCGGATTTCAAAGTGCAGGTGCGGGCCGTAGGCGTTTCCGGTCGCGCCGATGGCGGCGATCGTCTCGCCCTGGGAGACCTGCTGCCCGGCGGAGACGTAGAGGGCGCTGCAATGCGCGTAGAGGGACTGCATCCCGGCCCCGTGGTCGATAACGACGCAGTAGCCGTAGAGTCCGCGCCAGCCGGACGCAACGACGGTGCCGTCGGCCGAGGCGAGGACGGGGCTGCCGTAGCAGCCGCCCCACGAAATGTCGGAGCCCGTGTGGCCCCAGTACCCGAGGAACCCAGGGTTGATGCGGCCGGCGACCGTCGGCCACTGGAAGGCGCCGGAGGCGACCCTGCCGCTCGAATCCTTCGGGATGACCTTGAGCGGTCGGTTGCCGCCCACGACGACGATCTGGTTGACCGGCTCCTTGACGATGGTGGTGTTGAGGATGTTGCGGTCGGTCTCGATGCCGTCGGTCATGATGATCTCGGCGGTCACCTCGCGCACCCCCTTCTCGCCCTGCTGCACGACCTGGTAGTAGCCGATGTCGTGGTCGGGGTCGGTGCGCTGGGTGATCTCGTACTCGAGCTCCTCCTCATACCGGATCGTCTCGGTCACCCTGACACCCAGGTAGGGCACCGAATTCGCGATCAGCAGCTCGTCGCCCGGGAAGAGGCTCACGTCGACGCCCGGGTTCATCGCCTTGAGCTCGTCGAGCGTAATCCCGTTTTTGGCCGCGATCTTCAGCGGGTCGTCGCCGCTGACAACCGTGTATATCTTCTTGCCGCGCTCCTCCTTGTCGAGCAGCAAGCGGATCTCCCCCAGCGAACGGATCGAACCGTTCGGGCCGGAGGGATAGAGGCCCTGCCTGACCTCCACCTTCTTCACGAACTGGATGCTCGAGTTCTCGCCCATGTCGGAGGTGCGGTAGCGCTCCTTCATCTCGTAGAGCAGGTCGAGCAGCCCGTCCCCGTCGGTGACGGCGCCGATATAGGTCCCGTCGATATACAGACCCGTCGCCTCCTCGACCGCGAAGCCGTCGGGGTTGTTCTCGCTCCGGCTCACCGCGCGGATCAGCCGGTTGGTCAGCTCGTCCGCGTCGAGCAGCTGGCTCGGGTCAGCCGTGTGCACGAACCGCCCCATGAACCTGCTGAACGGGTCGCGGGTGACGGGCGTCAGCTCAAAGCGCGGGCGGATCGTCTTGGCCTGTTCCTCCGCCTCCTCGGCGGCCTGCTCGGCCTCGTGAGTCTCGGCGGCGTCCTCCTCCTCGGCGGTCGGGTCCGCGACGAGCACGTCGCCGAGGATCATGCGCTCCTTCATGTCCTTTTCCGCCTCGGTGAAGACCGTCTCGTTGGAGACGTAGCCGATGTCGACGCCGTTGTACTCGACATGCAGCGCGAGCTGGAAGCCGGCGAAATAGCGGAGGGTGAAGTAGAGCAGCACGCACGCCGCGACGGGCGCGGCATAGTTGAGCAGCGTCCGAAAGATCCGCCACAGCCGCTTCAGCCAGAACCCGGCGGCGTTCAGGACGACGTTGGCAACGTTGCGCGGAGTGCCGTAGCGCCGGGCGTTATCGATCGCCTTGGAGAATCCCCTGCACTGCTCGCGCAGCTCGGTCAGCGGCGAAATGAGGTCGCGCCAGTAGCCGCGCAGGCGGGCGCGCAGGCGGTTGAAGTACTTGCGCCGCCGGACCGCGGCCTCCTCCTCCATCCGGTGGAAGCCGTGCACGACGTGCCGCCGCTTGGCGCGGGTCGAACGCAGCAGCTGGATGCCCACGAAATAGCAGTAGGCGTAAAAAGCGTTGGCCGCCCGGAACCAGAGCCGCCTGACCGACCGGACGAGGGGGCTCTCCGCCTTGGGGTCCGGCGGCGTTTCCGCGGGCGCGCCGCCCGCCGTTTCGGAGGCGTCCTCCCCGGCGGGCGCGGCGAGCTCCTCGAATTCTCCGGAGGGGGCCGCTTCTTCCGGTTCCCCTTCCGCAAGTTCGCCGAGCGGGGAATCGTCCGGCTCCGGTGCGGAACCGTCCGGCATCTTGTCGTATGGCGCCAAGCAGGCCACCTCCTTCCCGTGGATTCGCCGGGCCGCGGCGCGTTCCGCGCGCGGGCCGCATTTCGCCGCGCCCCCGCGAAAAACGCGGGGACCGGAAGAATGTCGTAGGGTATTATTGTACTATAAATCCGCGTTTTAGGCAAGTATCTGCCGGAAACGCGCGCTACCTGTATAGTTAACACGATTTATATGGCGGTAGTTTCGACAGTCTGTGAATATTCTGTGTACGGCCGGAAATATCCGCCTCCCCTTCCCCCTCCCGCGGCCCGCGGCGCAAGCCGCCCCGCGCGGGAGCCGGCCGAAGCCGGGCGGCAAAAAAGCAGCCGCTTGCGCGGCTGCTTTTCATGCGGTTCGGTCTGTTCAGTTGGCCTTGGAGTCGACCTCGGCCTTCGCCTTTTCGAGGAACGCCTCGAGGGACATGGTGGTCGTCTTGCCGTCGCGGCGGTCGCGCACCGCGACCTCGCCCGCCTCGGCCTCCTTGCCGCCGAGCACGAGCATGTAGGGGATCTTCTGGAGCTGCGCCTCGCGGATGCGGTAGCCGACCTTTTCGTTGCGGCTGTCCGTCTCGACGCGCAGTCCCGCGGCGGTGAGCGCGTCGGAGACCTTCTGCGCGTAGGGGATGTGCTCGTCGGTCACGGGCAGCACCTTGACCTGCACCGGGGCGAGCCAGAGCGGGAACGCGCCCGCGTAGTGCTCGGTGAGGATGCCGATGAACCGCTCGATGCTGCCGAAAACGACGCGGTGGATCATGACCGGGCGGTGCTTTTCGCCGTCCCTGCCGGTATAGGTGAGATCAAACCGCTCGGGCATCTGGAAGTCGAGCTGGATGGTGCCGCACTGCCAGGTGCGCCCGATCGAGTCGCGCAGGTGGAAGTCGATCTTCGGGCCGTAGAAGGCGCCGTCCCCCTCGTTGATCGAATAGGGCTTGCCGTTTTTGTCGAGCGCCTTCATGAGCGCGGCGGTGGCCGTCTCCCACTGCTCGTCGGTGCCCATCGAATCCTCCGGGCGGGTGGACAGCTCCAGCGCGTACTCGAAGCCGAACACGTTATAGAAGCTGTCGATCAGATCCATGACGCCGAGGATCTCCTCCTCGATCTGGTCGGGGGTCATGAAGATGTGCGCGTCGTCCTGGGTAAAGCAGCGCACCCGCATAAGCCCGTGCAGCGCGCCGGAAAGCTCGTGGCGGTGCACCAGCCCAAGCTCGGCCATCCGCTGGGGCAGGTCGCGGTAGGAGTGGAGCCTGCGCTTGTAGACGAGCATGCCGCCCGGGCAGTTCATCGGCTTGATCGCGAAATCGCGGTCGTCGATCTTGGTGGTGTACATGTTGTCCTTGTAGTGGTCCCAGTGCCCCGAACGGTGCCACAGCTCCTCCGAAAGGATCATCGGGGTGCGGATCTCCTGGTACCCGCGCGCGGCGTGCTGCTCGCGCCAGTAATTTTCGAGCTGGTTGCGCAGCACCATCCCCTTGGGGAAGAAGAAGGGGAAGCCGGGGCCCTCCTCGTAGATGTCGAAGAGGTCGAGCTCGCGGCCGAGCTTGCGGTGGTCGCGGCGCTTGGCCTCCTCGAGCATGTTGAGGTAGCTTTCCAGCTCGCCCGCCTTGGGGAAGGCGATGCCGTAGACGCGGCAGAGCATCCGGTTGTTGCTGTCGCCGTGCCAGTAGGCGCCGGTGCTCTGCAGGAGCTTGACCGCCTTGAGCGGCGCGACGCTCATCAGGTGCGGCCCGGCGCACAGGTCGGTGAAGTCGCCCTGCTTGTAAAAGCTGATCTTCTCCCCCGCTCCCGAGTGCTTTTCGATGAGCTCGACCTTGTAGGGCTGGTCCTTCATGAGCTCCTTCGCGTCGGCGGGGTCGAGCTCGAACCGCTCGAGCTCCTCCCCCGTCTTGACGATCGCCGCCATCTCCTTTTCGATTTTGGCGAGGTCCTCGGGAGTGAAGGGCTTTTCGACGTCGAAGTCGTAGTAGAAGCCGTTTTCGACGGCAGGCCCGATCGTATATTTCGTGTCGGGATAGAGGTGCATGACCGCCTGCGCCAGCAGATGGGAGGCGGTGTGCCAGAAGGCGTGCTTGCCCTCCGGGTCGTCGAAGGTGAGGATGGCGAGGGCGCAGTCCTGCGTGAGCGGGGTGCGCAGGTCAACCGCCTTCCCGTCCACCTTTGCCGCGCAGGCCGCCTTATAGAGGCCCGCGCCGAGGCTTTTCGCCACTTCCGCGGCGGTTGTGCCGGCTTCGTACTCCTTGACGACGCCGCCTTTCAACGTTACGTTTATCATATTCCCTGCTTCCTTTCTGTTGGGGTTATTTTACGCAAAATAAAAAGACTTCATCCCAAGACGGGATGAAGTCTGACACTCCACGGTTCCACCCGAATTGCGCCCAGGGGCGCCGCTCGATGATCGGTAACGGGATCGGCCGGCGTGCTCGTCGCACGCGCTCGGGGGGCGGTCGTCCATACGCGGCGCGTGAAGCGGCTTTCAGCCGGTGCCGCTTCTCTCTGTGGCGCGCCCTTGCGCCGGGACGTTCCCCGTCAACGCTGTTGTGGGATGTTCTGCTTTACAGGTTATCTTAGCACGCCGCCGCGCAACTGTCAACCGTTCTTTCGCGCGGGGACAAATTTACTTGGCGAGCGGCAGGTTTTCCACGATTTCGCGGGTGTTTTTGCTGCGCAGGTCCACCTCGTCGACCCAGCCGTAGAGGGTGTCCACCTGCCACGCGACCTTTTTCACGTCGCGGCGGATTTCCTTCACGTCGCCCTCCATGCGGTCGATGCGGGATTCGACCGCGCCGAGCCCCGCCTCCACGCCGCCGACGCGCGCGCCGAGATTTCCGATCTGGGTCTGGACGCCGCCGAGGCGCGTCTCCACCAGGTCCATCCGCGTCTCCACGCCGTCGAGCCGCAGGTCCATCCGGTCGAGCCGCGTCTCCACGTTGCCAAGCCGCGTCTCCATACCGCCCAGCCGCGTCTCCATGCCGCCAAGGCGGGTTTCGACGCTGCCAAGCCGCGATTCCATCTTACCGAGCTGTGTCCCGATGGGGGACAGCTTGTCGTCCATCATCTGCCCGATTGCCTGCAAAAGCTCCTGCTCGTCCATCCCGCACACCTCACAATGGAATCCAGATATCATTGCACTGCGGCTATTATAGCACAGGCGGCGCGCCCGCCGCAAGCTGGCAAAACTGCCAAGAAAAAGCGGCGGCCCATGGCCGCCGCTCTTTAATCTCTAAACTCGAACAGCTTGACAACCGGAATTTTAAAATACTCCGCAATCGCAAACAGGACATCGAGAGAAACGCCCGAACGGGCCTGCTCGATATTCCCTATTGTGACGCGATCCACGTCCAGCACTTCGGCAAGCTCCTCCTGTGTAATGCCGCGTTCCTTTCGGTAATACGCGACGTTCAGACCCAACTTGCGATACTGCGTTATAAATTTTATATCCATTTTCTTCACCCATAAAAAGCATATGATTTTTATGGGCAGTTAAACACAAAGTTTTATTTTTCAAAATATAATTTACATATTGAATTTATGATATTACAATTAATTTATGTTTATTGACATTCATCATGGAGGGATCACCATGAACCCACGCAGGCCGCTCATCAATGAAATCTACCGCTCCTGCTTCAGCGAAAGCGCCGCCGAACCGGACGAGCTCTCCGACCTGCGCGCGAAGCGCCGCGACCTCGAGCACCTCCTGCGCGGCAGGCTCGACGGCGCGGGCGACGCGGAAAGCTGGGCCCTGCTCGACCAGCTCCTCGAGTGCGTCAACCAGATCGAGTCCCTCAACTGCGAACAGTACTTCCGCGAGGGCTACGCCTACACCCTCCGGTTCCTCGCGCAGGGCCTCTGCTGAGCCGGGGCGGCCGCCAAAATGGCGGCCGCCCTCTTTTTTTATCTATTTTATCCTCTAAAAGTTCACAATTTCGCAATAATTCTTGACAATCCTATGACATCCATATAAAATAGTAATGTCATGCAGTATGTTTTATGGTATCATCGCACGGAAAGTTTTGGCGCTTTTTCCCGCTTTCCCGCGCTGTGCCAATAAAAATATTCTATCCGCGCCCGGCTTGCCCGCGCGCGGGTTGCGGACATTGAAAATGGAATAAAGGAGGTCAGTGTTCCCCATGAGCACAATCGGATTCATTCCGTTTGTCGTCAGTGTGATTGGTGCTTTTTTAGTTGGCGCGGTAATCGCCTTTTTCCTGGGCGTCGCATACCGCAAAAAGGCGGCTGAAGCGGCTCTCGGCTCCGCCGAGGAGGAAGCGAAACGGCTGATCAGCGACGCGATCAAAACGTCGGAAACAAAAAAGAAAGAAGCCATCATTGAGGCGAAGGACGAAATTTACAAGCTCAAGCAGGACAATGAAAAGGAAATGAAGGAACGCCGCTCGGAGGTTTCCCGCCTCGAACGGCGCATCCAGCAGAAAGAGGAGTCGGTCGACAAAAAGCTCGACAACCTCGAAAAGAAGGAAGAGACCCTTCAGGCAAAGCTCAAGGAGGCGGATACCAAGCTCCAGGAGGCCGAGCAGGTCAAAACCCACCAGTTCGACATGCTCGAAAAAATCTCCGGCTTCACCGCCGACCAGGCCAAGAATTACCTGCTTGCCAACCTCGAAGGCGAGCTGACCCACGAAAAGGCCCTCAAGATTTCCCAGTATGAGAGCCAGCTCAAGGACGAGTCCGACCAGAAGGCGCGCGAGATCATCGCCGCCGCCATCGGCCGCTGCGCGGCCGACTATGTGGCGGAGATCACCGTTTCGGTGGTGCCGCTGCCCAGCGACGAAATGAAGGGCCGCATCATCGGCCGCGAGGGCCGCAACATCCGCACCCTCGAAACCCTCACCGGCGTCGACCTCATCATCGACGACACCCCCGAGGCGATCACCCTTTCGAGCCACGACGCCGTCAAGCGCGAAACCGCGCGCGTCGCGCTCGAGCGGCTCATCCAGGACGGCCGCATCCATCCCGCCCGCATCGAGGAGACGGTCGACAAGGCCCGCCGCGAGATCGAGGGCAAGATCAAGCAGGACGGCGAGCGCGCCGTTATGGAGTGCGGCGTGCACGGCATGCACCCCGAGCTGGTCAAGCTGCTCGGCCGCATGCGCTACCGTTCGAGTTACGGCCAGAACGTACTTAGCCATTCCATCGAGGTCTCCCAGCTTGCCGGCATGATGGCCGCGGAGCTCGGCGCCGACGAGGCGCAGGCGCGCCGCGCGGGCCTCATCCACGACATCGGCAAGTCGATGACCCACGAGATCGAGGGCTCCCATGTGCAGATCGGCGTCGACCTCGCCCGCAAGTACAAGGAGAGCCCCGACATCATCCACGCGATCGAAGCGCACCACAACGACGTGGAGCCCCGGACGATCGTGGCCTGCCTGGTCCAGGCGGCCGACGCGATCTCCGCCGCCCGCCCCGGCGCCCGCAGGGAGAACCTCGAGAACTACATCAAGCGTCTTGAAAAGCTCGAGGAGATCGCCAATTCCTTCGACGGCGTCGAAAAGTGCTACGCCATCCAGGCCGGCCGCGAGGTGCGCATCATGCTCAAGCCCGACGTTGTCTCGGACGACCAGATGACCATCGTCGCGCGCGAGATCGTCAAGAAGATCGAAAGCGAGCTCGACTATCCCGGTCAGATCAAGGTCAACTGCATCCGCGAGAGCCGCGCGATCGAATACGCGAAATAAGCGAACGCTTCATAACGAACGCCCCCGCCAGCCGGAACCGGCTGGCGGGGGCGTTGTTCTATCCAAAGAGGTTCCGCCACAGCGTGCCGAGCTGGAAGACCGCGAGCGCCGCCGCATAGGCGACGGCGGTCTGCAGGAGGGCCGCCGCGAGCGCGCGCCAGGTGGAATGGAGCTCGCGGCGCATCGTCGCGAGCGCCGACACGCAGGGGGCGTAGAGCGCGCAGAAGACGAGGAACGAGGCGGCGGAGAGGGGCGAAAACCGCGCGGCGAGCGCCGCCGCGAGCGGCCCCTCCCCCGCGAGCGACACCCCCAGCGTAGAGACGACCGCCTCCTTGGAGACGAGCCCGGCGAGCAGCGCGACCGCCGCCTCGCGGAAGCCGAAGCCGAGCGGCGCAAAGAGGGGGGCGAGCGCGCCTCCAGCCCGCGCGAAGAGGCTGGCGGCGGGGTCCGCCGTGAAGCGGAGCCCCCCGTCCACATGCTGGAGCAGCCAGATGAGCACGCTCATCGCGAAGATGAGCGTCCCCGCCTTGCGCAAAAAATCGCCGCATTTTTCCCCGGTGTTGCGCAGGACGTTTTGCAGCGAGGGGGCGCGGTAGGGCGGGAACTCCATGAGAAAGGGGGCTTCCCGTCCCCGGAAGGGGCCCCTGCGCAGGAACCAGCCGACCGTCGCCATCGCCGCGATCCCCAAAAGATAGAGCGCCGCGACCGCCGCCCCCTGCCGGCGCGGGAAGAACACCCCGGCGAAGAGGGCGTAGATCGGAAAGCGCGCGCTGCAGGGCAGGTAGGGGGTCAGCAGGATGGTCAGCCGCCGGTCCCGCTCGCTTCCCAGCGTACGGGCGGCCATGACCGCAGGCGTGGTGCAGCCGAAGCCCATCAGCATGGGGATGAAGGATTTGCCCGTGAGCCCCAGCCGCCGGAGCGGCAGGTCCATCAAAAAGGCCGCGCGGGAGAGGTAGCCGCACTCCTCGAGCAGCGTGAGGCAGAGGAAGATGAGCGCCACCTGCGGCAGAAAGGCAAGCACGCTGCCCACCCCGCCGAGCACGCCGCCCACCAGCAGGTCGGAGACGGGCGGCGACACGCCGAGCGCGGGCAGCCACCCGGAAAGGCCCGCCGAAAGCCCGGCGAGCAGCCGTTCCATCCAGCTTTTGAGCGCGAGCCCCGGCCCCCCGAAGCAGACGCCGAACATCCCCGCCATCGCGGCCAGAAAGATCGGGAAGGCCAGCCGCCGGTGCAGCACCGCCCCGTCGATCCGGTCGGTGAGGGTGCCGCCCGCGGGCCTGGGCGGCGTTTTCACCGTCTCCCGCAGGATGCGTTCGATCAGCCGGTAGCGCGCCCCCGCGATGAGCGAGGCCGCGTCCTCCCCCGTCTCCCGCTCGAGCGACGCGCGGATGCGCCGCAGCTCCCACCTCTGCCGGGCGGTGAGGCGCAGGCGGTCCCGGAACGCGTCCGGGTCCTCCAGCAGCCCAGCGGCGTAGAACCGCAGACGCCCCGGTTCCCGCACCGCCTTCCTGACGGCGCGCACCGCCTCCCCGATCGCGCCGTCGAGCGGTTCGCCGTACCGGGGAGGCGGCGGGACGCGCGCACGGCCCAGCGCCGCGGCGGCCAGCTCCTCCACATTCTCCCCCTTTCTTGCCGCGACGGGCACCACCGGCACGCCCAGCAGCGTTTCCATCCGGGCGGCGTCCACGCCGCCGCCCGCCGCCCGCACCTCGTCCATCATCCCCACGGCGACCGCCATCGGCCTCCCGAGCTCGCAGAGCTGAAGGGTCAGGTAGAGTCCCCGTTCGAGCGAGGTGCCGTCCAGGATGCCGACCACCGCGTCCGCCTGTCCGCCGAGCAGGAATTCCCGCGCGACCCGCTCCTCCAGCGTATACGCCGCGAGCGAATAGATGCCCGGCAGGTCGACGAGCGACGCCCGCTCCCCCGCCGCCTCAACCGTCCCCTCCCGGCGTTCGACCGTCACCCCCGCCCAGTTGCCCACGTGCTGGCTCTGCCCCGTGAGCCGGTTGAAGAGGGTCGTCTTGCCGCAGTTGGGATTGCCCGCCAGCGCCACCGTCCGCATTGTCCGTTCCTCCCCGCGTCCCCGATTCGGGTTTGTCCCCTGCCACCAGCATATGCCGCGGCGGGAGCTTTTAGCCCTTGCCGCCGGAGAGCGCGGCGAAAGGGACGGGGCCGCGG
>NZ_CABUCJ010000031.1 GCF_902490045.1 uncultured Anaerotruncus sp.
GCGCGCCGCGCCCGATTGATTTCGGCGGGGCGCGTATGGTATACTGGTCCTGATAAAAATATTGCGGCAGCAGATAGGATGAAGCGGATGAAATATCAGGTGGTGCTCTGGGACTTTGACGGGACGCTCGTGGACAGCTCGCCCGGCCTCTTCCGGTCGCTCGGCCGGATGTTCGAGCGGATGGGACGCCCGGTGCCCGGCGAAGAGGTCCTGCGCAAGTTTATCGGCCCGCCGATCGTCTACTCCCTCAAGACCTACATCGGCATGTCGGACGAGGACGCGGAAAAGGCGGTGTGGATCTTCCGGGAGGATTACGAGGCGGGGGGCTGCTACCTCTCCAAGGTGTACGACGGGCTGCCCGAACTGCTCCGCCGGCTTCGGGAGCAGGGGGTCAAAACGGGCGTTGCGACCCTCAAGCCCGAAAAGATTGCCCGGCACCTGCTGGAATACCTGGGGATCGACCACCTGTTCGACGCCTGCGTCGGCAACCGGGACGACGAGAAAGACGCGATTACCAAGAAGGACATCATCGAAACCGCGCTCGGCCAGCTCGGCTGGACGGACAAGTCCCGCGTCGTGCTGGTCGGGGACTCGGTCTACGACGCGGACGGCGCGATCACGGCGGGGATCGATTTCGTCGGGGCGGCCTACGGCTTCGGACTCCTGCCGGAACAGGCGGAGGAGCTGGGCTGCCGCTATGTGGCGGAGTCCCCGTCCTGCCTCGAGCCCTTTTTCTTCGGCACCGGAGATTGCAATGCGGCGGCGGACGCGGTAAAATAGATGTGGATCAACAAGCTGGACGGAGGGATAGCATGGACGCAAATGTCAGCGCGGTCCTCGAAAAGAGGATCAACCGGACGATCGGCAATCTGCAGAACAACAAGATGGACGCCTACTACGTCAAGACCCGCGCGGAGGCGGTCGAACTCGTAAAGGAGCTCTGCCCCGAGGGACAGTCGGTCTCGTGGGGCGGTTCGGTGACCCTCGAGGAGTGCGGGATCAAGGAGCTGTTGCGCCAAGGGGCCTACCGCTGCCTCGACCGGGAGGCGAAGGGCGCGGACCAGGATCAGGTCCAGCATGAGGCGTTTTTCTGCGACACCTATTTTTGCAGCAGCAACGCGATCACCGAGGCGGGCGAGCTCTATAACGTCGACGGCCGCGGAAACCGCGTCGCCGCGATGATCTACGGCCCCAAGAGCGTGATCGTCGTCGCGGGCTGCAACAAGATCGTGCCCGACCTCGAGGCCGCGCGGATGCGCATGCGGGACACCGCCGCGCCCGCCAACGCGACCCGCCTCGACCGGCGCACCCCCTGCAAGGTGCTCGGCATCTGCCGCGACTGCCACAGCGACGACCGCATCTGCTCCGACTACGTCGTGATGTCCCAGCAGATGATCAAGGGCCGCATCAAGGTGATCATCGTCGGGGAGCCGCTCGGCTACTGACTATACGGAAAAGCGCCCGGAACGCAACGCGTTCCCGGCGCTTTTGACTGCCGTTAGATCTGCGCGGATTTCGCCCGTTCGAAGAGGTCCCGCACCTCCTGCGAGGGCTCCCTGTCGAGGAGGGAGACGGCCACAATCACGACGAACGCGAGGACGAAGCCGGGGGCGAGGGAATAGAGCCCGGTAGCCGCCAGGGCGGGGATGTTTTCCCACAGCACGACGGTCAACCCGCCGACCACCATGCCGGCGACCGCGCCCTTCATGGTCAGCCGCTTCCAGAAGAGGGAGAGCAGGATGACGGGCCCGAAGGAGGAGCCAAAGCCTGCCCACGCGTAGGAGACGAGGCCCATGACCGAGCTGTTCGGATCGAGCGCGAGCAGGTAGGCGGCGACGGCGATCACCATGACGGCGGTACGGGAGACCCACATGAGCTCCCGGTCGGAGGCGTTCTTGCGGAAGAGCGCCTTGTAGAAGTCGTTGGAGACCGCCGAAGCGGCGACGAGCAATTGGGAATCGGCGGTGCTCATCGCGGCGGCGAGGATGGCGGAGAGCAAGATGCCCGCGATGAAGCCGGGGAAGAGGCGGGTGACGAGGTCCATGAAGATGACCTCCGCCGCGCCCGCGTCGGCGTAGACGCCCCGCCCGCCGAGGAAGGCGATGCCCACGATGCCGACGAAGACGGCCGCGCACAGCGAGATAAGCACCCAGACCATCGCGATGATGCGGCTCTTTTTGATCATCGAGCTGTCCTTGATCGCCATGAAACGCACGAGGATGTGCGGCATCCCGAAATACCCGAGCCCCCAGACGAGGCCGGAGACGATCGTGACGAGCGCGACCTTGCCGGACGCGTCGGCGAAGAGGTTGAGGTAGTTGGGGCCGCCGAAGCCCGCGATCAGCTCGGGGGAGATGCCCGAGGTGGTGAAGGCGGCGGCGACCGGCACGACGATGAGCGCGGCGAACATCAGCATCCCCTGGATGAAGTCGGTCCAGCAGGCGGCCAGGAAGCCGCCGAGGAAGGTATAGGAGATGATGATGACCGCGCCGACCGTCAGCGCCACGACGTAGTCGAAGTGGAAGACGTACTGGAAGAGCTTGGCGCCGGTGCTGAAGGCGGAGGCGGTGTAGACGAGGAAAAAGACGAAGATGATCACCGCGCAGACGCTGCGGATCGCGGTGGATTTGCTGCAGAAGCGGTTCTGCAGATACTGCGGGATGGTGATCGAGTCGTCGGCGACGTAGGTGAACTTGCGCAGGCGCACGGCGACGAGCTTCCAGTTGAAATAGGTGCCGAGCGCGAGGCCGATGGCGATCCACGCGGCGGAGAGTCCCGACCAGAAGGCCGCGGCGGGAAGCCCCAGCAGCAGCCAGCCGGACATGTCGGAGGCCTGCGCGCTCAGCGCGGTGACCCAGCTTCCGAGGCTGCGGCCGCCGAGGAAATAGTCGGAGATGTTATTGGACTTGTGGTAGAAGTAGAAGCCGATCCACACCATCAGTGCGAAATAGATGATGAATGCGATCAGGATGCCGATGTCAAGCTGCATGGCGGTTCCTCCTCATTTTCAGTCTCAGATGTCGGATGGGGGCGCTTTCTCTCACTGCCGCAATAGTGAGCTACAGATCTTATCCATTATTATACAAAATTCCCCAATTCAATGCAAGGGCGGATTTCAAAAGTTGCAGAAATTCTGTTGACAGCGGGCAAAATATGCGTATAATTAGAGTTTATCAGGGCACCGCAGTTTTTACTACCTTTTCGGAGGATTTTGGCATATGTTGAACCGGATTTCCAAGAGAATCGCTTCGCTGCTGGCCGCGCTTTGCTGTGCGGTCTGCCTTGCCACTCCTTCTTTTGCGCTTATCCCGAATACGGGCGACGGTTCCGGGATGCTCCTGCCGATTATGGGCGGGCTTCTTGTGGTATCCGTAATTCTTATTATTGTCTATGTCGTACTGTCCGCAAAGAAGAAAAAGTAGCAATTTAGGGACGATTTTCACGACCTTCCCGGATTGCGGGAAGGTTTTTTTATATACTTTTTCCGGTGGCTTTTGCATGAATCGTTTTTGTACATTTCATACTTTATTGATGCAGTATTTTAAAGCGCATTTGTGGAAAAGCTGGAAATTCTTCCGTTGCCTTGTGAATAATCATGCAGAATGTTATAATCAAACGTAACGCTTTCGCGGAAGGGAGCGCCTATGCTGACCAATCTCAAACGGATCGTCTTGGTCGTCGGCCACTACGGCAGCGGGAAGACCAATTTTTCGGTCAACCTCGCGGTGGACCTGAAGGCCGCCGGCCGGGACGTGATCCTCGTCGACCTCGATATCGTAAACCCCTATTTCCGCAGCGCCGATTTCGGCGCGCTGCTGGAGGAGAGAGGGATCGGGCTGATCGCGCCCGTCTACGCGCGGTCCAACCTCGACGTGCCCGCCCTCGACGGGCGCCTGGACGCGGTCATCGAATCGGATAAGACGCTGGTGATCGACGTGGGCGGCGACGACGCGGGCGCGGCCGCGCTCGGCCGCTACAGCGCCATGATCAGGGAGGCGGGCGGATGCGACATGCTCTACGTCGTGAACGCCTACCGCTATCTCACCCAGACGAGCGAGGAGGCCGCCGAAATCCTCGGCGAAATCGAGAGGAAGGCCCGGCTGGAGGCGACGGCGGTGGTCAACAACTCCAACCTCGCGGACATCACGACGGCGGACGACATCGTTTCGTCGGCTGGCTACGCCGAGGAGACGGCGCGTCGGTACGGTATTCCCGTGCTCTGCACGACGGCGTGGAAAAAGCTCGCCGCCGGGGTGGGGGAGCGGCTGCCCGGCCGGGAGATCTATCCGGTGGATATTTATGTAAAAAAACCGTGGGAAGTCTAGCGGTCCCGCGGCGGTATAGAGTTAAGGAGGTGTTTTCAATGGCAAAGATGACGGTGAACCGTGACATCTGTAAAGGCTGCGGCCTGTGTGTGGAAGTCTGCCCGAAGAAGATCATTTTTCTGGATAAATCGGTACTGAACGGAAAAGGGTACCATCCCGCTACCGTGACGGATATGGAGAGCTGCATCGGCTGCGCGATGTGCGCGACGATGTGCCCCGACTGCGCAATTACCGTTGAGAAATAGCGGCCTCAAACAGAATTGATTCACGAAAGGCAGTGACGTTATGTCATCCACGCAAAAAATGTTAATGAAGGGGAATGAGGCGCTCGCGGAAGCGGCGATCCAGGCGGGCTGCCACCATTTCTTCGGCTACCCCATCACCCCGCAGACGGAAGTCGCGGCCTATATGGCCAAAAAGATGCCCAAGATCGGCGGTACATATATGCAGGCGGAGTCGGAGATCGCCGCGATCAACATGGTTTACGGCGCGGCCTCCGCGGGCGTGCGTGCCATGACCTCCTCCTCCTCCCCGGGCATCTCCCTCAAATCGGAGGGGATCTCCTACCTGGCGGGCTCCGACCTGCCCTGCCTGATCGTCAACGTCCAGCGCGGGAGCCCGGGGCTCGGCGGCATCCAGCCCTCCCAGGCCGACTACTGGCAGGCCACCCGCGCCCCCGGCCACGGCGACCTGCACGTGCTCGTCTTCGCCCCCTCCTCGATCCAGGAGATGGTCGACATGGTGTTTGACGCGTTCGATCTCGCCGACTGCTACCGCATGCCCGCGATGATCCTCGCGGACGGCATGCTCGGGCAGATGATGGAGCCGATCTCCTTCCCCGAGAAGCAGGTCAGGACCTACGACAAGAGCGGCTGGGCGACCAGCGGCCACCAGCATAAGCGCGCCCACCACATCGTCAACTCCCTCTACCTCCAGCCGGAGGAGCTGGAAGCCAAGATCCTCGAGCGGTTCCAGCGCTATGAGGAGGTCAAGGCGAAGCACACCCGCTGCGAGGAGTACCTCGTGGAGGACGCGGAGTACGTCGTCGTCGCCTACGGCGCGACCTCCCGCATCGTCCGCAGCGCGGTCAACACCGCGCGGGAGCAGGGGATCAAGGTGGGGCTCATCCGCCCGCTGACCCTCTGGCCGTACCCGTACGCGCCGATCGAAAAGGCGGCCGAGCGCGGCGTGAAGGCGTTTTTGAGCGTCGAGATGAGCATGGGCCAGATGGTGGACGACGTCCGCATCGCGGTCAACGGCAGGGCGCCCGTGTCCTTCTTCGGGCGCACCGGCGGCGTCATCCCGACCCCCGCCGAGGTGCTCTCCGAAATCAAAAAAATGGCAGGAGGTGACCGGTAATGGCCGTCGTCTATCAGAGACCCCACGCGCTGCTGGATGTCAGCACCCACTATTGCCCCGGCTGCACCCACGGCATCATCCATAAGCTGGTCGCGCAGGCGCTCGACGAGCTCGATATCGAAGGCCGCGCGATCGGCATCGCGCCGGTCGGCTGCTCGGTCATGGCCTACAACTATTTCGGCTGCGACATGATCGAGGCCGCGCACGGCCGCGCCCCCGCGATCGCGACGGGCGTCAAGCGTTCGCTGCCCGACAGCGTCGTCTTCACCTACCAGGGCGACGGCGACCTCGCCGCCATCGGCACCGCCGAGACGGTCCACTCCGCGACCCGCGGCGAAAACATCACGATCATCTTCGTCAACAACGCGATCTACGGCATGACCGGCGGCCAGATGGCCCCGACCACCCTGCCCGGGCAGGTCACCCAGACGACCCCCTACGGCCGCGACGTGTCCTACTCCGGCTTCCCGATCCACGTGTGCGAGATGCTCTCCACCCTCGACGGCGTGGCCTACGCCGAGCGCGTCTCGGTGGACAGCGTCCCCAACATCCGCAAGGCGGGTGCCGCGATCAAAAAGGCGTTCAAATGCCAGGTGGAAAAGAAGGGCTTCTCGATCGTCGAGGTGCTCTCCGCCTGCCCGACCAACTGGGGCCTTACCCCCTCGGAGGCGCTCCAGTGGCTGCGCGACAACATGATGCCCTACTATCCGCTGGGCGTCTATACCGACAAGACGGAGAAGGGGGTGCGTCCGTAATGCAGAGTATCCTGCTCGCAGGCTTCGGCGGCCAGGGCGTCCTGTTCGCCGGCAAGATCATGGCCTATTCCGGACTCATCGAGGACAAATACGTCTCCTGGCTGCCCTCCTATGGGCCCGAGATGCGCGGCGGCACCGCCAACTGCTCGGTCTGCATCTCCGACGAGCCGATCGGCTCCCCGCTGGTGCTCAACCCCGACGTGTTCGTCGCGATGAACCTGCCCTCCTACGACAAGTTCATCGACAAGGTCGCCCCGGGCGGCATCGCCGTGGTCGACAGCTCGCTCATCGCCAAAAGAAGCGAGCGCACCGACATCAAATGCTTCTACGTCCCCGCCACCGAAAAGGCGGATTCCGAGGGCCTCAAGGGGCTTTCCAACAACATCCTGCTCGGCAAGGTCCTGCAGGAGGCAAAGTTTGCGTCGCTCGAGACGGTCGAGGCGGCCGTGGCCAAGTGCGTGCCGCCCAAAAAGCAGCACCTGCTCGAGCCGAACATGCGCGCCATCAAGCTGGGCATGAGCCTCTGAGGGGCGGCCCGGACTTACGGCCCGGAAGGATTTCCTTCCGGGCCGTTTTTGCGTCCGCCGGGCGCGCGGCATTTCCGGGGAAAAGGGGGAAAGGGGAAAATCCCGTTCCCTTTTGCGCCCCGCGCCGGCATGGCCCTTATTTCCAAAACATCTGCCGAAATGGATAAAAGGCGGCCGCCCCTCATGGCGGCCGCCCGGCAAACATTCCTTTATCGAGTCAGCATCTCGACGGCTTCCTCTTTTGTTGAAACGAAGAAGACGTCTTTTCCATGGTTGCTTTCGTAAATGAAATCTTTGAGCGGCTTGCTCGTATAGTGCGAATAGTCGCCGTAAACAGCAATCCGCCCGCCATAGTTGATATACTTTTGTAAAATTTCTCCCGCAAGGCCTGTGCTGAGAATAAAAAACTCCTCTTTTATCAGCCTCTTATCGATCACGATGTTTTTTGTATCCGCGTCATATTTTGCCTGCATCAGCAAATCCAACGCGGACTGCGCATCTGTGATAACCATGGCGTCGCTTTCAATGATGGCGCAGACGATGTTGTTATTTTCAACTGTTTTAATGGTCATGTTTCACATTTCCCTCTTCGCAAATTATTTGTCGGTTCTATTTTACCACACGATTGGGCCTGTCTGCAATGGGAGGCGGATGAAACCGGCGGCGCTGGGAAAAAGGGGAAAGGGGAAAAATTCCCGCCCGCTTGTCCGCCGGGCGGGGAGTGTGGTAGAATAGGAAGCATGAATGGAGGTGGAACGGATGCTGCATCTGATTCTGGGCGCGGCCGGCACCGGAAAGACGGCGCTGCTGCACGGGAAGATCGCGGAGTGCGTGCGCGGCGGCGGGAAGGCGATCCTGCTGGTGCCCGAGCAGTATTCGTTCGAGAGCGAGAAGGCCCTCTACAGGGGACTCGGCGCGAAGGACGCGCTGGCCGTGGAGGTATTGAGCTTTACGCGCCTCTGCGACCGGATTTTCCGGGAATACGGCGGGCTGGCGGGGGTGCACCTCGACGAGACGGCCAAGGTGCTGCTCATGAGCGTCGCGCTCGGCGAGATCGGCGGGGAGCTGCGCGCCTACCGCAAGAACGTCTCGGGCGCGGCGTTTGCCGCCGCGATGTGCGAGGCGGTCGGCGAGCTCAAGACCGCGGGCGCGGACCCCGGGACGCTGCGCGCCGCGGCGGCGGACGCGTCGGAGGAGCTGCGGGACAAGCTCTCCGACGTGGCGCTCATCTTTGAAACCTACCAGGCGCTCATTGAGCGCGGCTACTGCGACCCGGACGACAGTCTGCGGCGCGCCTGCCGGAAGCTCGAGGGGCGGTCGTTTTTCGCGGATTACAGCGTCTTTATCGACGGGTTCATGGCGTTCATGGGCGCGGAGTGGAAGCTGCTCGGCCGGATTCTGGAGGGGAGCCCGGCGGTGTGGGCGGCGCTGCCCTGCGACGGGCTCTCCTGCGCCGACGAGACGGGCGCTTTCGCCGCGGCCGCGCAGACTGCCAACCGCCTGGTGCGCGACGCGAAGGCGGCGGGGGTCCCCGTCGCCGCGCCGGCCGTCCTGCGGGAACCCAGGCGGTTCGCGCGGCCCGCGCTCGCCCACATCGCCGAAGCCTTTTCCGACGCCGCGCCGGAAGGGTGCGAAACGCATGAGGGGGTGAAGCTCGCCGCGTGCGAGGACCTCTACGACGAGCTGGAATTCGTCGCGTCGCACATCTGCGCGCTTGTGCGGGAGGAGGGCTGCCGCTACCGCGACATCGCGGTGATCGGGCGGGACCTCGACCGCTACCTCGTGCCGCTCGAAACGGTCTTCACGCGCTATGAAATCCCCTTCTTCGCCGACCTGCGCGCCGATATCCAGGTGCATCCGTTCGCGTCGGGGCTGCTGGCCGCGCTCGACGCGGCGCGCAGCGGGTTCGATTCCGAATACCTGCTCGCGCTCGCCAAAAACTGCGTCACCGGCATCGGTCCGGCCGAGGCGGGGGAGCTGGAGAACTACTGCTTCGTCTGGGGCGTTTCGGGCGCGGCTTGGCGGACGGACTTCACCAACAACCCCGACGGGATGGCGGAGGGTTTTACCGAGGAGCAGGCGGAGCGGCTCGGACGGATCAACGAGACCCGCAGAAAGCTGGTCGGCCCGCTTGTGACGCTGCGGCATGAGCTAGCCGGCTGCGACGGGCGCGGCTTTGCGGCGGCGGCGTTCGGGTGGCTCGAGCGGGTGAAGGCGGCGGACCGCCTGCAGGAGAGTGCCGCCGGGATGGAGGAGGGGGAGCGGAAGCGCTTCCTCGAGATGTCGGCGCAGGTTTGGGAGGCGCTGCTCGGCCTGCTCGACGTGTTCGGCGGGGCGCTTGCCGACGTGCGCCTGCCGCTCGGGCGGTTGATCGACCTGCTGCGCATGGGGATTTCCGCCGCCGATATCGGGCGCATCCCCCAGACGATCGACCAGGTGATCGTCGGCGCGGCCGACCGCGTCCGGCCGGACGGTCCGCGCGCCGTCTTTGTGATCGGGTTCAACGAGGGGATCTTCCCGCGGTGGGAGACGCCGGCGGGCATCTTTTCCGCCGCCGAGCGGGACCTGCTCAAGGCGCGCGGGGTCGACCTGCTGCGCACGCCGGGGCAAACGGCCCTCTTCGAGCGGTATTACGTCTATTTCGCGCTCACACAGGCGTCAGAGCGGCTGTGCGTCAGCTGGCCGCTGCGGGATACGGCGGGCGCGGCGCTCGCGCCCTCGTCCGCGCTCGACCGGGTGCGCGCGCTGACGGGGTGCCCGGTGGAGTCCTCTTTGGCGGGGCCGCTCGGGCGGGTGGCCAACGGGCGCACCGCCTTTGACGAGCTGGCGCGCGGCTGGCGGGAGCGGACGCCCGCCGAGGCCTCCCTGCGGGCGTGGTTTTCCGCGCGGGAGCCCGCGCGGATGGAGGCGCTCGCGCGGTGCGCCGGGACGCGGGAATTTTCCATGGGCGACCGCGCGGCGGCGCGCGCCCTCTTCGGCGCGCAGGTGCGCATCTCCCCGTCGCGCGCCGAGCAGTACTACCAGTGCCCGTTTTCCTATTTCTGCAAGGCGGGCCTGCGGATCAGCCCCCGCCGCAGGGTGGAATTCAACCCGATCGAGTCGGGCTCCCTCATCCACCTCGTGCTTGAGAAGATGGTCGGGAGGTACGGCTGCCGCGGGCTTTCCGCGCTCGACGACGCGCGGCTGGAGCGGGAGATCGCCGAAATCATCGAGGCGGACCTCTCCGCCAAGATCGCAAACCTCGACGAGATGCCCGCGCGGTTCCGGTACCTCTTCCGGAGGCTGGTGGGCACCCTTGTGCGGCTTCTGCGGCGGCTGGCGCTGGAATTCGCTCAGAGCGAATTTGAGCCGGCGGCCTTCGAGCTGCCGATCAACCTCGACGCGGAGATAAAGCCCCTTGACCTGCGCGCGCCCGACGGCACGCGTGTGATCGTCGAGGGAATTGTCGACCGGATGGACGTCTATGAGCGGGAGGGGGTCCGCTATGTGCGGGTCGTCGACTACAAGTCGGGGCACAAGAGCTTCAGCCTGTCGGACGTCTGCTACGGGCTCAACATGCAGATGCTCATCTACCTCTTTTCGATCTGCGAGAACGCGCCCGGGGGCGGGGCGGTCCCGGCGGGCGTGCTCTACATGCCCGCGCGCGACAGCGTCGTTTCGGCGGAGCGGGGCGCATCGGAGGAGGCGGTGCGCGCGGAACAGCAGAAACGCCTGCGGATGAACGGCATCCTGCTCGAGGACCGGGAGGTTCTCTCGGCGATGGAACCGGGGCTCGCGGGAATCTATATCCCCGTCAGGGCGAAGAAGGACGGCTCCTTTGACGCGCACAGCCAGCTCGCCACCCTCGAGCAGATGGGGACCATCAGGCGGCAGGTCGAGCGGCTGCTCGTGGAGCTGGCGGACAGCCTCGCGGGCGGGAGGATCGACGCGGCGCCGGTCGACGGGCTGAGCGATTACCGGCCGTGCGACTGGTGCGATTACCACGCGGTCTGCGGGCACGAGGATTCCGACGCGGTGAGGAAGCTCGCCGAGCTTGACCGCGCGGCCGCGCTCAAGGCGATGGAAGGGGGAGAGGCGGATGGCTGAGCGTCAGTGGACTCCCCAGCAGCGGGATGCGATCGAGGCGCGCGGCGGGACGGTGCTCGTCTCGGCGGCGGCGGGCTCCGGCAAGACGGCGGTGCTCGTCGAACGGGCGGTCGGGCGCATCCTCGACCCCGAACACCCGGTCGACGCCGACCGGCTGCTCGTCGTGACCTTTTCCAACGCGGCGGCGCTTGAAATGAAACAGCGCGTTATGGCGCGGGTGGCGGCGCTGGCCGCCGAGGACCCCGAAAACGCCCGCCTGCGCCGGCAGCAGCTCCTGCTCGGGCGGGCGCAGATCAGCACGATCCACGCCTTCTGCGGCGAACTCATCCGGCAGAACTTCCAGCTGCTCGGCGTCGCCTCCAACATCCGCACGGGGGACGAGAAGGAGCTGGAGGTCCTGCGGCGGGACTGCGCGCGCGGCGTGGTGGAGGAGTTCTTCTCGAGGGAGGACGGCGGACGGTTTGCCCGCCTCGTCGAGCTGCTCAGCACCGGGCGGGACGACAGCCGAGTCTTTACCACCCTCTTCTCCCTCTACGACTTCGTGCGCTCCCACCCCTTTTACCGCAGTTGGATGGAGGCGAAGCTCTCCTATTATAATGAGGGGGTGCCGGTCGCCGATTCGATCTGGGGCAAGTGCATCCTCGGCTACGCCGCCGACGCGCTCGGGTACGCCTGCGCGCTCTCCCGGCGCGCGCTCGCCCTCGCGGAGGAGGACGGGACGCTGGAGAGCGCCTACGGCGGCGCGCTGCGGGCCGACCTGCGGCAGCTCGAGCGGGTGCGGGAGTCGGTCGCGGCGCGCGACTGGGACGGGACCTGCGCGCGGCTCGGGAGCTTCGTCTTTGAGAAGCTGCGCCCCGTCCGGGGGGACGACCCCCGCAAGGGGGCGGCGCAGGCGCTGCGCAAGAGCGTCCGGGGAATCGTCGAGGCGCTGCGGGACCGGCAGTTCTGCGCCACGGCGGCGGAGTTCTCCGAGGACGTCGCCGACCTGCGCCCGATGGTGGAGACCCTCTTTGAACTGGTGGAGGCGTTCGACCGGGCGTTCACCGAGCAGAAGCAGCAGAAAAACCTGATGGATTTTTCCGATATGGAGCAGTACGCGATCGCGCTGCTCGTGCGGCCCGCGGGAGAGGGGTACGTCAAGACCCCGCTGGCCCGGGCGGTGTCGGAGCGCTACGACGAGGTGCTTGTCGACGAGTTCCAGGACACCAACGCGGCGCAGGAGATCATCTTCCGCGCCGTCTCGCAAAAGGAGCGGAACCTCTTCCTCGTCGGGGATGTCAAGCAGAGCATCTACCGCTTTCGCCAGGCCTGCCCCGAGCTCTTCATGGAGAAGAAAAAACGCTACGCCCCCTACGACGGCAAGCAGTTCCCGGCGAGGATCACGCTCGGGAAGAACTTCCGCAGCGCGCCGGAGGTGACGGGGAGCGTCAACTTCTTCTTTTCGCTGCTCATGAGCGAGGAGATCGGCGAGATCGACTACAACGGGGAGGAGGCGCTCATCCCCGGCGGGAGCTTCCCCGAGGGGACCCCCGCCGGGTGCGAACTGCGCCTTCTGGACCTCACCGGCTACGCGGGGGAGCGGACCCGCGTACAGGTCGAGGCGGACTGCGCCGCCGATGAGATCGCCGGGATGCTCGAGCGCGGGGAGCTCGTCGCGGAGGGTGACGCCCTGCGGAAGATCCGCCCGTCGGATATCTGCATCCTGCTGCGCTCCCCCTCCGGGCGGGCGCAGACCTACCTGGAAGCGCTGCAAAAACGGGGCGTGCCCGTCTGGGCGGAGCCGAAGAGCGGCTTTTTAACCTCAAGGGAGGTCGCGCCGGTCGTCGCGCTGCTGCGGGTGATCGACAACCCCCTGCTCGACGTCGACCTCGCGGCGGCGATGATGTCCGTCCTTTTCGACTTTACCGCCGACGAGATGGCCCATATCCGTCTCGCCGACCGGCGCGCGCCCCTCTACACGGCGGTGCAGAAGCGCGCCGGGGAGGGGGACGCGCACTGCCGTGAATTCTGCGAGACGCTCGCGCGGCTGCGGCGGTTCGCGGCGGGCGCGACCGCCGACGCGGTCATCCGCCGCGTCTACGACGAGTGCGGCTGCCTCGCAAAGGCGCAGGTGATGCGGATGGGCGCCTCCCGCCGCGCGAACCTGCTGCTGCTTGTGCAGTACGCCTGCGACTACCACGCGAGCGGCTACCGGGGGCTTTCGGGCTTCGTCGGCTTCGTCGACCGGCTGATCGAGCGGGGAGGCGACTTCGCGCCCGCCGCGAGCCTGTCGGAGCAGGCGGACGTCGTGCGGATCATGAGCATCCACCGCTCGAAGGGGCTGGAATTCCCCGTCGTCTTCCTCTGCGACTGCGCCAAGCAGTTTAACCGCCAGGATTTAAACGGCAGCACGCTGCTGCACACCGAGCTGGGGTTCGCCTGCGTGCGCCGAGACCCCAGGCTGCAGACGCAGTTTTCCACCGTGCCGATGCAGGCGCTGCGGCTGGCGATCGAGCGTTCGATGCTCTCGGAGGAGCTGCGGGTGCTCTATGTGGCGCTCACCCGCGCAAAGCAGCGGCTCATCCTGACCGGGACGCTCTCCAAGCCGGGGGAGAAACTCGCGGGGCTGGCGTCCGCGCCGGAGGAAAACGGCAAGCTGCCGCCCTACCAGGTGCGCGGCGCGGCGAGCTGCCTCGACTGGGTTTTGATGGCTGCGGTCCACCACCCCGGCGCGGCCGGCCTGCTCGCGCAGTACGGCGTCGAGGCCGACCCCGTCCCGGCGCAGGCGGAACTCTCCGTCTCGATCCTGCCGGTGGAGGGCGACCCGCCCGAAACGGCGGATGCGGCGGGGGAGGCGCTTCCCCCGCCCGACCCGGCGCTCACCGAGGCGCTGGAGCGGAGGCTCGCCTGGCGCTATCCCTTTGCGCCCGAGACCCGGATTCCCACCAAGATGGCCGTTTCGCAGATCTCCAAGGGGGAACTCGCCAGGAGCTACCGCTTTGCGGGACGCCCTGCCTTTTTGCAGGAGCGGGGGCTCACCGCCGCGCAGCGGGGCAGCGCGCTCCACAAGTTCATGCAGTTTTCCGACTACCGCGCCGCGGCGGAGGACGTCTGCGCCGAGCTCGAACGGATGGCGCGGGAGGGCTTCCTCTCCCGGCAGGAGGCGGACGCGATCGACGCCGGGAAGCTCGCGGCGTTCTTTCGCTCGCCGCTGGCGGGGCGCATCTTCCGCGCGGACAGGGTGTGGCGGGAGCTGCGCTTTCTGGCCGAGGTGGGGAAGGAGACGCTCGGGGAGTACACCGGCCTCTTTGACGCGGGCGGCAGGACGGCGGTCCAGGGGGTGGCGGACTGTGTCTTTGCGGAAAAGGGCGGCGCGGTGATCGTCGACTACAAGACCGACCAGGTCAAAACGCCCGCGGAGCTGGTCGAACGCTACCGGGTGCAGCTCGAGCTCTACCGGAAGGTGCTCGGCGGCGCGCTGGGCATGCCGGTCAGGGAGTGCGTGCTCTACTCCTTCGCGCTGTCAAAGGAAATCGTCATTTAGGTGTTGACACGGGCTGATTATCGTGGTATCATAATTCGGTAAACAAAGTAGAGCAGTTTCTGTTCTCACCTCGCCGCCGGTGGGCGGCTGGTCAATAGCGATTTCCCCTGCGGGGGAGACTGTGGTTGATTCGACGAGCGTGGGCGGTTTCTGCCCACGCTCGTTTTCAATGCAATGCAAAAAAGGCTTTGGAGGTGTTTCGTATTAGCAGCAAGGAATTGCTCATCAATGAGGAGATCAGGGACAAGGAAGTGCGTCTGGTCGGCACGGAGGGGGAACAGCTCGGCGTTGTGCCGCTTGCGACGGCCCAGAACATGGCGATCGAAAAGAACCTTGACCTCGTGAAGATCGCTCCTCAGGCCACGCCGCCCGTCTGCAAGATCATGGACTACGGCAAGTACAAATTCGAGCAGGCGAAGCGGGAGAAGGAAGCAAGGAAAAATCAGAAGGTGATCGAGATCAAGGAGGTCCGCCTCTCTCTGAACATCGACACCAATGATTTCAACACCAAGGTGAACCGCGCCATCAAGTTCCTTGAGGGCGGGGATAAGGTGAAGGCGTCCCTGCGATTCCGCGGCCGCGAGATGGCGCATCCCGAGCTGGGGACGAGCATCATGAAGCGTTTCACCGAAGCGGTGGCCGAGGTCGGCAACGTTGAGAAACAGCCGAAGCTCGAGGGCCGCAGCATGGTGATGTTTATCTCACCGAAGCCCGCAACCAATATTAAGGGAGGAAACAAAAATGCCTAAGCTGAAGACCCACACCGGTGCCAAAAAGCGCTTTAAGCTTACCAAGAACGGAAAGGTGAAACGTGCGCACGCCTATAAGAGCCACCTGCTCAACGGGCACGGAAAGACCGCCAAGAGCAAGCGCCGTCTGCGTAAAGGCGCCTATGCCGACAAGACCAACGTGGCGACGATCAAGCTGCTCGTTCCCTACAAATAATCGGAAACAGACGGAGGTAAATAGATATGGCTCGTGTTAAGGGCGCAATGATGACCCGCAAGAGAAGGAAAAAGACACTGAAGCTTGCCAAAGGCTACTTTGGCGCCAAGAGCAAGCTCTTTAAAATGGCCAAACAGCAGGTGATGAAGTCGGGCAACTACGCCTTCATCGGCCGCAAGCAGAAAAAGCGCAACTTCCGCCAGCTGTGGATCACCCGCATCTCCGCGGCCTGCCGCATGAACGGCGTCAACTACAGCACCTTCATGAACGGCCTCAAGAAGGCGGGCGTGGAGCTCAACCGCAAGATGCTTTCGGAGATCGCGATCAACGACGCCGCGGCGTTTACCGCGCTCGTCGAGCAGGCGAAGGCCGCCCTCTAATAGGAACCGCATACGCCCGCGCGCATCCGCGCGGGCGTATCTTTTGTATGTAGGGGAAGGAGGTGCCCGCCGTGGCAGAAAAAGAGATCACTTCGCGCCAGAGCCCTTCCGTCAAGCGGTATGTCCGGCTTGCGGGCTCCCGCAGGGCGCGTTATGAGGAGCGCCTCTTCGTGACCGAGGGGGCCAAGCTCACCGGGGAGGCGTTCGCGGCGGGATATCTCCCCGTCGAGCTCTTCGCCACCGGGGAGGCGTTCGACGCCGCGTTCGATACCCTTTCGCCCGTTGCGCTCGCGGCGGAGACCTTCTGCCGCATCACCCCGGCCGTGGCGGACAAGCTCGCCCAGTCGGTCAGCCCGCAGGGCGTTTTCGGCGTTTTCCGCATGCTTGACAACGGGACGCAACCTGTTAAAATAAGCAGTAACGGCAAATTTCTCCTGCTTTCCTCGCTGCAGGACCCGGGCAATCTGGGCACCATTCTGCGCACGGCGGCGGCTTTCGGGATCGGCGGCGTCCTTCTTTCGGACGACTGCCCCGACCTCTACAGCCCCAAGGTGCTGCGTGCGTCGATGGGCGGCGTCTTCCGGGTGCCCGCCGCGGTGACGGACGACCTCGGCGGCTGGATCGACGCGCTGAAGGCGGCGGGCGTGCCCGTTTGGGCGGCCGCCCTTCGGCGGGACGCGAAGACCCTCCGGGAGGTTTCGCTCGGCGAAGGCGGCTGCGCCGTCGTGATCGGAAACGAGGGCGGCGGGCTGGACGACGGCGTGATCGGCCGCTGCACCGGAAGCCTCGTCATCCCGATGGAGCCGGGCAGCGAATCGCTCAACGCCGCGATGGCGGCGGGGGTCTTCCTGTGGGAAATGTACCGTTAGACTGATTTCGGGGGTGCGCGGCATGGCGGACGGGCTCTATTGGATCTGGCTGCAGGAGGCGCTCGGCGCGGGCAGCGTCAAGGCGGACCGGGTGATCCGGGAGATCGGTTCGCCCGAAGAGCTCTACCGCATGGGCCTGGAGGAGCTGCGCGCCACGGGAATCTTCGCGCCCAAGGAGATCGAGCGCATCCGTTCGACCGACCTCAGAAGAGCGGAGGAGGCCCTGCGCCTCTCCCGCCGTTGCGGGTGCGGCGTAATCACCCCGGACTCTCCCGATTATCCCGAGGCTTTGACAAATATCGACGGTATGCCGTGTGTATTATATGTACTGGGCGACCTGCGCGGCCTGCGGGAGGAGCTGGTCCTCACGCTGGTGGGGACGCGGACCTCGACCGATTACGGCGAACGGTGCGCGCAGCGCCTCGCCCACGACCTCGCCTCCGTGGGCTGCACCGTGGCCAGCGGGCTCGCGGTGGGCGTCGACTACGCTGCCCACGATGGAGCCCTTGCCGCGAACGGGCGTTCGGTCGGCCTGCTCGCCTGCGGGCTCGACGTCGACTACCCGAGCGAAAGCCGCGGCCTCAAACGGCGCATCCTCGACGCGGGCGGCGTGCTGATGACCGAATTCCCCTTCGGGGAACGCCCGCAGCGCTACAACTTCAACATCCGCAACCGGCTGCTTTCGGGCATCTCCGCGGGCGTCGTGGTGGTGCAGGCCCCCGAACAGAGCGGCGCGCTCAATACCGCGCGCCACGCCCTCGACCAGAACCGGGACGTCTTCGCGGTGCCGGGCGAGATTTTCGACCCGAGCATGACCGGGTGCAACCGGCTGATCAAGGACGGCGCCAAGCTCGTTTTGAACGTCTACAGCATCCTGGAGGACTATATCGGCCGCTTCCCGGCCGGGATTGACGCGCAGACGGTGGTGCGGAAAATCCGCGCCGCCGGGCGGGAAGCAGACGAGCGGCCTTTAAACGGGCCGCGCAGGGTGCCGCGCCCGGGCATGGGGGAGGCTTCGCCGCTCATGGTGGCGCAGGAGGCCGCCCCGATGGCCGGCCGGCCGGAGCCGGCGGAACTCGGGGAGCTGGGGATTTCGGAGGAGGCCAGGGCCCTCTACGCCGTGCTCGGCGATCTGCCGGAGGGCGCGGAGCCGCTCGCCGGGCGCGCGGGACTCACCGCCGCGCAGGCGCTGGCCGCCCTGACCGAGCTGGAGCTCTTCGGGCTGGTGCGGGCGCTACCGGGCGGAAGATACCTGGCGGGAGCGCCGGATTCCAATTGAAATTGACTGCGCGTGGGCGCGTTTATTGATAGAGGGGAGTTTCCCCGGGAAAGGAATGGTTACAAGTTGTCCAATCTTGTCATCGTGGAGTCGCCCGCAAAGGCGAAAACGATAAAGAAATACCTCGGGAAGGGGTTTGAGGTGGTCGCCTCGATGGGGCATGTCCGCGACCTGCCCAAGAGCAAGCTGGGTGTCGACGTGGACAACGGCTTCGCGCCGCAGTACGTCGACATCAAGGGCAAGGAGGATCTCATCAAGGACCTCAAAAAGGCCGCCAAGAAGAGCGACGCCATCTACCTCGCGACCGACCCGGACCGCGAGGGGGAGGCGATCTCCTGGCACCTGGCGCAGATGCTCGGCGTCGACATGAAGGAGCAGAACCGCGTCACCTTCAACGAGATCACCAAGAGCGGCGTGCATTACGGCATGGAGCATCCGCGCACGATCGATGAAAAGCTCGTGGACGCGCAGCAGGCGCGCCGCATCCTCGACCGCATCGTCGGCTACAAGATCAGCCCCTTCCTCTGGCGCAAGGTGCGCAAGGGGCTGTCGGCCGGACGCGTACAGTCGGTGGCGGTGCGGATCATCCTCGACCGCGAGGAGGAGATCCGCGCCTTCAAGCAGCAGGAATACTGGTCGATCGACGCGCTGCTCGCCGCCAAGGGCCATGCGAAAAAGCCCTTCCCGGCCAAGCTCTATTCGATCGACGGCAAAAAGCTCGAGCTCGCCGGCATCCCGGACGAGGCGAGCGCCAAAAAGATCATCGAATCCCTCGAGGGAGCGGAATACACCGTCGCGGGCGTCAAAAAAGGGGTCCGCAAAAAATCCCCCGCGCCGCCGTTTATCACCTCGACCCTCCAGCAGGAGGCCTCCCGGCGGCTCGGCTACCAGTCCCGCCGCACGATGAAGATCGCGCAGGAGCTCTATGAGGGCGTCGAGATCGAGGGGATCGGCGCGACGGGCCTCATCACCTACATGCGTACCGACAGCCTGCGTATCTCCGACGAGGCCGCCGACGTCGCCAAAGCCTACATCACCGAGACCTACGGCAAGGAGTACCTGCCGGGGACCCGCCGCGTCTTCAAATCCAAGAAGAACGCGCAGGACGCGCACGAGGCGATCCGTCCGTCCGACCCGACGCTGACCCCCGAAAAGGTCAAGAAGGACCTCAGCGCCGAGCAGTATAAGCTCTACAAGCTTATCTGGGAGCGGTTCATCGCCAGCCAGATGGCCAACGCCCTGCTCGACACTGTGGCGGTCGACATCAATGCCGCGAACTGCCTGTTCAAGGCGTCCGGTTTCACGGTAAAGTTTGATGGCTTTACGGTGCTCTACGAGGAGTCCAAGGACTCGGACGATGAGAATTCCGCGGCGCTACCGCCGCTTGAGACGGGCGGCGTCCTCGCCCTCAAGCAGCTCACCCCCAACCAGCACTTCACCCAGCCGCCCGCGCGCTACACCGAGGCCTCCCTCATCAAGACGCTCGAGGAGAACGGCATCGGCCGCCCGAGCACCTACGCGCCGACGATCACGACGATTTTGGCGCGCGGCTACGTCGAGCGGGAGGGCAAGGCGCTCAAGCCGACCGCGCTGGGCGAGGTGACGACCAAGCTGATGGAGGAGCAGTTCTCCAAGATCGTCGACATCGACTTCACCGCCAATATGGAAAAGAGCCTCGACGAGGTCGAGGAGGGCAAGGAGAGCTACACCCAGGTGCTCGACGGCTTCTACGGGGACTTCATGACGACGCTCGAGACGGCGGAAAAGAATATGGAGGGCACCCGCGTCAAGGTCCCCGACGAGGAGACCGACGTGGTCTGCGAGCTGTGCGGGCGCAAGATGGTCATCAAGACCGGCCGGTTCGGCAAATTTCTCGCCTGCCCGGGCTTCCCCGAGTGCCGCAACACCAAGAAGATCGTCAAGGAGACGGGCGGGCTCTGCCCCGTGTGCGGCGGCAAGGTGCTCGCCAAAAAGTCGAAGAACGGCAAGGGCTACTACGGCTGCGAGCATTTCCCTGAGTGCAAGTTCATGACGTGGGACAAACCGCTTTCGGAGCCCTGCCCCAAATGCGGCGCGGCCCTTTTCCAGAAGACGGGGCGCGGCGCGCTCATCCACTGCCTCAAGGAGGGCTGCGACTACGCGCGGCCGGTGAAAGGGAAGTCCTCCGCCGGGGACGCGGACGAGGAATGACGCCGGTCGCGGTCATCGGCGCGGGGCTCGCGGGCTGCGAGGCCGCGTGGGCGCTGGCGAACGCGGGAATTCCGGTGCGGCTTCACGAGATGAAGCCGCGGAAGTTTTCCCCCGCACACCACAGCGAAAATTTCGCGGAGCTGGTCTGCTCCAACTCGCTCAAGGCCCAGCGCATCGGCTCGGCGGCGGGGATGCTCAAGGAAGAGATGCGTATGATGGGCTCGCTGGTCGTCGCCTGCGCAGAGGAAACGAGCGTGGCGGCGGGCGGCGCGCTTGCCGTGGACCGGGATGCGTTTTCCGCGCTCGTGACGGCGCGCGTCCGCGCGCACGAACGGATCGAGATCGTCCCCGGCGAGGTGGCGCGCATCCCCGGGGAGGGGAATGTGATCGTCGCGACGGGGCCGCTCACCTCCGACGCGCTCGCGGCCGACATCGAGGCGCGCTGCGGCGGTTCGCTGAGCTTCTACGACGCGGCCGCGCCGATCGTCACCTTCGATTCGCTCGACCGGGAGCGGGTCTTTTTCGCGGCGCGCTACGGCCGCGGGGAGGACGACTATATCAACTGCCCCTTTACAAGGGAGGAGTACGAGCGGTTCTACGACGCGCTGCTCCAAGCCGAGGGCGCGCCGCTGCACAGCTTCGACCGCCCGGAGGAGAAGGTCTACGAGGGCTGCATGCCGATCGAGATCATGGCGCGGCGCGGCCCGGACACCATCCGCTACGGGCCGCTCAAGCCGGTCGGCCTGCGCGACCCGCGCACCGGACACCGCCCGTGGGCGGTCGTGCAGCTGCGGCGGGAAAACCGCGAGGGGAGCCTCTACAACCTCGTGGGCTTCCAGACGAACCTCAAATTCGGGGAGCAGAAGCGGGTCTTTTCGATGATCCCGGGGCTTGAGCGGGCGGAATTCGCGCGGTACGGCGTGATGCACCGCAACACCTTTCTCGATTCGCCCCGCCTGCTGGACGCTGCCTTCCGGCTGCGCGGGGAGGAAAGAATCTGCTTTGCCGGGCAGATTACCGGCGTGGAGGGGTATATTGAGTCGGCCATGTCGGGAATCCTAGCAGGGAAGCAGCTTGCGCGCAGGCTGCGCGGGCTGCCCGCGCTGGAACTTCCGCGCGACACGATGTCGGGGGCGCTGTGCGCCTACATCAGCGACGAAAGCGTCGCGGAGTTCCAGCCGATGGGCTGCAATATGGGGCTGCTGCCCCCGCTCGGCGAACGGGTGCGGGACAAGCAGCAGCGCTACCAGATGATCGCCGAGCGGGGGCTCGGCCGCCTGCGGGAGGTTTTGCAGGAAGAACAGGAGGTCTTGTAATCATGAGAATCATTGTGGACGCCTTCGGCGGCGACAACGCGCCGCTCGAGGTCCTCAGGGGCTGCGCCATGGCCGTGAAGGAGTACGGCGTCGACATCATCGCCTGCGGGAGCGAAAAAACCATCCGCGAGGTGTGCCAAAAGAACCGGATTCCGCTCGACCGCATCTCGATCACCGACGTGGAGAAGGTCATTCCGGTAGAGGTCGACCCGACCGAGGTGGTCAAGTCGTACGACGACTGCACGATGGCGGTCGGATTGAAGATGCTCGCCTCGGGCGAGGGGGACGCCTTCGTCTCGGCGGGGAGCACGGGCGCGATCGTCGTGGGCGCGTCCCTCTTCGTCAAGCGCATCAAGGGGATCAAGCGCGCCGCGCTCGCGACCGTCATCCCCTCGCAGGACGGCTGCTACTTGCTGCTCGACATGGGCGCGAACGCCGAGTGCCGCCCCGAGATGCTCGTGCAGTTCGGCATCATGGGCAGCGCCTACATGGAGCATGTCTTGGGCGTCGAGCGTCCGCGCGTCGGCATCATCAACATCGGCACGGAGGAGAATAAGGGGCTCGAATTACAGATCGACGCCTACCGGATGATGCAGCACGCGCCGGTCAACTTCATCGGCAACGTCGAGCCGCGAGACCTGCCCTTCACCAAATGCGACGTGGCGGTGGCGGACGGCTTCGTCGGCAACGTCGTGCTGAAACTGACCGAGGGGCTCGGCTCGTGGTTTTCCAGGGAGCTCAAGGGCATCCTCTTCCGCAATGCGGCCTCCAAGATCGGCGCGGTCTTCCTGAGCAAGGGCGTGCTCTCCTTCAAAAAGAAGATGGACTACACCGAGTACGGCGGCGCGCCGCTGATGGGCATCTCCAAGCCGGTCATCAAGGCGCACGGCAGCTCGAACGCCAAGGCGTTCAAAAACGCGATCCGCCAGGCCAAGGAGTACACCGAGCGGGGCGTGATCAGCGAGATCAGCGGCGCGCTCGCGCAGCTCAGGGCAAACGCCGCGGACAACCGGACGGAGGGCTGAGATGGAAGCACATGTAAAGGACACGGCCCCGCTCGAGGAGCGGATCGGCTACGCCTTCCAGAACCGCAAATACCTCGACATCGCGCTGACCCACTCCTCCTATGCCAACGAGATGAAGAAAAACCTCTCGAGCAACGAGCGGCAGGAGTTCTTGGGGGACGCGGTGCTTTCGATCATCGTTTCCGACTACCTCTTCCACACCTTCCACCTCGCGGAGGGGGACCTCACCAAGCTGCGCGCCGCGATGGTGTGCGAAAAATCCCTCTGTGAATTTGCACGGCAGATTTCGCTGGGGGACTACCTCAAACTCGGCCGCGGCGAGGAGATGATGGGGGGACGCACCCGCCCATCGATTCTGGCCGACGCGTTTGAGGCGCTGCTCGCGGCGGTCTACCTTGACGGGGGGATAGAGCCGGCGCGCAGGTTTGTGCTCGGCTTCGTCGTGGACACGCTCGAGCACCGCGACGAGTTCGCCTTCACCGACTACAAGACGATGCTCCAGGAGATCATCCAGAAGAACCCCGAGGAGCGGCTGTCCTACGCGCTCGTCGAGGAGTCCGGCCCCGACCACAACAAGTCCTTTGTGGTCGAGGTGCACCTCAACAGCAACGTGATCGGCAGCGGGCGCGGCGGCAGCAAGAAGAGCGCCGAGCAGGCGGCCGCCCGCGAGGCGCTGCGCCTGATGGGCGAGTGCCCGTGAGACACGCGAACCTTGCGGTTTTCGTCCCCCACGCGGGCTGCCCGAGGCGGTGCAGCTTCTGCAGCCAGAAAAGCATCTCGGGCGCGCGGGAGGCCCCGACGGGGGAATCGGTCTCGGCGCTCTGCGCCGAATCGGCGCGCTCGCTCGCGGGAGCGGATACCGACGCGGAGATCGCCTTTTTCGGCGGCAGCTTCACCGCCATCGACCGTGCCTACATGCTCGAGCTGCTCGAAGCGGCGGCCCCCTTTGTGGGCGGCGCGTTCCGGGGAATCCGGGTCTCCACCCGGCCCGACGCGGTCGACGGGGAGGTTTTGGACCTCCTGCGGCGGTACGGGGTGACCGCCGTCGAGCTCGGCGCGCAGAGCATGGACGACGGGGTGCTCATGAAAAACCGGCGCGGCCACACCGCCGCCGACGTGGAGCGCGCCGCGCGGCTTGTGCGGGAGGCCGGGTTCGAGCTGGGGCTCCAGATGATGACGGGGCTTTACGGCTCGGACGAGGCGCGCGACTTCAGGACCGCCGAGCGGCT
>NZ_CABUCJ010000032.1 GCF_902490045.1 uncultured Anaerotruncus sp.
CCCCCGGCTTGACACGCAGGAAATTATGGTGTATGATAGTACTAATATCATTAGTACAGCGGTACAATATTTCCCGGGAGGCGAGGGGCGGCGGGAACCGGGCGGAAGCCCGCCCCGGATTTGTGTCCGCGGAGAAAATTTTCCTCTGAAGAGTGTCCCATATCCATGGGAAATATGGTTAAAGAGATAGAACCATTTACCAGGCGGGAAAATCGGAAGGAGGGACGCAAAATGAAGCGGCAACCGATGGGCAAACAGCAGTTCGACCGGCTTTACAGGCGTTTTCTGCCCCAGCTTTACCATGCGGCCCTCTATCTGCTTGGGGACGGCCAAGCCGCCGCCCGCGCGGCGGGGGAGGCGTTCACCCGGACGGCCGCGGCCGTCTGCCCGGCGGACGAGCGGACCTTCGGGGTCGAGGCGGCGCGCCGCCTGTGCAGGATGTGCGAGCGGGCTGACCGGGGGCCCGCCGAGTATTCCGCCGCGCTGGCGGAAGATGTGGACGCGCGGGGCGCCGCGCTGCTCGAACAGCTGAGCGCGCTCGGCTTCGAGGACCGGGAGCTGGTCGTCCTGTCGGCGGTGCAGAACTTCTCGGTCTGCGAGATCGCCCGCATCCTGGGGATGTCCGAGTGGGCGGCCGGTATGCGCCTGCGCCGCGCGGTGGAAAAGATCTGTGTCTGCGCCGGGCAGCCGGTCGCGGCGGGACAGCAGATCTCATAAAATTTTCACGAAAAGTTTGTGCGGTTTTTCGGAGGATTTTTTTACAAAAACTGTCCGTATTTGGCCTTGCGGATCGTTATGATAGATAGAAAGGCCACAGTACCGGAAAGGAGGTCGCCCGAATGAAAAAGCTGCTTGCAGATCACCTGCTCTCCTGGTGCGCGCTGATTCTCGGATGCCTCGCCCTGATGATCGCGGGGGGCCTGCTCCTCGGCGGGTGCGGCGCGGACCGTTCGGAATATCAGGACGTCGTCGACCAGGTGAACGCCAAATACCATGAGCAGCTTTCGGTCGACCTCGACCATGTCGACGTCACGCCCGAGCAGTTGCGCGCGCATCTCGAAGCGGTCGCGCAGAGCCGCCGGGAGGTCATCCCCGCGGCGGACGCCGCCGTCTAAAATGCTTTCTCCACCCTTTCCTGGGTAAATAATCTCCTAATTCTCCAAAACAAAGGGCGCACCGGAAGGTGCGCCCTTTGTTTTATGATTCCGCGTTTCCGCCCGGCAGCGAAAGGGTAAAGGTCGCACCGCCGCCCGGCGTGTCGCCGACCGTGAGGCGCCCGCGGTGGAGCGCGGCGATCTCCCGTGCGATCGACAGCCCCAGCCCGTAGTGCTCGCGGCCGCTGCGGGCCCTGTCGGCGCGGTAGAAGCGGTCGAAGACGCGCGCTTTTTCCCCGTCGGGGATGCCGGGGCCGTTGTCGGACACGCGGATGGAAAACCAGCCGCGCTTCCACCCGGCGGAGAGCACAACCCTGCCCCCCTCCCCCGCGTAGCTGACGGCGTTGTCCACGAGGACCGAGAGCACCTGCCGGATGCGCTGCTGGTCGCAGCGGCAGCGGGGAAGCGTCTGCTCGGGCAGCGAGACGGAGATATGGATGTGCTTTTCCGCGGCGGCGGGCTCGAACCATTCGGCCGCGTCGAGCAGGAGGGTTTCGAGGTCCGTCTCCTCCTTCTGGACCGACCAGCTGCTGTTGTCCGCGCTGGCGAGCATGAGCATGTCGTCGACCAGCCGCGACATGCGGGAGCACTCCTGCGAGATCGTCCGGGCGAAGCGGTCGGCCTGCTCGGGGCCGGCGCGCCGCATGACCGACGCGCTCGTGCCGATGACCGCAAGGGGGGCCCGCAGCTCGTGGGAGGCCGCCGAGACGAATTCCATCTGGCGGCGGCGGCTCTCCTCGACCGGCCGGATGGCGAACTTGACGAAAAACCACCAGAAGACCGAGAGCAGCAGCACGGCGGCGGCCGACAGCCCGGTGAAGGCCCAGCTCAGCCGGGCGGTTTGGGCCTGCTCGGGCGCCTTGGGCTTGACGAGGGCGAGGGAGACCCACCCGCCGGGAATCGGCACCGACGCGACGGCGGCGTGGCAGGTCCCGAGGACGGGATCGGCGTAGGAAAAGGTGAGGGTACGGGGGTGAAGCTGGGTGTCGGGAGGCTTGTCCGCGTCGAAGCCGAAGCGGTCCAGCGCCGTCTGCTTGACCCGGCCGGACACCTCCTGACGGAAGGGGGCGGTCCAGCTTCCGCGGTAGAGGAGGGGCTGGCCCGCGTCCTCGATGCAGAGCAGCAGGCCACCCGCCTCGGTCTGGGAAAGCCAGGTGTGGTCGAGGACGCGCTGGCCGCCCAGGTGACTGAGGATGGCGGAGAGGTCGTTGGCAAAGGACTCGTCCGCCCGCTGGCGGAGCTGGTAGGCGGAAATCTGGAAGGAGGTAACCGCCATGCCGATGAGGATGACGCTGGTGACGAAAGCGCACACGACGGTCAGCCGGACGCGCAGCCGCCTAAACATCGCCTTCCTCCAGCCGGTAGCCTACGCCGCGCACCGTCTGGATGAGGATGCGGCTGCCGACCGAGCGGAGCCGGCGGCGCAGGAAGTGGATATAGTTGTCGAGGTTGCCGTCCTCCACGCCCGCGTCAGGCCCCCACACCCGGGTGAGCAGCACGGCGCGCGGCAGGGTCTGACCGGGGTTTTTGAGCAGGGTTTCGAGCAGGGCGGCCTCCCGCTTGGAGAGGGCGCAGCCGCCCGACGAGCCGCGCAGGGATTTTTTGGCGGCGTCGAAGACGACGTCGCCGTATTCGATCACGTCGGAACTCTCCCAGCGGCGGGGGCGGCGGCACATGGCGCGCACCCGCGCGAGCAGCTCCTCCACGGCGAACGGCTTGACGAGGTAGTCATCCGCGCCCGCGTCGAGCCCCTCGACCCGCTGCCCGACGCTGCCCAGCGCGGTGACGAGCAGGACGGGGGTGGCGACGCCGTCTGCGCGCAGCCTGCGCAGGACGGCTACGCCGTCCATGACCGGGAGCATCCGGTCGAGCAGGATGAGGTCGTGCGCGCCCTCGCGGGCCCAGCGCAGGCCGTCGTCGCCGTCGTGGCAAACGTCGACCTCGTACCCCTCCTCGTTCAGCGCGAAGGCGACCGCCTCGCACAATTTCACATCGTCCTCCACAAGCAGAATCCGCATACTGATATCCTCCGTGCGGTGGGTTCCCACCGTTCCTGATTGTAGTATAGCACGGGAATCTGGAAAATTTCTTTAAATTCTTGGAGAAAATTTAGAGATTCGGGTGATAGAGTAGCGGTAGGAAAAAACCAACAACCAGTTTGGAGGATCTGATTATATGGGAAAGCTACTGAAACGGCTGGGCGCGCTGGCGCTCGCGGGCTTGATGCTGGCGCTCTCCGCCTGCGGGGACAATTCCCCCTCCGCGCCGGGCGGCGATGCCCCGGGCGGGCAGGCGGCGATGGGCCGCTATATCGAGGAGGAGTACACGCTGCCTGAAGGCGTGGGCTACGTGGCGGCCATCCACCGCGCCGGCGACGGCTCGATCAAGCTGCTCTGCAACCTCGACAAAGAGATGATGCTCGGCAAGTGGTACCTCTACACCTCGACGGACGGCGGCAGGCGCTGGATGCAGGAGGAGGCCCCCTGGCTGGAGAATCTGGGCGAGCTGCTCACCGTCGAGGCGGCGGCATGGGACAGGGAGGGCAGCCTCTACCTGCAGTACATGCCGATGACCCGGGAGGAATTTGAGGCGCTGATGGCGCAGATGGAGGCCGCCGGGGAGGAGGACGCGCCCGCGGAGACCTCCGCGCCCGACGGGGAGGCCGCGGACGGGGCGGACGCCGGGGACGACGAATCGGACCCGGGCCCGCAGATGCCGGATTCCAGGTTCGTCAGGGTGGACCCGGCGGGAAATGTGGAGGAGCTCGGCTTCACGCTGGAGGCGGAAATGGACTACGGCACGATCGGCGCGCGGGGATTACAGGTGGCGGAC
Organism: uncultured Anaerotruncus sp.; assembly: GCF_902490045.1. GTDB lineage: Bacteria > Bacillota > Clostridia > Oscillospirales > Ruminococcaceae > Anaerotruncus. Next base: position 3,987 of record NZ_CABUCJ010000032.1, read on the forward strand.
AACGGCGACCTCATCGCCGACTGCGCCTTTTCCCTCGCGCAGTTCGATCCGGCCACCGGCGAATGCAAGCATCTCTATAACCCGGAGACCTTTGCCAATTCGATCTCCTATACGACCCTCGGGGACACGCTGGCGATGACCGACGGCGACCTCGTCGTCTTCTACGACCTCACGACGGGGGAGCAGACTGGTTCCTTCTCCACGGTCGGGCAGCAGTCTGAGGAGGACGGAAAGAAGGTCGCGACGATGAGCACTTCGGCGTCGTACGAGCGGGTGCTCGCCTCCGACCCGGAGGGAGGGGCGGTCTATTTCGCGGACAAAACGGGTGTCTACCGGCACCTGCTCGACGGCGCGGTGACCGAGCGGCTGATCGACGGGGAGCTCTGTTCCCTCAATATGCCGGCGCTGAAGCCGACCGACCTGATCGTCAGGGAGGACGGCGGCCTGCTGCTGCTTTACGCGGACGACATGGACCGGACGCTCATGAACTACACCTATTCGGCGGACACCCCGACGGTGCCGGATAAGGAGCTGCGGGTCTTCTCCCTGCGGGACAACAAGACCATCCGCCAGGCGATGGGGCTCTTCCAGCGGCAGAACCCCGACGTGCACGTGGTCTATGACGTGGCGCTGACGGGCGCCGACGCGGTGACCGCGTCGGACGCGCTGCGCACGCTGGCCAACGAGCTGCTCGCCGGCAAGGGCCCCGACCTGCTCGTGCTCGACGGCATGCCGATCGACAGCTACGTCGAAAAGGGGGTCCTGCTCGACCTCTCCGAGGAGATTGGCGAAAAGGCCGCGTCGGGCGAATGGCTGAAAGCCGAGGCGGAGAGCTTCCGAACCGGCGACGGCAAAATTTACGCGGCGCCAGCGCGCTTCTCGGTGCCGGTCATCCTCGCCTCTGAGGACGGCGCGCGGGCGAAGGATTTGACCGCGCTCACCGATTGGCTGGCTTCACAGGCGGAGCGGTTCCCCGGAATCCACGGCGGCGCGCTCAGCTTCGTCTATCCCCCCGCGATGATCGACCTCTTCTATCCGGTCTGCTCCCCCGCGTGGTTCCGGACGGACGGCTCGATGGACGAGGAGGCGTTCCGCACCTTCCTGACCGATCTCAAGCGGATCTACGACAGCGCCACCGGCGAGCAGGCGGAGGAGAGCAAGGCCGCCTTTGAATATACCGGCGGCGTCTCCTCCTATGACCTGCTGTGGGACGGTCTTCGCTGGGCCCACGACGCGCTCGGCGCGGCGACCGGGAGCCTCGATTCGGTGGGGGCGCTCGCCGCGCCGGACGCCTGCATCACCAAACGCGGCGGCGGAGAGCTCGCCCCGCTGCCCGGCCAGGCCGCGGGCGTATTCGTGCCGCGCACCATCCTCGGCGTCAACGCGGCAAGCAGGCAGACGGATATGGCGCGGGCCTTCCTCGCGCTCGTCTTCTCCGAGCAGGTGCAGAAAAACGACTTCGGCGACGGAATGCCGGTCAACGCGGCGGCCTTCTCGGGCGGCTTCGTCAACCCGAACCCGAACGACCAGGATGGCATGTACTACAGCTCCACCTGGAGCAACGAGGACGGGGAGGAGGTTTCGATGGAGCTGCAGGTGACCTGGCCCTCCGACGCGTTCATGGAAAACGCCAGGAACTGGATCACCGCGCTCGACACCCCCTCCGCCTCCGACGAGGTGGTCAGGCAGATGGTGCTCGACGAGACGGCGGGCTATTTCGACGGGACGCTGACCCTCGACGAGGCGGTCACGGCCCTGCGTGAAAAGCTGGGCATCTACCTTGCGGAGTAGGGCCGTGAACAGCCGCACAGCCGGACGCATGCGGGGGCCGCTCTTCATCCTCCCAAGCTTTCTGGGGGTGGGCGTCTTCGTGCTCGCCCCCTTCCTCGAGGTGGTCAGGCGCTCCTTCACCGGGGCGATGAACGGCGCCTTTGTGGGGCTGAAAAACTATGCGGACGTCTTCTCCAACGGGGCGTTCCGCCTCGCGGCGGGCAACACGCTGCGGTTCGCGGCGTTCTGCATGCCGCTGCTCATCTCCCTGTCGCTGCTCGTCGCGGTCATCCTCTACGGGAATCCCCGCCGCGCCGGCTTTTTCAAAACCACCCTCCTCATCCCGATGGCGATCCCCGTCGCGTCGATCGTGCTGATCTGGAAGGCGCTCTTCCACGCGGACGGGCTCGTCAACTCGTGGATCGCGGCGTTCGGCGGGCGGGGGACCGACTGGATGCAGAGCCCCGCCGCCTTTTGGGTGCTGGTGGGCAGCTATATCTGGAAAAATCTCGGCTACGACGTCATCCTGTGGATGGCGGGACTTGCGAACATCCCGGCCGATATCTACGAGGCGGCCGCGATCGACGGGGCGGGCGCGTGGAAGACCTTCACGCGGGTGACGCTTCCCAACCTGCTGCCCTCCCTCTACACGATCACGGTGCTGAGCTTCCTCAATTCCTTCAAGGTCTTCCGCGAGGCATACCTCGTGGCGGGGGACTACCCCCACAGCAGCATGTACCTGCTCCAGCACCTCTTCAGCAACTGGTTCCGCGAGCTGTCGATGGATAAGCTCGCCGCGGCCGCAGTGCTCGTGGCGCTCGTGATCCTGCTGCTCATCCTGCTTTTGCGGCGCGCGTGGGAGACGGAATAGCCGCCCGCCGCGCGCCCGTCGCCGCGGGGGCGGGAAACAAACGGCGAAGCCGTTTTCAGGCCGCTTCGCGGCCCGCGCGCCCGGCGGAGCCGGACGCGGTTTCCCGCCCCGCCCCATCTTTTCATCCGCGCAAGGAGGCCGTGATGCGTAAAATCCGACAAAGCCTGCCGCTTCTCTTCCCGCTGGTCTTATCGGCGGCGGTGTGGCTGCCGATCGTCTTTCTGGCCGGCGGCTCGTTCATGGGGGAGGCGGAGCTCACCGCGAACCTCGCGCCCGTGCTTTCGGGCGGGGAGGGATTCGCGCGGTGGAACCTCCTCCCCCTCTACCCGACGCTGCGCCCCTATGTGGAGCTGCTGCTCGATTCGCCCGGGTTCTTCGTCATGTTCTGGAACTCGGTGAAGATCACCCTCGGCACGCTGGCCGGGCAGCTTTTGGTGGGGGTGCCCGCCGCGTGGGGATTCGCCCGGCACGAATTCCCCTGCAAAAACCTGCTCTTCACCCTCTATATCGTGCTGATGCTCATGCCCTTCCAGGTGACGATGATGCCCACCTATCTGGTGCTCGACCGGCTGGACCTGCTCGACACGCTGACGGGCATCATCCTGCCCGCCGCGTTTTCCACCTTCCCGGTGTTCATCATGTACCGGTTTTTCAGGGGGATCCCGCAGGCGCTCATCGAATCTGCCGAGCTGGACGGCGCGGGCAGCTTCCGCATCTTCTGGTCGATCGGCCTGCCGCTCGGCGCGGGGGGCGTGATGTCGGCGGCGGTGCTCGGCTTCCTCGACTGCTGGAACCTCATCGAACCCCCGATGACCTACCTCAAGACCAAATCGCTCTGGCCGCTCTCCCTCTACCTGCCGCAGGTCGCGGCGGGACGCGCGGGCCTGGCGCTGGCCGCCTCGGTGGTGGCGCTCATCCCGGCGGTCCTCGTCTTCCTCTACGGGCAGAGCTACCTTGAACAGGGAATTATCGCCGCGGGCATAAAGGAATGAAACCGATGAATCTGAAAACGATCTTTACATACAAAACCGACCGCTCCGCGCCGGTCACCGTCCAGCGCCGTGTCCTGCGGCTGCTGGCGGGCTTCCTCGTATTCATGCTGGCCTGCACGGTTCTCTCCCGCGCGGCCGATTCGCTGACCGTCGCGCAGGTGACGACCGAAAAGCCCGCGCGCGCGGCCATCCCGCACACGCTGGAAAAGGACGGGCGGCTCGAACCGGCGGAAGAGCGCCCGGTCACGGCGGAAAGCGGGATTCTTGTGGGAAGCGTCGCCGTCGGCGAGGGGCAGCGGGTGAAGGCGGGCGACCTGCTGTTCACCCTTGACGCGGACGACCTCGCGCGGCAGGTGCTGGAAAAGCAGCTCGAACTCCAGCGCGCCCAGCTCCAGCTCCAGGAGGCGCAGCGGAAGGCCGCGCTGGGGGAGGAGAAGGCCGAGCTGTCCGCCCTGCGCGCGCAGGAGGACTACGATATGGCGATGGAGCGCAGCCGCCTCGCGCTGAGGCAGGCGGGGGAGGACCGCCGCCGGGCACGGCAGGCGCTGCGCGACTACAAAAACGACAACGACGTGGATGATGAGGAGGACGACGAGGACCTCGACCCGACCTATATTGCGCTGCGGGACGACTACCGCGCCAAGCAGCGCGCCTACGAGGAGGCGCTGAGCGACCAGAACCGGGCGAAGGTGGACGCGGAACGCGCGCTGGAGGATTTGGAGCTGAAAGACCCGGACAACAGCGCGGCGACGCTCGGAATCGACGTGCGGCTCCGCCAGCTCGAGCTCTCCCGGCTCCAGACGCTCGCCGAAGCGGGCGGCGAAATCTGCGCGCCCGTCGACGGCGCGGTGACGGCGCTCTCCGTCGCGTCCGGAAAGCGGACGGCGGACGAGGCTGCGGCGCTGCTGGCCGGGGAGGAAGCGGGGCTCCGCTTCACCTGCGAGATCACCGACGACGAGCGGGAGTACCTCTCGCCGGGCGACAAGGTGAAGCTCGAGCTTCCGGGCCACAAACGCGCGGACGGCAGGGTGGAGAGCATCGCCGCGCTGGCGGACAAAAACGGCAGCGCGAAAGTGACGGTCTCCCTCCCCGCCGGGAAGGGGGAGGCCGGGATGTCCGCGATGATGTCCGCGACCACGCGTTCGGAGCAGTACCGCACGACGGTGCCGGTTTCGGCCCTGCACAAGGAGGGCGAGCAGTATTACGTCCTGGCGGTGCGGGAGACCGAGTCGGTGCTCGGCGTGGAGCAGAGCGCCGAGCGGCTCAATGTGACGCTGCTCGACCGCAACGAGACGACCGCGGCGGTCGAGGGGCCGCTCACGACCGACGACCGGATCATCACGGGCGGCAACAAGACGGTGCGCGAAAACGACCGGGTCCGCCCGGAGACCGCATGACCGCCTCCCTGCGCCGCCTGGCGGGACCGGTGGCGCTCCTGCTGGCGCTGGTCCTGTGGGCCTGCCGCTTCGCGGGGGTGGTTTCGCCGCTCGGGGAGCGCGCCGCGCTCCAAATCGGCGGCGCGCCGGTGGGCGTCCCCGCCGCCCGGGAGATGGCGGCCGCCGAGGCGCGCGCGGAGAGCCCGCTCGGCTTCACCCTCTGGCGGCAGGCGGACGGGCAGACGGTCGAAAGCCCCGCGCTCGGACGGGAGCGCACGGTGTCGGCGCTCACCCTGTGGGGGGAGAGCGCCCTACTCCTGCCGGACGCGCGCCCCTCCCTCGCGCCCGAAACGGGGGCGGGCTGCCTCATCGACCGGGCGACGGCGCTTTCCCTCTTCGGGGACGCGCGCGCCGAGGGACAGAAGGTGCGCTGGGACGGCAGGGACTATACCGTCCGGGGCGTCTTCGACACGCCGGACGCCACCCTTGTCACGGAGGCGGACCCCTCTGCGGAGGCCCTGTTCGACCGCGTCACCCTCGATCTTTCGGGGGAGGAAAACCCGCGCGGGCGCGCGGAGGAATTCACCATGCGCCACGGCCTGTCCGTCGAACGCGCCGTGCAGTACGGCGGCCTCGCGGCGCTCGCCCGCTTCTTCCGCCTGCTGCCCGCGTTGACGGCGGCCTGTTCGCTTGCTGCCTGCTTTTTGGGCCGTGCACGCGCCCGCCGCGACTGGCCGGTCCAGCGCGTACTGCTCTGGATTGCCGCTGCCGCGGCTGCCATAGCCGTCCTCTGGCTGGCGGGCGTGCGTCCGGTGGTCCCGCAGGATCTGATCCCGACCCGCTGGTCGGATTTCTCCTTCTGGGAGACCCTCTTCTCCGAGCGGCGCGCCGAGTGGGCGGACTACCTCTGGATGAAGAAGGAGCGCCCCGACGTGCTGCTGCTCACCGCGCTCTTTAAGGCGGCGGCCTGCGGACTCGCCGCCCTTCTCCTGCTGGCATGCCCGGCACTGCGCCGCGCGGCGGCGGACTCCCGGGGATTCGCGCTCCTGCTCGCGGCCTGCCTTTGCGGGAGCTTCGCGGGCGTGGTGCTGGCCGGCCGGGGGGAGCTGCCCGCGCGCGACCTGCCGATGCTCTGGCTGGCGGCGCCCCTCTGGCTGGTGGCGCGCCGCGCGGCGGGAAAAATTCCCGGTTAAAAAGGGCGGAGCAATTGCTCCGCCCTTTTCTTTTAGATGTGGCAGCATAACTGTGGAAATTTCCTCTCAAAAACATTATAATGGAACTGATCAAAACAATCGGCAAGCGGGAACGGAATCCCGCCGCCTGGGAGGAATTCGGCATCATGAGGGGAGTCATTTTCGACTTTAACGGGACGCTCTTTTTTGACGGGGAGCAGCAGGAGCGGGCGTGGAGGCTGTTCGCGCGGGAGGCCTTCGGGAAGGAGATTTCCGAGGAGGAGTTCCGGGAGTGCGTCCACGGGCGCAACAATGATTTTATCATGCAGCGCCTGTCCGAAAGGAGCTTGAGCGCGCGGCAGGTCGACGAATACGTCGAGGCCAAGGAGACGATCTACCGGCGGCTCTGCAGGGAGGACCCGGCGCGCTTCCACCTTGCGCTGGGCGCGGAGGAGCTCCTGGACGAGCTTCGGGAACGCGGGATTCCCCGGACGATCGCGACCGCGTCCCGCAGGAAAAACGTGGATTTCTACATCGAGAGTTTTGGCCTGGAGAGGTGGTTCGACGCCGAAAGGATCGTCTACGACGACGGCACCATCCTCGGCAAGCCGGCCCCGGATTTTTACCTGCGGGCCGCCGAGGCGCTCGGGCTCCAACCGAAGGACTGCATCGTCTTCGAGGACGCGGTGTCAGGGCTTCGCGCGGCAGCGGCGGCGGGCGCGGGCAAGGTGATCGCGCTCGCCCCGGAGGAGCGGCGGGCGGTATTTGAGAGGATGCCGGAGGTCTACGAGGTCATCCCGAATTTCCACGAGTTCGACCGCCTGCTGCTGCGGGAATAAGAAACGGCCCGGGAAAAGGAAGGCCCCGTCCATTTTTACAAATGGACGGGGCCTTCCTTTTTTATCCGTTGCTCTGCATCAGGTTCTCCGCGAATTTGCGGAGCTCGTCCTCGTTGGTAATTTGGGGCGCGCTCTGCTTGATCGTCTCCTGCACATAGACGGGCAGGGAGGAAAAATACTGCTGCATCTGCGGATTCTCAAAACATTCGGGCATATTTGCCACCTCCGGTAATAGTATGGACGGGGGAAAGCCCCCTAAACTGGAAAGTTCTCCTAGTAAAAGGAGGGCGGCTGCTCCACGAGGCTGCGGACGTAGGCCTGCATCTCCCTTTTGGAGCGGATCTGGTGGGTGTGCGCGATGACAGCCTGCTGCTGCTCGTGGGTGAGCGAGGAGAAATATTCCATGGCGGGCATGTTTTCGGCGAGCGCCATGCCGAACCCCATGGGGATTTCAGGACCGTTGGCATAGTTTTGCATGGTGGGAACTCCTTTCCGCCGCGCGGCATACAATGGGTTATCCCCGAAGCGGGGAGGTGAAGCAATGGATTTGAGAAACGGGCGCGTGACGATCGGCGAGATCCTCGCCAATCCGAAAGCGCGCGCGATGGTGCAGCGCGCCTATCCAAAGGTGCTTGCCAGTCCGATGGCCATGCGCTTTCGCAATATGCCGCTCGGCACGGCGCTGCAATATGCGGGGCGCTTCGTGCCGCGGGACCGGCTCGATTGGGTGGTCGCGCAGCTCAGAGAACTGTAGTTTTACGGCGGAGGGAAACCTCCGCCGCGTTTTATTTGTCGCCGGCCATGAGGTTTTCGGCGTAGCGGTGTAGCTCGTCGATGTTGTGGACGTTTTCACACCGCTGCTGGATCATCCCCTGCACATAGTCGGGCAGGGACATGAAATAGGATTTGGCGGTTTCGTCGCGGCTGAGCATCTCGCCCAGCCCGCCGGGGTGGAAGGAACGTTTTTCGGACATGCTTTTCACCTCGCAGTTTTAATGGATGTCGGCCTTCCACAGGCCGTGCAGGTTGCACCAGGCGTAGGCCGCCTCGGGCGCGTCGCCCTCGGAGAGGGCGAATTTCGCGACAGGGTCCCGTTCGACGGGCAGTTTTTTGAGCTGCCAGCCCTCCTCCGTGACGAGGCAGACCCAGCCGATGCTGTGCTCCCTGCTCATCGGGTGCGGCACGTCGCCGACGCAGACTTCTATGGTGTTGCCCTGCTTTTTGACGACGGGGAGATGCTTTTCGGCGGCCCCGTCAGACGTGTTGGCGCGCAGCGCCTTCATCGGGTCGCCGCAGCAGGCGAGCGTCGGGCTGCCCTCGATGACGGCGGCGATTTTTTTACAGTCCTCACAGTAGAGGAAGGTTGGATGTTCCATGGCGTGACCTCCCGGATTTTTGATGGGATTATTGTTAGCGCGCGGACGGAAAATATGCAAAAAAACGCCCGTCGAATGACGGGCGTTTTTTTGCGGCGTGTCTCAGGAACCGACGATCTTTCCGCCGTTGGGATGGAGGACCTGGCCGCTCATATAGCTCGCGTCGTCCGACGCGAGGAAGACGTAGCTGGAGGCGGCCTCGAACGGCTGCCCGGCGCGCAGCATGGGAACGCGGGAGGTGTCGGTGCCGAAGGTCTGGACCTCCCGCGCCGAATAGGAGGCGGGGATGAGCGGGGTCCAGATGGGGCCGGGCGCGACGGCGTTGACGCGGATGCCCTGCTGCCCCTCGAGCGAGAGGGAGAGGGAACGGGTGAGCGCCACGACCGCGCCCTTGGCGGCGCTGTAGTCGATGAGCAGCGGCTCGCCCGCATAGGCGGTGACGGAGGCGGTGTTGATGATCGAGCTGCCGCGGCCGAGGTGGGGGAGCGCGGCCTGGATGAGATAGAAATAGGAGAGGATATTCGTTTCAAAGGTGGCGAGGAGCTGTTCGCGGGTGATGTCCAGGATGCTCCGTCGGATGAACTGGACGGCGTGGTTGTTGACGAGGACGTTGAGCTTTCCGAAGCACCCCACCGTCCGCTCGACGGCGGCGCGGCAGCGGGCGGGGTCGCGCAGGTCGCCGGGCAGCAGGAGGCACCGCCGCCCGAGCTCCTCGACGCGCGCCTTCGTCTCAGCGGCGTCCTGCTCCTCGCAGAGGTAGGCGACGGCCACGTCCGCGCCCTCCTTCGCAAAGGCGCAGGCGACGGCGCGCCCGATGCCGCTGTCGCCCCCGGTGATGAGCGCGGCCCGGCCGCACAGGCGGTTTCCCCCGGCGGCGCAGGTGTTCTCCGAGATCGGTCGGGGCTGCATGACGGCCTCGACGCCCGGCTGGCATTCCTGCTGCTGGGGCGGGAAGGCGACGGGAACCTCCTCGCATTTTGTTTCGGTTTTGAGATAGTCGTAGACGGGATACATCTTGCCACCCCTTGTGATAAAGTTGGATTCCATGGTGAATCATATGCCGCGGGCCCGCTTTCCATGCGCCTTCCGGGGAAATGTGACCTGGTCACGGAAACAATACGGAAAAGGTATATAATAGAGCCATACCAAACAACCACAGAACAAGGAGGCAGATGATATGTCAGTCAAAACATTGACCAAAGATAATTTCACCAAAGAGGTCCTGCAATCCGAACAGGCGGTGCTCCTGGATTTCTGGGCACCCTGGTGCGGGCCCTGCCGCATGGTATCCCCGATTGTGGACCAGGTGGCGGAGGAGGTCGACGGGCGCGCGAAGGTCGGCAAGGTGAACGTCGACGAGCAGCCTGAATTGGCGGCGCAGTTCGGCGTCATGAGCATCCCGACCCTCGTCGTGATGAAACAGGGCAAGGCGGTCGCCACCCGCGTGGGCGTGCAGAGCAAACAGGCGATCCTGAACATGCTCGACTAAACGGAAAGGAGGGAAGGCGAAATGAAGGTCCTGATTGTCGGCGGCGTCGCGGGCGGCGCGTCGGCCGCGGCGCGTCTGCGCCGGCTGGACGAAGAGGCGCAGATCATTCTGTTTGAGCGCGGCGAATACATCTCCTACGCGAACTGCGGGCTCCCCTATTATATCGGCGGCGAAATCACCGACAAAAAGGCGCTGACCCTCCAAACCCCGCAGAGCTTCAAGGACCGCTTCAACATCGACGTGCGCACGGGCAGCGAGGTCGTCTCGATCGACCGCGCGAACCGCACGGTGACCGTCCGAGCCGCGTCGACCGGCGAAAGCTATACGGAGTCCTACGACAAGCTCCTGCTCTCGCCGGGCGCGGAACCGCTGCGGCCGCCCATCCCCGGCGTCGAACACGAGCGGATTTTCACCTTGCGCACCATCCCCGACACCTACCGCATCCGCGCCTTCGTCGAGGAGGCGCGCCCCAAAACGGCGGTGGTGGTCGGCGGCGGCTACATCGGCGTCGAGATGGCGGAGAACCTCACGCGCGCGGGCCTTTCGGTCACCGTCGTCGAGCTGGCGGACCATGTGATCGGCCCGCTCGACTACGACATGGCCGGCTTTGTCGAACGCTACCTCGCCTCCAAGGGGGTGCGCCTGCGGCTGCAAAACGGTGTGAAGGCCTTTTCCCCCGCGCCGGACGGCGGCGTGACCGTCTCCCTTGAGCGCGGGATTCTGAACGCCGACCTCGTGCTGCTGTCGATCGGGGTGCGCCCCGACGGCCGCCTCGCGAAGGAGGCGGGCCTGGCGGTCAACCCGCGCGGCGCGGTCATCGTCGATTCCCACATGCGCACCTCCGACCCGGATATTTACGCGGTGGGGGACGCGGTGGAGATCACCGACTTCGTGACGGGCGCGCCCGGCTACATCCCGCTCGCGGGCCCGGCGAACAAGCAGGGCCGCATCGCGGCGGACAGTCTCGCGGGCATCCCGAGCGAATACCGCGGTACTCAGGGCTCGTCGGTGCTCAAGCTCTTCGATATGGCCGTCGCGACGACCGGCCTCAGCGAGCGCGCGGCAAAGGCCGCGGGGCTCGACTATGATAAGGTGCACATCCACGGATCGTCCCACGCGGGCTACTATCCCGGCGCGCAGAACCTCGAGATGAAGGTGGTCTTCGAGCGGAGGACGGGGAAGATCCTCGGCGCGCAGCTCGTGGGCTTCGACGGCGTCGACAAGCGCTGCGACGTGCTGGCGACCGCCATCCGCGCGGGCATGACCGCCGCGGATCTGGCGGAGCTCGAACTCTGCTACGCGCCGCCCTTCTCCTCTGCGAAGGACCCTGTCAACATCGCGGGCTTCGTGATTGAAAACCTGCTCGCCGGCAGGGTGAAGCAGTTCCACTGGGACGAAGTCGCGGCCCTCCCGCGCGACGGGAGCGTCACCCTCGTCGACACCCGCTCGCCGGAGGAATACGCGCAGGGCCATATCGACGGCTTCAAAAACGTGCCGGTCGACCTGCTGCGCGGCCGCCTCGACGCGTTCCCGCAGGGCAAGCCGGTTTACCTGTACTGCGGCACCGCGCTGCGCAGCTACCTTGCCTGCCGCATCCTCATGCAGCACGGCCGCGACTGCTACAACCTCTCGGGAGGCTGGACGGTCTACGAATCGGTCATGGGGAAGGCGGGATACGACTTTTCGCCCACCCATCCCTGCGGCGTCAAAATAAAAACGGAATAGCGTGACTTAGTCACGGAAAGAATGCCGCGAAAGCGGTATTCTTTAGATACAGAAACAATAACAATTACTGTTATTAAAAAATCTCACTACCACTGACCGAACATCAACCAGCCGACATGAAAAAGGAGAGTGCCATATGGAAGAAAACAGAAGCAACAACATGCCCCTCATCGGAGACAAGGCCCCGTCCTTCTCCGCCGTCACCACCCAGGGCCCCATCAATTTCCCCGAGGACTACAGGGGAAAATGGGTAATCCTCTTCTCCCACCCGGCGGACTTCACCCCCGTCTGCACGACCGAGTTCATGACCTTCGCGACAATGGCGGACGAGTTCAAGGCGCTGAACACCGAGCTGATCGGACTGTCGGTCGACTCCCTCTACGCCCACATCGCCTGGCTGCGCAAGATCCAGGATCTCGAGTGGAACGGCATGAAGGGCGTCGAGGTCAAGTTCCCGCTCATCGAGGACATCAAGATGGAGGTCGCCAACAAGTTCGGCATGATCCAGCCCTCCTCCTCCACCACCCAGGCGGTGCGCGCGGTCTTCGTCATCGACCCCGAGGCGGTCATCCGCACGATCCTCTACTACCCGGCGTCCACCGGGCGCAACTTCGACGAGATCAAACGGATCGTCGTCGCGCTCCAGAAGGCGGACGCCGAGCAGATCGCGACCCCGGCCAACTGGCGCCCCGGACAGGACGTCATCATCCCGACCGCCGGCTCCTGCGGCGTGGCCAAGGAGCGGATGGAGTCGCAGGACGAGGAGAAATACTGCCTCGACTGGTTCCTCTGCTTCAAGCGGGAGAACGGGTGATCCCCGAGAATCAACCGACATCTTTCATTTCTTTTACCTCCCTTGGAGGGCCGGCCCCGTGCAGCGCGGGGCCGGCCTGTTTTGCGGGGAAAGGGGCGGGAGCCCTTTCCAAAGCCATACGGATATGGTATCATATCGTCAAAGGGAACCGGAAAGGGGGCGGCGGAATTGCTGCAGGCGGATTACGGGGCGTTCCTCGAGGGGGGGCTGCCCTTTTGGAAGAAGCTGGACGACGCCCAGCGCGCGCGGCTGCGGGAGACGGTGACGGCGCGCAGGTACGAGCGGGGCGAGACGATGCACGCGGGCTCGGAGGATTGCGCGGGGCTTTTCCTCGTGAAGGAGGGGCAGGTGCGGGTGTACATCCTTTCGGACGGGGGCAAGGAGATCACCCTCTACCGGCTTTTCCCGTGGGACATCTGCATCTTTTCGGCCTCCTGCATGCTGCGCAACATCAGCTTCGACGTCTATGTCGAGGCGGAAAAGGAGACCGACGCGCTGCTGATTCCCACAACCGTCTACTCCGAGCTGTCGAAGGAGTCGCTCGCCGTGTCCGACTACACCAACCAGCTCATGTCCTCGCGGTTTTCCGACGTGATGTGGGTGATGGAGCAGGTGCTCTTCATGAGCTTCGACAAACGCCTCGCGCTTTTCCTGCTCGAGCAGGCGGAGATCGAGGGGACGGACCGGCTCGCCATGACCCAGGAGGCGATCGCCCGCAACCTCGGCTCGGCGCGGGAGGTCGTGACGCGGATGCTCAAGTATTTCCAGTCGGAGGGGCTGGTTTCCCTCTTCCGGGGCGGGGTGGAGATCACCGGCCGGGAGGGGCTGGAGGCCCTTTCGAAGCGGGTTTAGCGGGAAAATCAGTCCGACCATCGGTGAAATGGTTCGCCCGGCGGGGATGGAAAAAATCTTTTTTATGCATAATCACTATTTTTGCTTCCAGAAAATTGACAATATGACGGTGCGTGCTATAATATCAGCAGGAAACGTGGATGAATGGCGAATGATATTGCGAAAGGGCGTTACAAATGGCGAAAAAAACTGCACAGCACACGAAAATTACGAGCGGCGTATATTACCGCATCCTCTCCGCGCGCAGCGGAAAGGCGATGGAGGCGGACGCCAACAACCGCATCCAGATGTACGACGTCACCAACGCGGCCAACCAGTTCTGGGCGTTTGAGCCGGCGGACGGCGACGGCTACAGGATCGTGAACCGCCAGTCGGGCGAGGTCGTGGACGTCATCCTCGCGGGCACCGAAAACGGCGCGCAGATCCACCAGTGGGAGGACGTCGGCGCGGAGAACCAGAAATGGCTGCTCGTCCCCGCCGCGAACGGCTGCTACAAAATCCAGTCGAAGCTCTCCGGCCGCTGCCTGGACATCGTCGGCCTCTCGGACGAGAACGGCGCCCCGATCCAGATTTGGGACGACATGGACGGCGACAACCAGCTCTGGAAGGTCGAGGATCCCAACGCGCCCAAGGAGGAGCCTGTGAAGAAGGCCGCCCCGAAGGCCCCGGCCAAAAAGTCGGCGGCGAAGAAGCCCGCCGCCAAGAAGGAGACCAAGGCCGCTCCGAAGGCAGAGACCAAGACCGCCCCGAAGGCGGAGGCCAAAGCCGCCCCGAAGGCGGAGACTAAAGCCGCTCCGAAGGCGGAGGCCAAGACCGCTGCGAAGGCGGGGACCAAAGCCGCCCCGAAGGCGGAGGCCAAGCCGGCCGCGAAGACCGCGGCGAAACCCGCCGCCAAAAAGGCCGCGGAGAAAAAATAATCTGGACAAAATCTCTAAAATGCAACCCCGTCCACGGCGGGGTTGCATTTTTATGACAAGGTTCACAGGAAATTCACAGAAAGCTGTCCCCGTATCCCGCCGGATATGGTATACTTTGTGGGGATTTTCAAGGGATTCCGCCCTTTAGAGGAAACTTGGAGATTCCCGCGGTATACTCTCGTTATGTCAGCAGAAGACCAAACGCAAAGGAGCGGGCTATGGAACACAACTACGACGCGGTCATTGTCGGCAGCGGGTTTGCCGGGGCGGTCACGGCGCGGCGGCTGGCCGAGGCGGGCAAACGGGTGCTCGTGCTGGAAAAGCGGTCCCACATCGGCGGCAACGCCTACGACAGCCTCGATGGCGCGGGCGTCCTCGTCCACCGCTACGGGCCGCACATCTTCCATACGAACAGCGAAGCCGCCTGGCGGTTCCTCAGCCGGTTCACCGAGTGGCACCCCTACCGGCACGAGGTGGTCGGCAACATCCAGGGGAAATTCGTGCCCATCCCCTTCAACCTCCATTCGGTCGGCCTCTGCTTCGCGCCGGACAGGGCCGCACGCCTGCGGGAGCGGCTGATCGACGGCTACGGGCTGGGCAGCCGGGTCCCGATCGCGGAGCTGCGCCGGCAGAGCGATCCCGAGCTCCGTGAACTCGCGGAATACATCTTTGAAAACGTCTTCTGCCACTATACGGAAAAGCAGTGGGGCACCCCGCCCGACGCGGTGGACCCCTCGGTGCTGGAACGGGTGCCGGTGCTCGTCTCGGAGGACGACCGCTACTTCCAGGACACCTGGCAGGGCATCCCGGCAAAGGGCTATACCGCCCTATTCGAGCGGATGCTCGACTTTCCGGGCGTCGAGGTGCGGCTCGGGACCGAGGCGTCGGAGCGGCTGCGCGTCGGAGAGGGCCGGGTGCTGCTGGACGGGGAGCCGTTCGGCGGCGTGACCGTCTACACGGGCGCGCTCGACGAGCTCTGCGGCTGTTCGCTCGGGCGGCTGCCCTACCGCACCCTCGATTTTCAGTTCGAGACGCTGCCGGTCACCTGGTTCCAGCCGAAGGGCACCGTCAACTATACGATCGACATGCCCTTTACGCGGATCACCGAGTTCAAGCACTTCCTCGGGCAGGACCTGCCGGGCCGGACGACGATCGTCAGGGAGTTCGCGCGGGACTATGCCGGAAGAGCGGGGGAAATCCCCTACTACGCGGTGAAGAACCCCGCAAGCGAACGGCTCTATGCGGCATACCGGGAAAAAATTTCCGCGGTGCCCCGTTTTTACCTGCTGGGGCGGCTCGCGGAGTACCAATACTACAATATGGACGCGATCGTCGCGCGGGCGCTCGACCGCGCCGACGAGATTCTCGCGGGATGGGAGGCGACGGCATGAAGCTGATGACCTATGTGGTCCCCTGCTACAATTCCGAGGCGTATATGCGCAACTGCATCTCGACGCTGCTGGCGAGCGGCGGGGAGGAGCTGGAGATCATCCTGGTGGACGACGGCTCGATGGACGGGACCGGCCGCATCGCGGACGAGTACGCGGAGCGGTACCCCGGGATCGTGCGCGCGATCCATCAGGAGAACGGCGGCCACGGCGAGGGGGTCAACCAGGGTGTCCGCAACGCGCGGGGGCTCTATTTCAAGGTGGTCGATTCGGACGACTGGCTCGACGTGCCGAGCGCGAAGGAGCTGCTGGCGACCATCCGCCGCCATCTGGAAAACGGCAGCCCCGCCGACCTCTACATCTGCAACTACGTCTACGAGCACGAGCTGCAGGGCAGCAGGGTGATGCGTTACCGCGGTACCCTGCCCGTGGGACGCCTCTTCGGCTGGAGCGAGATCAAATCCTTCAAGCCCTGGCAGTACCTGCTCATGCACTCGCTCATCTACCGCACCGGCCTGCTGCGGGAATGCGGACTCGAGCTGCCGAAGCACACCTTCTACGTCGACAACCTCTTTGCCTATATCCCGCTGCCCTATGTGAAGACCCTCTGCTATCTCGACCTCGACCTCTACCGCTATTACATCGGCCGGGAGGACCAGTCGGTAAACGAGGCGGTGATGATCCGGCGGATCGACCAGCAGCTCCGGGTGACCCGGCTCATGGCGCAGGCCTACCGGGGGGAGCGGCTCGCGGCGATGGACCGCAGGCTGGTCAAATACCTTCTCAACTATGTGACGATGATGATGACGATCTCCTCCGTCCTGCTGACGGTGGACGGCAGCCCCGAGGCGCTGGAAAAACGCGCGTCCCTGTGGGCGTGGCTGAAGGCGGAGAACCCCGGATGGTATCCGGCCATCCGCTACCGGTCGATCGCCACCTTCGTCAACCTGCCCGGCGCGTTCGGGCGGCGGCTGAGCGTCCAGAACTACCGCCTCGCCCGGCGAATCTATAAATTCAACTAGGTCCGGCGTCCGGACCCCGTGAGGAAACAGGTGATCTGATATGATAAGGAACTGGAAAACGACCCTCTATCATTACCGGCATGCGGCGCTGCTGCTCTATTTTGTGCCCTACATGTTCTGGTTCGGCTGGCTGCAGGGCAACGCCCGCCCCGAACACTGGGCGGGCTCGTGGATCGATGCGCTGATCCCCTTCCAGGAGATCTTCGTAATCCCCTACCTGGTGTGGTTTTTCTACGTCGCGGCGGCGGTGGGCTATTTCTTCCTCCGCTCCAAGCCCGACTATTACCGGATGTGCGCCTTTCTCTTCGGCGGCATGACCGTCTGCCTTGCGATCTATACGGTTTTCCCCAACGGCCAGATCCTGCGGCCGCTCGTCTTCCCGCGCGACAACCTGCTCACCGACGCGGTGCGCACGATCTACCTGGCGGATCCGCCGATCAACGTCTGCCCGAGCATCCACTGCTTCAATTCGATCGGCGTGAACATCGCGATCCGTCGCAGCGAACTCGGCCAGCGGCATAAGGCCGTCCGCTGGGGCTCGGGAGTCCTGATGGTGCTCATCTGCATGTCCACCGTCTTTATCAAGCAGCATTCGATCGCGGACGTTTTCGCGGCGATCCTGCTTGCGGTGCCCTTCTATTTTGTGGTCTACCGCGGCGCCGAGCTTGCGAGGGCCTTCCGCCCCGCGCCCATCCGGTCCCGCAAGGTCAAATTTGAAAATCCGTGACGGCGCTGCCGCACAACGCATAACCGCCCCGGCCCGCGGGGCGGTTTTTTTGCGCGGCGGGACGGGATTTCGGCATTGTCCGCCTCAGGCGGACAAAAAAACGGCCGCACTGCGGCCGTTTTTGAAATCCCGGGTACTTACGCCTCGTAGTCCGCGACGACCCGCTCGGTGATGACCTTGCGGATGAATTCGCGCATCTTGAGGTGTTCCGGGTGCTGGTCGTAGGCCTTGAGGGCCTCCGCCGAAACGAATTCGGAGTAGAGGACGAGGTCGAAGCCCTTGGGGTTGATGTTCTTTCCGACCTCGAGGGTCAGGATGCCGTCGATGACGCCGTTCAGGGCCTCGAGCCCCTGCTTGATGAGCCGGGCGTTGTCCTCGCGGGTGTTGCCTTCTGCGACCTCTTCCAGTTTCCACATGACGATGTGCTTGACCATGGTGTGTTGGACTCCTTTGTCCGGCGCGCGGCCGGTTTGTTGATGCCATTATCCTAGCATAAATGCGTTCCGCGCACAATCTTTTTTATGCTTCTTTATACAATCTTAATATCCTCCGTCGCCCCCCGCGGCTATGCGTGCCAAAAACTTCCGGGAGGGCCGCTCACGAATTTTGGCATACTAAGGAAAACAAAAATCTGCGGGCCGACAGAGCCCGCAAGGAGGAAGAAGTATGAAACGATTGACCGCATGGACGCTCTGCGTCCTGCTTTTGACGGGCCTGCTGGCGGGCTGCCGGGCGGCGGGGCAGGGCGGGGAGGAAAGCCGGGAAAGCCGGCCGTCCGCCTCGCTTGAGCCGGACACAGCCTCCCAGGAGAGCACCCCGCAGGCGAACGTGCTGAAGACGGGCCTCGCGGTGATCACCTCGGCCGCCAGGTCCACGCCCGCGGCCGGCGGCGGAGAAGGGCTGGCGGACATCAGCTCGACGGCGGTAGCCCTGCTGGTGGACGACGACGGGCGGATCGCGGCCTGCGCGATCGACGCAGTGCAGAGCAAAATCCCCTTTACGGCGGAGGGGGCGCTGGCGCTCAACGCGGGCACGGTGTTCCCCTCCAAACGGGAGCTCGGGAAGGACTACGGGCTCGCGGAGGCGTCGGGCATCGGAAAGGAGTGGTATGAGCAGACGACGGCGTTTGCCTCCTATGTCACCGGGAAGACGGTCGCGGAGGTGAAGGGGATGGCGCTCGACGAGCGCACCGCGCCCGCCGGGGCGGAGCTTTCCTCCTCGGTGACGATCGCGGTGGGCGGCTTTATCGACGGCATCGAGAAGGCCGCGCAGAACGCGCGGGCGCTCGGCGCGCGCGAGGGGGATTCCCTCGGACTCGGGATCGCCACCAACATGCAGAATTCGAAGAGCGCGGGGGAATCGGAGGGAACCGCGCAGGCGGATTCCACCTACGCGGCCGTCTCCTTTGCACCGGACGGCACGATCACGAGCTGTGTGCTCGACGGTTCACTGGGCGCCGTGCGCTTTGACGGCGCGGGTGCCATCACCTCCGACCCGGACGGCCCCTTCCGCACGAAGAACGAGCTGGGGGACGGCTACGGCATGCGCGAGGCGTCTGGCATCGGCAAGGAGTGGTACGAGCAGGCCGCGGCCTACGCGCGGTACGCCGCGGGTCGCACGGCGGGCGAGCTGGAGGAGCTGTCCGTCACCGAGAAGGGCGCGCCGTCGGGCGGGGAACTGGCCTCGTCGGTCACGATCTCGGTCGGCCCCTTCAACGAGGCGCTGCGCAAGGCGGCCGCCTACGCGGAGTAAGAAAAGAAATGGAAAAAGCGAAAGCCCGGCGTCAGCCGGGCTTTTATATTTGTACTTTTCCGCGCCTTCCGTCTCCAAACGTTGGGAGAGCCGAGACCAGGTTGAGCCCTCAGGGCGCACGTCAGTTGCGGCCCCAGACCGCAACTGACCTCGCGATCGTCGCCGCAAGCAGGGCACGCTTGCGGCACTAGGCCTGCGGGCCGTCGCAACAATGCGCGTGCGCCTCACGGCAGGCGACCGGCACCTTCCGTTCCCTCGTGTTGGGAGCGCCAGCAACCTGAATTGAGCCCTCAGCTAGTGTACCCATGGGGAGCGGCGGCAGTCTGCGGGTTATGGCAAGGTACTCCCGGGGGTTTCTCAA
>NZ_CABUCJ010000033.1 GCF_902490045.1 uncultured Anaerotruncus sp.
TATTTTCATTTTCCGCGTGGATATTCACAGGAAGAGGGACCCCGCGCAGCAGACGAGCAAAAGCGCCATCACAAGGTTGACCGCGCGGGCGTGTTCGGAGAAGATGCGGTGGAAAAGGCTGCCGAAAAGCGCCCAGCAGACCGTCCCGAGAAAGCCGACGAAGGCCAGCAGGAGAGCGAATCCCGCCACCGCGGGCGGCTGGCGGTAATAGGGAAGGACGTAGGCGGACAGGGAGGTGACGCCGTAGACGATCACCTTCACGTTCACGAACTGCAGCAGCATGCCGTCCACAAAACCCGCGCCCCCCGTGCCTTCCTCGAGATGAGAGGAGCTGCGCAGCGTCTTCCATGCGAGCCAGAGCATATAGGCCGCGCCGAGCGCCAGCATGAACGGCTTGATCCGCGGAAGGAAGGCGTAGAGCGCGCCGCAGAACGCCCCGCAGAGCAGCATCAGCGCCGAAAAGCCCGCCCAGATTCCAAGGTTGAAGGGGAAGCTCCTTCGGAAGCCGAGCCGTCCCGCGTTGGACATCGACAGGACCGTGTTGGGGCCGGGCGTAAAGGCGGTGACAAAGATATAGGCCAGAAACGACGCGAAATGAAACATGGCGGTTGACCTCCCAGGCAAACAGATGTATAATATGGTCATCTTTTTGTGCAGGATATGATATACATTATATTGTATATTATGTGCAGCATATTGTCAAGTTCGGATTGGGAGGACGCCATGGATGTAAAAGAAACCGTCTCCTGCAACCTCAGGCGGCTCCGGGACGACCGGAAGCTGAGTCTGGACGCCGCCGCACAGCTCACCGGCGTCTCAAAAAGCATGCTCGGGCAGATCGAGCGCGGGGACGTCAACCCGACCATCTCGGTCCTGTGGAAGATCGCGAACGGCCTGAAAATCTCCTTCTCCGCCCTGCTTGAACGCGCGCAGGAGGGGACCTCCGTCGTGCGCGCGGCGGAGACCTCCCCTCTTCTGGAGGATGCGGGCAGCTACCGCAACTACCCTGTCTTTCCCTTCGACGAAACGCACCCCTTCGAGCTCTACCGCATCGAGATCGAACCGGGCGGGCATCTTGAGGCCGCCCCCCACCTGCCCGGCAGCGAGGAGAGCATCACCGTCTTTCGCGGGGATGCGGTCGTCTCGGTCGACGGTGCGGACTACCCGCTCGGCCCGGGGGATTCCATCCGCTTCGCCGCGGATCGCCCCCACGGCTACCGCAGCGCCGGGGCCGGAGTCGTGGAGCTGAGCATGGTCATCTATTACGGGAGATAACAAAAGCGGGGCCCGCAACGGGCCCCGCTTTTTTGCAGTTCTTACCGCACGACGTTTTTCGGCGTGCCGTCCAGCCACGCCGCGAGGTTCTCAAAGACGATCACCGCGCGCTTTTCAAGCGCCTCCCTCGTGGCGAACGCGACGTGCGGCGTCGCGATCAGGTTGGGGGCGGAAAAGAGCGGATGGTCCCGCGGGATGGGCGGCTCGGTCTCAAAGACGTCGACCCCCGCGCCCGCGATCACCCCGTCGGACAGCGCCTTTGTGAGCGCCGCGCTGTCCACCACCGGGCCGCGCGCCGTGTTGATCAGGAAGGCCGTCCTCTTCATGAGGCCGAGCTCCCGCGCGCCGATGATTCCGCGCGTCCCGTCGTTGAGCGGCAGATGCAGCGACACGACGTCGCAGGAGGAGAGCAGCTCGTCGAGCCCGACGTAGCGCAGCCCCGTCTCCGGCCTTTGGGTGCGGCTGTAGGCGACCACCTCACAGCCAAACGCCTCAGCGATGCGCGCGACACGCAGGCCGATCGCCCCGGCGCCGACGACGCCGAACTTCTTGCCCTCCAGCTCGGTCCCGACGAGCCCCGCCTTGGTGCCGCCGTCCCGCACCGCCCGGTCGCAGGGAAGGATGCTTCGGCAGAGCGCGATCAGCAGACCGAACACGAGGTCGGCCACCGCGGCGGTGGAATAGCCCGCGCAGTTGCAGACGGTGACGCCGCGCTCCCGGCAGGCGTCCATCGCGACATGGTCGACGCCGGTAAACGCCACCAGGATCAGCTTGAGAGCGGGACACCGCTCGATCACCCCGCGCGGGTAGGGCAGGTTGGAGAGCACGACCGCGTCCGCGTCCCGGCTGCGCTCAATCAGCGTGGGCACATCCTCGGCGCGGGTGTCGTAACAGATGATTTCCATCCGCCCGGCGGCGGCTTTTTCCGCCATCGCCAGCAGTTTTTCCTTTTCCACGCCCAGCGGCTCCAGAACCACCAGTTTCATGAAAATCCTCCTTACAGCGGCCCGGGGGCCGGTATTCTCATGGATATCATAGCATGTCCCGGCGCATATTGCACCCCCGGAATGAAAATTTTACCGGTCGGGCAACGTCACCGTACAGGTCGTCCCCGCGCCCGGGGCGCTCTCGTATTTGATCGCGCCGCCGTGCAGGTCGAGGATCCGCTTTACGATCGAAAGCCCGAGGCCGTTGCCCTCGCGGGAATGGGAGTCGTCCCCCTGGTAGAACTTTTCAAAGACGCGCTTCTGCGTCTCGGGGGACATGCCGATCCCGTCGTCGGCGATCTCCACCCGCAGCCCGCCGACGACCCTGCGCAGCTTGACCGAGATATTGCCCCCTTCGTCGGTAAATTTGATCGCGTTGGAGAGCAGGTTCAGCCACAGCTGCTGCACGAGCTCCTCGTCCCCCCGGCAGTCCGCCCGGTCGAGCTGGATGTCGAGGTCGATATTTTTGGCGTGCCACTGGTTTTCCAGCAGCAGTATGCAGCGCCTGATCTGTTCGTCGAGGGAAAAGACGGTGGGGTTGTTGGCGGCCGACTGGTTTTCCAGCCTCGAAAGGCGCAGCAGGTTGGAGGATAGGCTCGCCATCCGGTCGGTTTCGTCGGAAATCAGGCGGGTGTACTTTTGGAATTTCTCCTCGCTCAGCTTCCCGTAGGGCGCCGAGGTCAGCAGCTTGACGCTCCCCTGGATCGCGGCGATCGGGGTCTTGAATTCGTGGGAGACGCTGCTCACAAAGTCCTTGCGGAGGTATTCGATGTTGCGCAGTTCCCCGACCATCCAGTTGAAGTTGCGCACCACGACCCCCATCTCGTCACGGCTCTCAAAGTCGACGTGCACGTCGAAGTTGCCGCGCGCCACCTGCCGGATAGCCTGGTTGAGCTTTTGCAGCGGGCGGATGGCCCGGTGGATGGCGACCACCGCACCGAGGCTCGCGATCGCCGCGCAGAGGAAGAGGGTCTGAAGCACCAGCTTCCGGATCCCCGTGAACTGGCCCGGCGGGGGCGTCACCGAAAGGTAGAGGTAGCCGTCCGGCATCCGCACCGCCCCTTCAAAGCGGCCGTGCACCGTGCGCATCTCGAGCTTTCCCGGCTCCAGCGCCGCGCCGGAGAAGGGCTCTGGCAGCTCCTCCGCGCGCTCGTAGACCTCCACGACGTCAAGCCGCTTTCTCAGCTCGTCAACGATGTCCCGCGTCGTCAGGCCGGAGCGGTCCATGAACCCCGAGAAGATGTCCACGACCGACTGGATCTGCAGTTCGACCGACTGCTGCATCCGGCCCCAGATGTTGATGAAGGTGACCAGATAGGTGATCCCGCACGCCAGAAAGATGACCACGAAGAGGGTCACCAGGTATTTGAAGCGCACCGAGTGAACCCGCAGGATATCGGCCGCCTCGCGGCCGTCCCGCCGCCCCGCTTTCATACCAGCTTCTCCGCGCGGTAGCCCAGCCCGCGCACCGTCACGAGCTTGAACTGCCGCAGGCCGCCGAATTTTTCCCGCAGGCGCTTGATGTGCACGTCCACCGTGCGTTCGTCTGCGTCGGAGTCTAGCCCCCAGATGTCGTCCATCAGCTGCTGGCGGGTAAAGGTCTTGCCGGGGGCGTTCAGGAGCTTGAAGAGCAGCTGGAACTCCTTTTTGGGCAGCACCGTCGTGCCGTGCTCGTCGGTCACCGAGAGCGCGTCGTAATCGAGCTCGATGTCGCCGATGCGCAGCTTGTGACCGCTGGCCATCTGCGCCCGCCGCAGCAGCGCCGACACCCGCCAGAGCAGCTCCTCAAAATCGACCGGCTTGACCATGTAGTCGTCGGTGCCCGCGAGGAAGCCCTGGTGCTTGTCCTCCAGCGTTTCCCGCGCGGTCACCATGATGACCGGCAGCGTGTACCCCGCCTGCCGCAGCTCCTGTGTCAGGCGGTAGCCGTCCAGCTCCGCCATCATGATATCGCAGATCAGCAGGTCGATGTGCGCGTCCTCCATGACCGAGAGCGCCTCCGCGCCGTTTTTCGCCTGATAGACCTGGTATCCGTTTTCCGCCAGGTAGTCGCTCATCAGTTCCCGCAGGCTGTAATCGTCCTCCGCCACCAGGATATGGAACATCCCGCATCACGCCCCTAAGAAAGTTTCACAAGTACATGTTGAGTATATCGGATTTTTATGAACAAAAGGTTAAATTTCCGCCAAAGTCCGCCTTCCGGGTTCGGGAGTTCAAAAAAAGTTCATACAGAAGGACTATGATTAATCCTGTTGTATTTTTGTTATATAATTTGGAGGGATATACGCATGAACCAAAATCGCACGCGCTTCGCGGCCTGTCTGACGGCAGTCTGCCTGATGGCCGGCGCCGCCGGCTGCGCTCCCAAGGCCGAAGAGACGGTCGCCCAGGAAAAAAGCATCTTTGTGGAAACCGTGACCGCCGAAACGGGGGACCTCGCCCTCAGCACCGAGTTCATCGGCACCGTGGAGCCGGATGAGCTCGTCAGCGTCTTCCCGAAGGTCGCCGGCACCGTACTGGCCGTCCATAAGAACGTGGGCGACGAGGTCAAAAAGGGCGAGCTCCTCTTCGAGGTCGACCCATCCGACATCCAGCTGTCGGTCAACATCGCGCAGGCACAGCTCATGAGTGCGCAGGCGCAGATGGACCAGGCGCTCGGCAGCTCCTTCGACATGCAGATGATCCAGCTCGAAAGCCAGCTCAAGCAGGCGCAGAACGCCTATTCGACCGCGCGCCAGAGCCTGCGGGACTACAACGACGGCACCGAGGACTCGATGGACGATATCGCGAACGGCATGGCCGCCTTCCAGCAGTCCATGCAGAGCCTCAAACAGCAGATCGCCGAAAAAGACGCGGATATTAAAAAAGCGCAGGAGGCCGGGGACGCTGATGAGGTCAAAAAGCTGATGGCCCAGAAGGACGGGCTCCAGGCCTCCTATGGCCAAGCGGAGGCCCAGTACCTGATGATGCGCGCCAACTACAACGACCTTGACGACGGCGACGACGCGCAGCACAAGCAGCTGCGCACCGCCGTGCGCAACGCGCAGACCGCCTATGAGTCGGCCGAGCAGATTTACGAGCTGACCAAGGACGCGGTACATAACGACGCGATCAAGGTCGCCAAGGCCTCCCTCGGGCAGGCGACCGCCGCCTTCGAGGCGCAGGCCAAGCAGCTCGAATACACCCGCGTGACCTCCCCGATCGACGGCGTGATCGAACAGAAGAACGTCTCCGAGCAGGGGCTGGTTTCCCAGTCGAGCCCCGCCTACACCGTCTCCAACAAATCCACCCTCATGGTCACCTTCTACGTCCCAGCCGACGCGGCCGGCCAGATGGCCCCCGGCGACAAGGTCACGATCGAAAACGGCCGCAGGACCTATGAGGGCACCATCGCCGAGGTCGGCACGATGGTCGACCCCGCCACCGGGCTCTTCAAGGTGAAGGCCTCCGCCGACGAGGACGACGGCGCCCTTCTGACCGGGCTTTCGGTCAAGGTCACCGCCGACACCGCCAAGGCGCGCGGCAGCCTGCTCATCCCGCAGAGCGTCGTCTACTATGAGGACGGCGCCGCGTACGTCTACCTGCTCGAAAACGGCCACGCGGTCAAAACCCCTATCGAGACGGGCATCTCCAACGAGGAGTCGGTCGAGGTCACGTCCGGGCTGACCGGCGCCTCCCGGATCATCTCCACCTGGCACCCTAACCTCACCGACGGCGCCGCCGTCGTCCCGGCGGCCGAGGCCGCGGCTGCCGCATCCACTGAAGCCGCCTCCGAGGAGGCCTCCTCCGGCGATGCCGCTTCCGACGGCCCGCAGGACGAACCGGACGCAGAGGCTTCCGACGCCGCGGCCGGCGGCGCACAGGAGGACTGACGCCCTATGAATTTGACAAAACTTGCGATTAAGCGCCCCGTGTCGATGCTCATCGTCGTGCTGGCGCTGGTGGTTTTCGGCTTTTCGGCCATGCTGGGGGCTCCGCTCGAATTGATGCCCGACATGGAGATGCCCGCCATGATCATCCTCACCGTCTATCCGGGCGCGGGGCCCGAGGAGGTCAACGACCTCGTCACCTCGGTCGTCGAGGACTCCGTGTCGAGCCTCAGCGGCGTCAAGAACGTCACCTCGCAGTCCAAGGAGAACATGTCACTCGTCATGCTCGAGATGGACTACGGCGCCAACATGGACGTGGCGCACATGGATTTGCAGGAGAAGCTCGACATGTACAAGAGCACCCTGCCGGACGACGCCCAGACCCCGACCATCATCGAGGTCAGCATGGACATGATGCCGAGCATCGTCCTGTCCGCCAACGCCACGGGCGACGTCGACCTGCTCCGCCTCATCGACGACGAAGTCAAGCCCGAGTTCGAAAAGCTCTCGGGCGTGGCCACCGCCGACGTGATGGGCGGCCAGAAGGACTACATCAGCGTCACCCTCAACGAGGAGCGCCTCAAGCAGTATAAGCTCGACATGAACACGATCATCGGCTTTGTGGGCGCCGCCGATTTCTCCATCCCGGCTGGCAGCGTCGACCGCGGCGACCAGGAGCTTTCCCTGCGCGGCGGCGTCAGCTACAACACCGTCGAGTCGCTCAAAAGCATCCCCATCACCCTCTCCTCCGGGCAGGTCATTCGCCTGTCCGACGTGGCGAACATCTACCAGGGCACCGAGGAGTCCGGCTCGATCAGCCGATACAACGGCCATGAGACGGTCATGGTCTCGATCACCAAGCGGCAGAGCGCCGGCACCGTCGACGTCTCCCGCGCGGTCATCGACACGATGAACCGGATCAACGACAGCAACATCGGCGTGCGCATGGAGGTCATCAACGACTCGAGCGAACAGATCCTCGCCTCGATCGAGACGGTCATCCAGACCCTGATCGGCGCGGTCATCCTCTGCATGCTCGTGCTCTTCCTCTTCTTCCGGGACTGGCGCGCCTCCCTCATCGTCGGGAGCTCGATCCCCGTCTCGGTGCTCACCACCCTCATTCTCATGAACATGATGGGCTTCTCCTTCAACGTCGTCTCCCTCGGAGGGCTTATCATCGGCGTCGGCATGATGGTCGACAACTCGATCGTCGTGCTCGAGAGCTGCTTCCAGCGGCAGGAGCGCCAGCTCACCCACCGGGAGGCCGCGCTCGAGGGCGCGAAATTCGTCACCAGCTCGATCATCGCCTCGACGATCACCACCATCGTCGTCTTCCTGCCCATCAGCATCCTCAAGGGGATGTCCGGGCAGATGTTCCGCCAGCTGGGCTTCACGATCATCTTCTCGCTGACCGCGTCGCTCATCTCCGCGCTTACCATCGTCCCGCTCATGTTCTGCCGCCTCAAGCCGGTCGAGCGGGAGGGCAGGTTCGGCCTCTGGCTCAAAAAGGTGGAGGTCTCCTACGGCGGCTTCCTCAAAAAGACCTTCCGTCACAAGGCGCTGGTCGTCATCGTCTCCGTCGTGCTGCTCGTCGTTTCGGTCGGGATGGTCTTCTTCATTCCGATGCAGCTGATGCCCGACATCGACCAGGGCTCCATCTCGATCTCGGTCGACACCAAGCCGGGCCTCAAACTCGAAGAGGTCGACAAAATCCTGACCGGCCTGGAAGCCATGGTCGTCGAATGTCCCGACGTGGAGCGCTACTCCCTCTCGGGCGGCGGCAGCGGCTCGATGTTCAGCTCGGGCAGCGGCTCGATCTCCGTCTACCTCAAGGGCGACCGTGAGAAGAGCACCAAGGAATGGGTCGACATCTGGCGCGCCCAGACCGCCGACACGGTCGGCTACGACGTCGACGTAAGCGCGGCGAGCATGATGTCGATGCTCTCCAGCTCCAGCGTCGACGTGAATATCCAGGGCAACGACCTCGACGCCCTGCGCGGCGTCTCCAAGCAGATCGAAGAGCTGCTGCGCGGGCGCGGCGAAATCGTGCGCGTCACCTCGACCGTCTCCTCCGGCGACCCGCAGGCGGAGATCAAGGTCGATCCGATCAAGGCGACCGCCGTCGGGCTCACCCCGAAGCAGGTCATCGGCACCGTCTACAACATCATGGAGGGCAGCTCCCCCGACACGCTGCGCGTCAACGGGCAGGAGTACGATATCCGCATCGAGTACCCCAAGGACCGCTACAGGACGGTCGCGGACCTGTCCGGGCTGATGCTCACCGCCCCCGGCGGCAAACAGGTCCCGCTGCTCGACATCGCGACGATCGAATACTCCAACGCCCCCCTCCAGATCGACCGCCAGAACAACCAGTACATTGTGACCGTCTCCGGCCAGCTCACCACCGCCGCCGAGAAAAACGCCGCAAAGATCACCCAGGAGGTCACCAGATCGGTCGAGGGCATCCTGCCCACCGGCGTTTCGATCGCCGCGAGCGACATGATGGAGAGCATGAACGAGGAGTTCTCCGCCCTCGGCGGGGCCATCCTCACCGCGGTCCTGCTCGTCTTCATGGTCATGGCGATGCAGTTTGAATCTGCGCGGTTCTCGATCATTGTCATGATCTGCATCCCCTTCTCCCTCATCGGCTCCTTCGGGCTGATGCTGCTGTCGGGCGTGACGATGAGCATGCCCTCGCTGATGGGCTTCCTCATGCTCGTCGGCACCGTCGTCAACAACGGAATCCTCTTCATCGACACCGCCAACAGCTACCGCAACAGCATGGACGCCGAGACCGCGCTCATCTACGCGGGCCGCAGCCGTCTGCGCCCCATCCTGATGACCACGCTGACCACCATCCTTTCGATGCTGCCGATGGCCCTTGCGGTCGGCAGCAGCGCCGAGGCGATGCAGGGCATGGCGATCGTCATCATCGGCGGCCTGACCGCCTCCACCGTGCTGACCCTGCTGCTTCTGCCGACCTTCTACCTGCTCTTCCGGGGCAAACCCCGCAAGAACAACGACACCGACCCCGATGCCGCGCTGAAGCCGCCCGCAATCGACCTCTCTCCAGAGGAGCTTTCGCAGCTCTGACCCTGATTTTTTCCGCATGAAAACGCCCGTCCCGCCTGCGCGGGGCGGGCGTTTCCCGTTCTTTCTCCCCGTACCGTGAAGGCATATCCCATACGCGCCCGGAATAGATATTAGGGACAAGAGTATTGACGGGAAAGGACTGAAACATCCTATGGAGGACTATCAGGGACTGACCGGCCGACAGGCCGAAAAACTGCTCGCCGAACATGGGGAAAACCGCATCCGCGCGGGCAAAAAAGCCGGTATGCTCAAAATTTTCGCGGGGCAGTTCCGCGACGCCATGATCATGATCCTGCTCGCGGCGACGGTCGTCTCCGCGCTGATGGGGGAATACACCGAGGCGCTTACCATCGTCGCGATCGTCTTCATCAACGCCCTGCTCGGCTTCTTCCAGGAGTACCGCACCGAGCGCACCCTCGAAAAGCTCGGCGAGCTCTCCGCGCCCTGGGCGGTCGTCGTTCGCGACGGGCAGGCCCGGAGCATCCCCGCCAGCGAGGTGGTCCCGCGGGACATCTTCTGCCTCAAGGCGGGCGACCGCATCCCCGCCGACGGCTGCGTCCTTGGGGGCGGCGGCATCCTCTGCGACGAATCGATGCTCAGCGGCGAATCCGCCGGCGTGGAAAAGTCCCCCGCCGCCGACCCCGCCTCCCCCGCCAAGAAAAACCTCGTCTACATGGGCACCCTCGTCACCCAGGGCAAGGCGGTCTGCCGCGCCTCCGCCACCGGCGCGAACACCGAAATGGGCAAGATCGCGGACATGCTCGGCGGCATCGAGGCGCAGCCCACCCCCCTCCAGAAGCGCCTCGCCCAGATGGGCAAGGTCATCGGCGTCGCCTGCCTCGTCATCTGCGGCGTCGTCGCCGTCACCGGAATCCTGCGCGGCGAGGACCCCTTCAACATGCTGCTCACCGGCATCTCGCTGGCAGTCGCCGCCATTCCCGAGGGCCTGCCGGCCGTCGTCACGATCGCGCTGGCCCTCTCGGTCGGGCGGATGGTCAAGCGGGGCGCCCTCATTCGGCGGCTGCACGCCGTCGAGACGCTCGGCTGCGCCAACGTCATCTGCTCGGATAAGACCGGGACCCTCACCGAGAACCGCATGACCGTCAAGGCGGTCCAGACCCTCGACTGCCGACTGGAGGTGAGCGGCGCGGGCAACGAGAGCTCCGGGCAATTCACGCTGAACGGCCGCGTCGTCTCGCCCTGCGACTTCCCCTCCGCCGCGATGCTGTTCGACGTGGCGCTGCTCTGTAACAACGCCTCCGTCTCCCCCAAGCGGGAGGGGCTGCGCGGACTGGTGGGACTCTCAAAGGGCGGCGAGCTCGAGGTGTTCGGCGAGCCGACCGAGGCCGCCCTGCTCGTCATGGCCGCCAAGGCGGGGCTCTACCGGGAATCCCGTCCCTATGAGGTGGAGGGGGAAACCCCCTTCGATTCCACCCGCAAGATGATGTCGGTCACCGTCCGCCGGGAGGACGGCAAGCGGTTCCTCTTCACCAAGGGCGCGCCCGACATCCTGCAGAAGCGGTGCACCCGGTGCGTCACAAAGGCGGGGATCGTCCCGCTCACCCCCGAGCTGCGCAGGCAGATCGCCGCCCAAAACGAGGCGATGGCGGGCCGCGCGCTGCGCGTGCTCGGCTTTGCCTACCGGGAGGCCTCCTCCGCCGACGACCGCAGCGAGCAGGGGCTCGTCTTCGCGGGGCTCGCCGGCATGCTCGACCCGCCCCGCAGGGAGGCCTACGGCGCGGTCGCCAAATGCCGCGAGGCGGGTATCCGGCCGGTCATGATCACCGGCGACCACGCCGTGACCGCCAAGGCGGTCGCCGCCGAGCTTTCGATCTATCGGCCGGGCGACCGGGTCGTCACCGGAAGCGAGCTCGACGGGATGAGCGACGAGGCGCTTGCCCGGGAAATCCGGAACATTTCTGTCTTTGCGCGGGTCACCCCCGCGCACAAGCTGCGGATCGTGCGCGCCTTCAAAAAGCAGGGCAACGTCGTAGCGATGACGGGCGACGGGGTCAACGACGCGCCCGCCGTCAAGGAGGCGGACATTGGCGTTTCGATGGGCGTCACCGGCACCGACGTCACCAAGGAGGCATCGTCGGTCATCCTGATGGACGACAACTTTGCCACACTGGTGGCCGCCGTCGAGGAGGGGCGGGTCATCTACCGCAACATCCGCAAATTCATCCGCTACCTCTTCTCCTGCAACATCGGCGAGGTCGTCACGATGTTCTTTGCCATGCTCATGGGCATGCCGGTCCCGCTGCTGCCCATCCAGATTCTCCTTGTGAACCTCGCGACCGACGGTCTGCCCGCCATCGCCCTCGGGCTGGAGCCCCCCGAAAAGGACGTCATGCGCGAAAAGCCCCGCCGCGCCGACGAATCGGTCTTTTCCAATGGGCTCGGCTTTACGATCGTCATCCGCGGGCTGCTGATCGGCATCTGCACCCTCGGGGTCTTCACCTCCCTCATCCGCTCCTGCGGCGACCTGCACACCGCCCGCACCGGCGCGCTGCTCGCGCTCGTCATGATGCAGCTCATCCACGTCTTTGAGTGCAAGAGCGAGACGAAGAGCATTTTCGCAATCAATCCCTTCAATAACCTCAAGCTCGTGGGGGCGGTGCTCAGCTCCGCCGTGATCATGTATTTCGCCATCTACAGCCCCCTGCTGGCCCCGATGTTCCGCGCGGTCCCCCTCACCCCCTCCCAGCTCGTGACCGTCGCCTCCTACTGCGTCTTTGTCCCGATCGTATCCGGCGTCATCCTCGGCGTCAAAAACCGCGCCGCCCGGCACACGGTCGCCACCGCCCGCGAGCTCGCCTCCGCGCGGTAACGCCGCAAAAAGCCCCCGCCGTCCGGCGGACGGCGGGGGCTTTTTCCCATTTTCTATTTCAGCAGGAGCGGCGTGTGCGCGCGGCAGGCGAGCACCTCCTCCATCGTGGGCAGCGCGGGGATCGCGCCCGGACGGGTGGTCGTCATCGAACCCGCCGCGTTGCCGAAGGAGAGGACGTCCTCCAGCTCCCCGCGGGTGAGGCTCCGGATTTCGGCGAGGGACTTTTTGCAGAGGCGGAAGAGCACCGCCCCGAAGAAGGAATCCCCAGCTCCGTTGGTGTCGACCGTCCTGACGTCGAAGGTCGGCTGGCGGCCGCACAGCTCCCCAAGCCGGAAGAACGCCCCCCTCGCGCCCAGCGAGACAAGCGCGAGGGACACGCCCGCCTCCACGAGCTTTTGGGAGCCGCGCTCAAGGTCGGTTTCGCCGGTGAGCAGCTCCAGTTCCTCGTCGGACACCTTCACGATGTCCGCAAAGGAAAGCCCCTCGCGCATCCAGTGCTTCGCCTCGTCGAGGCTTTCCCACAGGAGCGGGCGGTAGTTAGGGTCGTAGCTGACGACCGCGCCCGCCTCCTTCGCGGCGCGCACCGCCGCGAGGGTCGCCGAACGGCTCGGCTCGTCGGTGAGCGACACCGAGCCGAAATGCATGATCCGCGCCCGCGCCATCAGCTCCCGCTTCACCTCCCCCGGCGAAAGCATGATGTCCGCGCCCGGCTTGCGGTAGAAGCTGAAGGAGCGGTCCCCATGCTCGTCGAGCTGGACGAAGGCCAGGGTGGTCGGAACCTCCCCCGTCATGACGAGCCCGGCGGTGTCGATCCCCAGGCCGCCGAGGGTGTCCCGGAGGAAGCGCCCGAAGCCGTCCTCCCCCACCTTGCCGATGAAAGCGGTCCTGCCGCCGAGGCGGGTGACCGCCGCGAGCACGTTTGCGGGCGCGCCGCCCGGATTGCGCGCAAAGAGCGCCGCCCCCCGGTCGCTCACGCCCGCCGGGGTAAAATCGATCAGCAGTTCGCCGACCGCGACTACGTCATACATATCCATGCCCCTCTCCGCTTTTTTCACCGCGGCACGGCCGCGCAGATCCTCTCGCCTCAAAGCTACCGCCATTATAGCATATCCGCGGCGGGAAGGGGAGATTTTCCTGCCCGTTTTTTTCAATTTCCGCGCCTGGGCGGTTGAGCCCAAGTGCAATCCATGGTAGGATGAAAAAAAGGATGTCCCGCGCAAAGGAGGTTTTCGCATGAAACGTTTTGTTGTCCGCGTCCTCGCCCTGACGGCCGCGGCTTTTCTGCTCGCGGCCTGCGCCGCCCGCCATCCGGCCCCGGAAGCGCCGCAGGTCCCTTCCCCGGCGGCGCCCGCCGCTTCCGCTGCGCCGCAGGCGCCCGAGTCCCTCCCGCCGCTCGCCGTCTCCCTCGGGGAACGCGCCGAACTCGTGGAGGCGGGCGCGGAACCGCCCGTCTTTTCGATCTCCGACCCGGCGGAGCTGCCCCTGCTTCCCGACGGGTACGCCGTCACCGTGACCGGCCCGGACGGGCTTCCCGCCTTTGAGGGGGCGTCCGGAGAGTTGGGCGGCTTTCTGCCGCCGCGAAACGGCGGCTATGCCTACGAGGCGGCTGGCGGCGGGGCCGTCTACCGCTTCACGGCGGACTGCACGTTTCCGGTGCAGCTCTCGCTGAACGCCGCCGCGCGTCAGGGGGAGACGGTCGTCCTGCGCGCACTCTACGCCGACGGCGCGGAGCTTTCCGCTGAAAGCATCCTTGGGTTCTCGCCCCGCTTCTTCTCCGCCGGGGACGGCAGCCAGGTCGCGCTGCTGCCGGTGCGCTACACCACCCCGGCGGGCGTTTACAGCCTCACCCTCACGGCGGGGGACGAGGTTCTCACCCGTGAGATCGTCGTCGAGCAGCGGGAGTTTGAGGTACAGCACCTCGAGATGGACGCCGCCACGGCGGAGGAGACGGCGCTTTCCGCCGCCGCCAACGCCGAATGGGAGGAGAAGGTGGAGCCGCTCAAGGAGGTCGCCGACCCGGTGCAGTACTGGGAGAACCCCTTCCTCCAGCCGGTCTCTGGCGAGATCACCACCGAGTTCGGCTGCATCCGCTACACCAACGACGACCCGGCCCCCTCCCGCCACGGGGGGATCGACATCGCCGCTAGAACGGGCACCGACGTGCTCGCCGCGAACAGCGGCCGCGTGCTCTTCGCCGAGCGCATCCAGCTCACCGGCAACACGGTCGTCATCGAGCACGGCTACGGTCTTAAGAGCTTCTACTACCACATGGATTCCCTCTCCGTCTCCGCGGGCGACGCCGTCAAAAAAGGCGACAAGATCGGCGAGGTGGGCACCACCGGCTATTCGACCGGGCCGCACCTGCATTTCGCGCTGGCGGTGAACAACGTCTTCGTGAACCCGTGGACCGCCTTCGACCCCGGAATCTAAGAAGTGCCGCATATCAAAAGCCCCCGGCCGCCGGCCGGGGGCTTTTTCTTCCGATTTTTATTCCTTATTCTTCTGGTTCTTCTCACGGAGCTTGTCGTTGGCGGCCAGCAGTCCCTGCGACACATAGTCGAGCTGTTCGACCTCGTCGTAGCGGTCGACCAGGTCGCTCTGCTCCATCTCCTCGGGAACCTCGCCCTTCGCGGGCTTGAAGACGACCTTCAGCAGGATGGGCGTCAGCATAGCCGCGCAGACCACCATGATGATCACCGGGCCGAAGAAGGCGGGCGGCATGAGCCCCATCGCCATGCCCTTGTTGGCGACGATCAGCGCGACCTCGCCTCGGCAGGCCATGCCGAAGCCGATCTGCACGCACTGGCGGCTGCTGAAGCCGCAGAGCTTCGCGCCGAGTCCGCAGCCGACCAGCTTGGAGACGACCGCCACAAGCACCATCATCACCGCGAAGAGCACGATCGCCGCGTCCATCTTGGGCAGCATCACCTTGATGCCGATACTCGCGAAAAAGATCGGGGTCAGCAGCAGGTAGGAGAGCGGGGAAAATTTCGATTCGATATATTTGGCCTTGGGGGTGGTGGCGATGACCACGCCCGCCGAAAAGGCGCCGATGATGTCGGCGACGCCGAAGAACTCCTCCGCGCAGTAGGCCATCACAAGGCAGAGGACGAAGGCCAGCAGGGGGAAGCGGTGCAGGTCCTTGTCGTGCATGACCTTGGTCATGTACCAGCCGAGCAGCTTGCTGACGAGCACACCGGCCACGCCCACGAAGACGAAGAAGGCGGCGATCTTGACAAAGACGACCACCATGCTGACCTGCGCGCCCGCCATGCTCGTCACGACGGTCAGCGCAATCAGGCCGAGGATGTCGTCGATGAGGGCGGCGGCGAGGATCGTGTTGCCCACCCTGGTGGAGAGCTTGCCGAGCTCCTTGAGGGTCTCGACCGTGATGCTGACCGAGGTGGCGGTCAGGATGACGCCGATGAAGATGTTCTGAAGCAGGACGTTTCCGGGATGCGCGAACTCGTCCCGGTTGAAGAAAAAGGCCAGCCCCGCGCCCATTGCAAGCGGGACGAGCACGCCGCACAGCGCGACGACAAACCCCGCCTTCCCGGTCTTTTTCAGCTCCTGGATGTCGGTACCCATACCGGCGGTAAACATGATGACGATGACACCCAGTTCGGACACCTGCGCCAGAAAGTCGGTCGCCTGCAGGACGTTGAGCATCGCCGGGCCGAGAATCAGCCCCGCGAGCAGCGCGCCGACCACCTGGGGCATCTGGTAGCGTTTCGTCACGAGCCCCAGGACCTTCGTGCTCACCAGGATGAGCGCGATGTCCATCAGAAATTTGTATGACATTCGATTCTCCTCTTTCCTTTTCTCTCACACGCTTTTCACAACTATTCATTATAGACCCTTCGGCGTAATTCGCAAGTTCATTTATTGTTTTTTGTGCAATATTACCATCGCTTTTTCCGTATCCACCACCCCGAAGGCCATCCCGCAGGCGGTTTTTGGCTGATACGACAAGGACGCCCGGGCCGCTTTCGCGGCCCGGGCGTCCGGATTCTCCTATTTCGCGGGGGCGGCTTCCTTCGGGCGAACCTTTTCGGACCGCACCAGTTCCACAAAGACGGGCGCGAGCTTGGGGTCGAACTGGGTGCCGGCCCCGCGCTCGATCTCCGCGATCGCAAACTCCACAGGCAGCGCCGGCTTGTAGGGGCGCGCGGTCGTCATCGCGTCGAAGGCGTCCGCGATCGCCAGGCAGCGCGCGGACAGCGGGATGTCCTCCCCCGCGATCCGCCGCGGGTAGCCCTTGCCGTCCCACCGCTCGTGGTGGCCGATCGCGGCCGGAATCACATAGTCGAGCGAGGGCAGGTGCCGGATCATCGCCACCGAGTTCTCCACATGCTTCTGCATGATCTTGTATTCCTCGGGGGTCAGCCGCCCCGGCTTGGTCAGGATCTGCTCGGGGATGCCGATCTTTCCGATGTCATGCAGCAGCGCGGCCTCATAGATGATCTTCACATGGTCGGCGTTCAGCCCGATCGCCCGCGCGAGCGTGGTGGAATACTCCGCCACGTTCTGCGAGTGGTTGAAGGTGTAGTGGTCCTTCGCGTCGATGGCGGCGGTCAGCGCAAAGACGGTCGGCGCGTATTCCTCGTAGCGGCCGCCCTCGATCAGCGGGGATTCCATCGGCGCCTGGGAGAGGGGCGACTCGAGCGAATAGGCGATAATCTTGTTCTTGCCGCTGCGCTTGGCGTTATAGACCGCCATATCGGCGTTGCTGATGAGCTGCGCGAGGTTGGAGGCCGCGTAGGGATAGACGCACACGCCGCCGCTGAGGGTGATGACCTTGAGGCTCTCCCCCTCCACGCCGCGGTTCATGTTGGCGATCTGCCCCTTGATGTCGGTTGCGAGGTTGAGCGCCTTCATCGTGTCGTAGAAGGGCAGGATGAGCGCGAACTCCTTCCCCCCGTAACGCGCTGCGGAGCCGTTGCTTCCCAGCGTCGTGGAAATGATCCGCGCCGCCTGCTGGAGCGCCGCGTCCCCCTCGCGGTTGCCGTAGAGCTGGTTGAAGAGCTTAAAGTCGTCGAGGTTGAGGATGACGAGCGCGATCGAGTGGTTCTTGCACCGCTCGAACTCCTCCCCCAGCTTCTCATAGAAGGACTTCCGGTTGAGCAGGCCGGTCAGCGGATCGATGCGCGACTCGTCGTAGGCCTTCTTGTAGAGGTTCGCGTTCTTGATCGCGATCGACGCCACCGACTGCACCGATTCGAGGAAGGCGATGTCGTCGAAGGAGTAGCCGCCCTTTTTGGGCTTGGTGGAGAGCAGCAGGATGCCGACGAGGTCGCTGTCGCTCTTGAGCGGCACGATGCATTCGATGTGCATGTTCGCCAGCAGCTGTTTCTCCGACTCCCACATCGATTTATAGAGCACGCTGCGCTGGAAATCCCGGAGCATCAGGCAGCCGTCGTGTTCCTGAAACCACTGGATGCAGGGGTTGGCCGCCTGCAGCGAGAAGGATTTCACATCGAGCGGGCTGGCTGAATAGGCGGTGCGGTAGGTCTCGCCGCCGCCGTCCTCGAGGCAGACGTAGACCTTTTCGACCGAGACGGTGTCCTTGACCACCTCGACCAGCTCACGCAGGATTTCGTCGAGGTTGAGGCTCTTGGATGCGCGCAGGCTGAACTCCTTGAGATGCTGCGCGCGCACCTGCGTATCCCGCACGAAGAGGTTGTCCATCACCCGGTAGAGCAGCTTATAGGCGGCGAGGATGATCCCCGCGAAGAGGATTGCGATGATCAGCGACTGGTATCCCGCGACCTGCGGGAAGTAAGCGAGGATCATCCGCTCGAGCGGGCCCGCCCAGTAGGCGAAGAGCACCGAAACGAGCACCGCGCTGCACGCGAGCATCGTGCCGCGCGAGACGAGCAGCGTCAGCCTGAAGAGCCGCTTGCGGTAGAGGGCGTAGAACATATAGCCCGCGTTGATGATGCCCGACAGGGTATCCCACGGGAATATGTTGCCCGGCACGATCGACAGGACGTTGCCCAGAAAGAGGAAGCAGATGCCCACCACGATCGGGCGGGTCCAGGCGGAGGTGAGCTCCCGCGACTTGATGAGCATCACCGCCGACGAGAGGATGATGAAGAAAAAGAGCACGCAGGGGATGGCGATCTCCCAGCCGGTATTGTAGCGGAAAACGCCCGTCCCGTTGCCGAGGTCGACGAAGACGGGCCGCTTGAGGAAGACCTCGAAGTGGGTAAGCACAAGGGTGGCGATGGTCAGCACCGTCCACAGGCGCTTTAAAAAGAGGCCCTTCGCGTCGACAAAGTTGAAGATGAAATTGTAAAGGAGCAGCGGGATGCAGAAGAGGCTGAGGATGGAGATCTCATACCACAGTTCAAAGCCCGGGTAGAACTGCAGGCGCATGAGCATCGACCCGGCCGTCCAGAGCAGGTAGCAGCCCAGCAGGTTCATGAAGGAACGGATCAGCCGGTTTTTCTTCGCGGCGGCCAGCGCGAGCAGCAGGATGGTGTAGCAGAAGACACCCACGACCGGGACATAGAGGAACGGAATCTGGATCATGGCGTCACGACTCCCCTTTCCAACGGATAGTCCCGCTCCTGAAAGCGCAGCAGTTCGGAGATGCGGAAACCCGACTCGTTGATCCTCCGGACCTCCTGCCCGGTCGCCCGGCGGAACGCGTCGAAGGTGCCGGTGCGCAGGATGGTAATCTGCAGCGGCTCGATGCCGAGCATCTTTTTGAGGTCGTTGTAGTCGTTGTCAAAATATTTGAAGTAGACGCTCAGATGCTCGCGGAGCAGCTGCTTGCTCACCGCCATCACCTCGAGCGACCCGGAGGCGATCTCGAGATAGAGGTGCAGATAGGGGCGGTTGTCCGCGCTGTACTCCTTGCGCGCCGCCCAGTCGTGGATGCCCAGCCCCGACAGGCGCACGACGTCGGAGATCGTGTCCTCGGTGATGCGGGTGAAGCCGCCGATG
Source organism: uncultured Anaerotruncus sp. (assembly GCF_902490045.1). Classification (GTDB taxonomy): domain Bacteria; phylum Bacillota; class Clostridia; order Oscillospirales; family Ruminococcaceae; genus Anaerotruncus. Next base: position 19,005 of record NZ_CABUCJ010000033.1, read on the forward strand.
TCGATGACGGTGGGAATCCGGTCCACGAAGGCGAAACGCGGCAGGCGCGTCCCCTCCTGCTCGCCGCCCGTGCTGAGGCACCGGAAGACGTCCCCCACCCGGTAACGGACGAACGCGCCCCCCTTGAGCACGGTGATGACCACCTCGTAATTCTGGTTCGCGGCCAGCTCGTCCATGAGGTAGGTCTTGGGCTGGTAGGCGCGGTCGTCGATGTTTTTATACATCTCCTGCTCGGGGATGAACTCATAAAAGCAGTTGTCGGGGAAAAAGACGAGGCCGTTGCGCGCCCACGTCTCGGTCGCCATCAGGGTCGGCTCGGTGCCCGCGTAGATTTCCATCGGGCGCACCCCCCACGCCTCCTCGAGCGAGGGCTTGTAATAGCTCGTGTCGGTGCCCGCGCAGATGAGCGCCTTGAGGCGGAAGATATCCTTCGGCTGCACCGTGCGGCCGTCCCGCTTCGCACGGTAGGAGGCCGCGAGGTAGCGGCAGACCATGGCGGGGGAATACTGGAACAGATTCTTCTTCGATTTCCCGCCCCCCGCGGTGAAGCTGGTGGTGATATAGCTGATGACGCTGCTCAGCCCGAAAAAGAGGTCGAGCCCGCTTTGCAGGCCGAGCGCGAAGCCCCTCTTGTTTCGCTCGCCGAACGACATCTTCACCGCCTCTTCCACCGGCGGCAAAAACCGCAGCGGCAGCTCCTCGTCGAGCATCAGCGGGAAAAGCCCCGTCACGTAGGGCAGCGGCGCCAGCCCGTAGAGGGTCCGGTCGCGCGGCGCAATGGAAAACTGGCCGGGGCGTTTGCTGGTGGCCAGCATGAGCGCCGCCACCATGTTGCGCTTGAAGACGTCGAGCATCCCGCGCGTATAGGGTGCCAGCTTGATCGGGTGCTTGCCGCCCTCCCAGGTGGTCTGAATCCACACCACCGGCTCGGCAGGCAGCATCTCGCTGCGCTTTTGCAGCAGGACGTCGGCATAGTCCTCGAAGGTCGTCAGCGGGACCGCGCGGCGGAACTCCTCGATCGTCCGGGGCCTTTCGCCGTCAAGGAGCTTTTTCCCGAGCGCGCTCGCGCTCCACAGCCCGATCTGCTCCTCCATCAGCCTTCTCTGAATCTGCATGTAGCCGCCGATATCCAGGTTCAGAAATCCGCAGTACTCCTGCCAGAGGTCGTCGTACTGCTGGTTCCCGAGCTTCTCCTCAAAATTCACGCCCATGCTCCTCTCCTGCCTTTATCGTTGCCGCGCAGCGCCGCATGCTGGCGCGGTTCGGGATCAAAAAAGGGGTGGTCTTCCGGTATTCGCCGTAGTTGCCGAAGGTGCGCGGGAAAATATAGAGGTCCTGCAGCACGATGTACCCCACGTTGAGCAGGCTGAAAAGGACCCACGCCCAAAAGAGCGCGTCCGAGCTCCGGACGAGCCAGCAGCAGAGGTAAAACAGAATAAACCAGAGCACCCCCGGGTGCCGGCAGAGGGCGTAGACCCCGCGGTCGTACGCCCGGCGCGGGGCGGACTCCTCCAGATAGGTCTGCTGGAAGGGAAGCGCGAAAAAGAGGGAGTAGACCAGCAGGAAAAGAAACAGCGCGCCCAAAAGCCCCGCCAGCCCGCGCAGCGGCGCGGGAAGCAGGAAGCGGGGACGCGCGGTGACGAGCAGCGCCGCCGTGGAGCCCGCCAGCAGCAGGCACCCGGCAAAAAAGCAGGGCCGCAGCGCGCGCAGGCCCCAGTTTACGCTGTTCAGATCGCCGAGCACAAAAAGCAGAAAACTCAGGCAGCCCAGCAGTACGATCATCAGTCCGTTTTCTCCTGTCACATTGTCACAGATTGTCCATATGTTGGTAAATATGATTATAATCTATTTTCCATTTTTCTGCAATATGTGACATTTCAATATAGTGATATCCAACAAATGTCATGTTAATTTTTGGCATCCTGTTGTAAAGATTCCCTCCGGCACAAAAATTAAAGTTGACAAATCTTTCCCGCCGCTGTATAATCTCTCTAAATCAAACGAACGGCAAACCGACGACCGAGAAGAGTAGGCGCGTTCGCCATCCCCACAGAGAGCCGCAGGCGGTGCGATTGCGGCGGGAGGGCCCGGGCTGAATGGACTCGCGAGGGCGGGACGAAAGGGATTTCCCGAGTAGTGCCCGACGGGATCTTCACCCGTTATCCAGGAAGCGCATATGTCTGTATGCGGAATAAGCGGGCGTTTCGACGCTAATTTGGGTGGTACCGCAGAAGCCAAGGCTTTTGTCCCAGCAGTCGCTGGGACAAAAGCCTTTTTTGTTTGACCGTTTGTTTGCAAATTTATCATCTGAAAGGAGCACCCACTATGAAATCGAACAACGTGCCGCACAGGATTTACCTCTCCGAGGACCAGATCCCCCGTCAGTGGTACAACCTGCGCGCAGATATGAAGGAACAGCCCGACCCGATGCTCAACCCCGCGACGATGCGGCCGGTCACGGAATCCGACCTGCGCCCCGTCTTCTGTGACGAGCTGGCGCACCAGGAACTCGACGCCTCGACCCGCTACGTCGACATTCCCGAGGAGATCCGCGAGTTCTACAAGATGTACCGCCCCTCCCCGCTCATCCGCGCCTACAGCCTCGAGCGGGCGCTGGACACCCCGGCCAAAATCTACTACAAGTTCGAGGGCAACAACACCTCCGGAAGCCACAAGCTCAACTCCGCCGTGGCGCAGGCCTACTACGCCAAGCAGCAGGGACTCAAGGGGCTCACCACCGAGACGGGCGCCGGCCAGTGGGGCACCGCGCTCGCCGAGGCGTGCTCCTATTTCGGTCTGCCGCTGACCGTCTACATGGTCAAGGTCTCCTATAACCAGAAGCCCTTCCGCAAGGCGGTCATACAGACCTTCGGCGCGGACGTGATCGCCAGTCCGAGCGACACCACCGAGGCCGGTCGCCGCATCCTCGCCGCCGACCCCGAGACGGGCGGAAGCCTCGGCTGCGCCATCTCCGAGGCGGTCGAGAAGGCCGTCTCCACCGAGGGGTACCGCTATGTGCTCGGCTCGGTGCTCAACCAGGTGCTGCTGCACCAGTCGGTCATCGGCCTTGAGAGCAAGACCGCGATGGAGATGATCGGCGAGTACCCCGACGTCATCATCGGCTGCGCGGGCGGCGGCTCCAACCTCGGCGGCCTCATCGCCCCCTTCATGCAGGATAAGCTGACCGGCAAGGCCGACCCGCGCATCGTCGCGGTCGAGCCCGCCTCCTGCCCCTCCCTCACCCGCGGCCGCTATGCCTACGACTTCTGCGACACCGGCAGGATTACCCCCCTTGCCCGCATGTATACCCTCGGCTGCGGCTTCATCCCCTCCGCCAACCACGCGGGCGGGCTGCGCTACCACGGCATGTCCCCCATTCTCTCCAAGCTCTACCACGACGGCTACATGGAGGCCGTGTCGGTCGAACAGACCAGGGTGTTTGAAGCCGCCGTCTTCTTCGCCAAGCAGGAGACCATCCTCCCCGCCCCCGAGAGCGCGCATGCCATCCGCGCCGCGATCGACGAGGCGCTTCGCTGCAGGGAGACGGGCGAGGAGAAGACCATTCTCTTCGGCCTGACGGGTACCGGCTACTTCGATATGACCGCCTATTCCGCCTTCCACGACGGCGCCATGTCCGACTATATCCCCACCGACGCCGACCTGCAAAAGGGCTTTGACG
>NZ_CABUCJ010000034.1 GCF_902490045.1 uncultured Anaerotruncus sp.
TCGCCACATATTGCCCGGCCGCGCAATATGTGGCGTACCTCTACGAACACGCGGTATCGCCCCACCTCGCGGCGCGGCTGGAGGGCCCGCCGATCACGCGGGAGCGGATCATCGAGCAGTTCTCGCAGGTTGCCGCGCGGTTTGACTATCTCGTCGCCGAGGGGTGCGGGGGCCTCTTCTGCCCGCTTAACGACGGGGAAAAGCCGCTGCTGCTCGGCGACGTGGCCGCGATGCTCGGACTGCCGCTCGTGATCGTCTCCCCGTCGGGGCTCGGGGCGATCAACGCGGCGGTGCTCACGGCAGAATACGCCGCGAAGCTGGGCCTCCCGGTGCTGGCCGGCGTGATGAACGGCTTCGAGGCGGGAAACCCGCTGCACGAGGACAACCGGGTTCAGATCGAGCGGTTCACCGGGCTTCGGACGATCTGCGTCGCGCGGGACGCGCGGACGATCGAGCTGCCCTGAACGCGGGCGGTTTAACAGCGCAAAAGGGCGGGAGCCGGGGCCATTCGGCCCCGGCTCCCGCCGCAAGGAGTATTTGTCAGTGGTCAGCAGATGTCATGCGGTTTAGAGCGCCTCCGGCCAGACAGTGAAGCTGCCGTCGAGCTTGACCTCGATCATGTAGGGGCCGTCGCTCCTGCGTGCGGCCTCCATGGCGGCGGGGATCTGGCTGGCTTTTGTGACGATGCAGCCGTCAAAGCCGAAAGCCTTGGCGATGCTGAGGTAATCGTAGTCGGGGAACTCCACGCCGATGTAGCGGCCTTCGCCCATCTTGAAGAGCTCCTCCTGCTTGATGTTGCCGAAGGCGGAGTCGTTTACGAGCAGTACAGTGACTGCGAGCTTTTCCCGCGCGATGCTCTCGAGCTCGCCCAGCGTCATGCCCAGCGAGCCGTCACCGATGAGCGCGACGACCTCCCTGTCGGGCGAGGCCTCCTTGCAGCCGAGCGCCGCGCCCAGCGCGAATCCCATGTTACCGTAGTTGACCGGCTTCATGTAGGCGGTGCCCTTCGGGAAGGTGGTGTAATGGGTCCACGCGCCGGGGTTGCCCGCGTCCACACAGAAGACAGTGTTTTCCCGCAGGGACTTCTCCAGCTCGCGCTGGAGCGCGATGGGCGGCACGGGAGTACGCTCGGTGTCGGCAATGGGACCGGAGAGTAGCTTTTCCTTCCACGCGGCCTTGCGGGCGAACATCTCATTCCGGAATTCCGGCGTGCCCGCGAAGCCTTCGAGCGCGGCGAGCAGCTTTTGGAGCGACGCCTTGGCGTCGCCCACGACGCCCGCAGCCACCGGGTACTGGCGACCGATCTGCTCGGGGAGAATGTCGAACTGGACAATGTTTTTGGGGGTAATCGACCAGCGGTTGGTGCTGATAGCGGTGAGGGAGGAGCCGATCAGGATGACGCAGTCGGCCTCTTCGATGCACGCCTGGGTAATCTGCGTGCCGTGGCGGGAACGGGCCCCCAGAAAGTTTTCAAACGATTCGTCCACCGCGCACATCGCGTTGTAGGTGCAGACGATAGGCGCGCAAAGCTGTTTGGATAGGCGCGTCACCTCGGCGGCGGCGTGGGACAGCTTGACGCCGTTGCCGATCCAGAGCATTGGCTTCCTGCTGGCGCGGATGACCCGCGCAGCTGCCTCGATGACAGCGTCGCTCGCGACGCTGTCGAGGCGCACGCAGTAGCTGGCCGGGTCCGCCGGGACGTAGGGAGCCTTCTGATTCTCGATGACGTCGCGGTAGAGGTCCACAACCACCGGACCGGGCCGGCCGGTCTTGGCGGTGCGGTAGGCCTCGCGCATAGCCCAGGGCAGGACGGAGATGTCGCGGACGGGGATATATTTTTTGCAGATGCTGCCGAAGAGCAGCTCATGGTCGCTCTCCTGCGCGTCGCCCCGGCTCGCGTCGGCAAGCCGGTTCTGGAAGACCAGCGCAATGACCGGGCTGGAATCCCGCAGTGCGCCGCCAAGGCCTGTGATCAGGTTGGTGGCGCCGGGACCGGTTGTGGCGAGGCAGATGCCCGGCTCGCCGGTCAGCCGTCCCCAGCCGTCCGCCGCTGTGGCGGCGCCGTTCTCATGGCGGGTGTGGACAAAGCGCATCCCCGGGACGTCCTGAATGGGATCGGTGACATAGAGGGTTTGCCCCCCGGGGACACCGAATACCACTTTTGCGCCAAACTCTTCCATCACTTTGACGACCAGCTGGCCGCCTGTATATTGTTTGCTCATGCCGGTTCCTCCTCCGTACAGGATCACAACTATTTGATACAATAATAATACTATTTTGCTTACAAAATGTCAATTATATATATTTTATTTTCTAAATCTTTGGCAAAAGGGCAAAAAATAACATCCTGATTAACAGGAATAATATAATAAAGATACAATTTTAGCAAAGGTTCTGGAAAGCTCCGCCGTCGTAAAGGGCTGCCATTGCCTCGTGGTCCGCGAGAAAACGCTGATAGAGTGCGTCGTACCGCGCTGCGGTCTGGGGGCGCGGCGCGAATTCGGCTTCGACACCCGGACGGGGCAGTTCGGAGAGGCTGGTCCCTGCCGCCTGCATGGCCAGCATGCATGCCCCGGCAAGGGAGGCCTCCTTGACCGCTGCCCGGAAGACGGGGAGGCCCAGCACGTCCGCCTTCATCTGGAGCCAAACGCTGCTGGCCGCGCCGCCGCCGATGGCGAGTACCCGCCGGGCGGCCAAGCCGTTTTCTCGCACGAGGTCGAGGACGCGCCGGTTGGCGTAACAGTTGGCCTCCATTATCGCCCGGTGGAGATGCTCCGCCCGGTGGCAGGAGCGCAGTCCCCGCACCGTCCCCTCCACTGCGGGCCGCCAGAAAGGGGTGCGTTCCCCTGCGAGCGTCGGCAGGAAGGTGACTCCCTCGCTGCCCGGCGGGACCGCATCGGCCAGCGCGTCCAGCTCCGGGAGCGGACGGCTTCCCCCCAGCAGGTCGCGGGAAAACCAGTCGAGTGCGCCGCCATACATGCCCATCGGTCCGCCGATGAGCCAGCGTCCGGCCGCGACGTGGGGATTTACGAGCAGCCGCCGGGTGCGGTCCCCGCAGGGGTGCGCCTGCACGGCGAAAAAGACGTCGGTGGTGCCCATCACGCTTACGACATCCCCTTCCTCCAGGCCGCCCGCGCCGAGGATCCCGGTGGAGCCGTCGACGCTTCCTACCGCGACCGGCGGGGCCTGTTGGAGCCCTAGCTCGCGGCAGAGGGCGGGGGAGAGGGGCGCGAGCGCCGCGCCGGGGACGGACAGGGGCGGCAGCTTTTCCCGATCGAGCTCCAGGGCTTCGATGGCACGGGTGCTCCAGCGGCCCGCCTCCACGTCGTACAGCAAAGTGTAGGCCGCCGTGGTGGCGTCGGTGGTGAACACGCCCGTCAGTTTGCCGTTGATAAAATCCTTGAGGGAGAGGAAGGCCGCTGTCCGCCCGTAGGTTTCCGGATCGCAGGCCTTTATCCGCGCAAATTGGAAGCAACCCGACTCGGGGGCGGGGGCGCGGCGGCAGACCCGGTAGACCTCCTCCGCGTCCCAACGGGAGGCCGTGAACTTCTCCGGACAGGCGTGCATATAGGTGAAGCAGGGGGTGACGGCGTTTCCGCATGCGTCCGCCCCCACCCAGCCGAGCAGGGCGGAGGCCGCCACGCCCGCCAGTTCCCCTGCGCCGGAGGCCGCAGCCCTCATAAGCCCGCGCAGCAAAGCCCACTCCGCCTCCGCGTCGAAGAGGGCGGGCGCGGTGCGCCTGGCCGTCTCGAGGCGGAGGATGCGGAGGGTTTCATCGATGAGCGCCGCCCGGACCGAGCTGGTGCCCACGTCGAGGATCAGGTATTGTCTCATGGATGGTTTTCCTAACGGCGCAAGGTCATGGACAGTTTGTAGCGGTTGGCCACATAAAGGCTATCCGAATACTCGATGCACGCGCCGCTGTCGAGAAAGGTGGTGCGGCTGACCTGCAGCATGCAGGAGAGCTCAGCCAGCTCGAGCAGCGCGGCGACCCGGTAGTCTGCCATACGGGCCTGGATCTCCTGCATCGCGTCCAGAATCTTGAGGCCGTATTCCTTTTCAATAATTTCGTAGAGGGAGGTGTTCACCAGCTTCTGCACGTCCAGGTCGGGGCAGAGCCGTACTGGCAGGTAGAGCAGCTGGTAGCAGAGGGGCTTGCCGTTCGCGTAACGGAGCCGCTCGATCTTGTAGAGGCTCTCCTCGGGGGAAAGCTTCATCGCTTCGCCCACCTTTCCCTCGGCCCGCACGATTTCGGTGTCGAGGATAAAGGAGGAGCATTTGATGCCCGCCGCCGAAAGCTGCTCCTTGAGCCCGCCCAGCCTGTTGAGGCTGCGGGGCACCGATTCGCATACGACGCGCGCGGTCTTGCCGTGGCCGCGCTCGAGCACGCCCTCGTCGATCAGCTCCTTGATCGAGCGGCGGATCGTGACGCGGCTCGCCCCGTACTCCTCGCACAGGCTGTTCTCGGTCGGGAGCACGTCTCCCGGTCGGTAGACGCCGGTATTCACCTTGTTCTTGATGCTTTCTTTGATCGTAAAATACAGCGGACGCTTGCTTACCTGCGTTTCCATCCTCATCGCTCCTGTCTCTGGCGGATTCGCCTGCCCCCGGCAATACAAAAAAGGAAGATCGTATTGTATTGGCCGTGGGGATATTATATTTAGATTATACCATATTTTTGGGGATTTCCCATACAAAACTGGGGCGAAAAGGAAATTTCCGGCAGTCCGGCGCGGGAGAGTCAGGATTTCCCGAGAAAGATGCCGTTGGGGTCCGCCTGCTCGCGCAGGATACGCAGCTCCTCGTCAGTCGGTTCGGGCGTCGTGGGGATGTCGTCCGCGATGTTGGGGATGGAAAAGCCGGTGCTGTCGACAACCTCCTGCTTGGAGACGCCCGGGTGGATCGATTTGAGGCAGATGATCCCCTCCTCGTCGAAGTAGAAAATGCATTTCGGCGTATAGATGTATTTTGGCCCCCCGCCGGTAAAGCCGAGCTTCCTGCGGCCCTCGGCCCCGCCTGGCCAGCCCACGCCGGAGATGTAGTCGACCTTTTCGACAAAGCTGCGGCGCTCGTGGTTCGGCATCATGATGTATTCGCGGCCGAAGCAGGAGAAATGCTCTGGCAGGAAGATCGGCCCAACCAGCTCCACCTTGGGACGGCGCACGTCGCCGATGCAGGTGCTGTTGAGGTTGCCCTCACGGTCCACCTGCACGCCGCTGCCGAAGCCGAAACTGATGTCTCCCGCCCTGTGGTGCCACTGCTCCGGCCAGCCGGGCATCTGCGCCTCGCTGGGCAGGTCGACCAGCACCTGCTCGTACTCCGATTCGGGGAGGGTATGTAGCTTTGCGACATCGGGGTTGAAGTAGACCCCCGACAGCAGGATGGTCAGGTTGGGGGCGTGGGTGCGCTGGGCCAGCTCCATGGCGGCCATCGGGATGCAGGTGATGTAGGTGGTGGCGGCCTTGCCGGTGGCAAGGCCGGTGAAGCCAACCTCGCCGTCCTCGATCGTATGGGCGAGGTCGACCGCCAAAAGCTCTTCCAAAGTATAGCGTCCGCTCATCGATACCCGCTCCTTTCCAGCGCCTTTACCTGCTCGGTTCCCACAAGCTCCAGATACTGCGCGAAACTGCTTACGCCGTAGACGTATTTGTCGAGGTATTCCTGGAAGCCCTCCTCGGTCTGGCAGGCGTCCGCGTAGAGCTGCAAATGCAGCTCATCGGTCGCGACCACATCGAGGTCCATCGTCGGGTGGCTTCCATGGGGCACGTGGGTGACCGAAAGGGTGCGGAAGGAGGGCACGGTGGTGCTCTGCGGGCTGCGCATGATCTCCTCGGTGTCCACGAGGTGCTCCACCGTGGCGATCACCCGCTTGCACGCCCGCGAAACGGTGATGTCCACCGACTGCGGATTCATGCGGCGGGGCTGGGTCTGCAGGTTCCCCCATTTGTCCCCCTTCCACATGTGGATGAGTGCCACGTCGGGGTCCGCCGCGGGCACTGCCCACATCTGCCGCCCGGTGACAGGGTCGGGGAAGGGGATAATCTTATCGTTGTACTTCACAATGTCGCTGCCGCCCAGCAGGTAGGTTGGCCAGAAAGAGAGGCCCTCCTGGCTGGCGCGGAAGCGGTCCCAGCTGATGAGCTCAGGAAAGTGCGTGATTTTGAGGGCGCCCGCCTGCGCTGCGCGGCGGAAATTCTTTGCGAGGCCGAACTTTTCGAGCCCCATGTAGCTGGTTTCCACAGCGTCGACGCAGCCCGCGCCGACCAGCATGTCTACCTCGATCGAATTGGCCACTCCGACGATGGTGAGGTGCCGCAGCCTCGCCCGGATGATCTCATGGGTCAAGGCCATGGCCTTGTTGTAGACGGCAAAGCCGCCGAACGCGACCCGGTCGCCGTCGTGGATCTGCTTTACGGCATCCGAAGGGCCGCAAAGTTTTACTGTGCGCTCCGCCAAAATGCTCACTCCTTCCTGTCGGTTTCGCTGCCCAGCCAGTCCCGCAGGACCTCTTCGGTGTGCTGACCCAGCGTGGGCGCGGGACGGCTCAGGTCGAGCTCGCTCTCCGAAAAATCGAAGGGCGCGCCCATCATCGTCATCTCCCCCATGACCGGGTGCCGGAGCTTCACGAGCTTGCCCCTGTGGTGGAGCTGGGGATTTTCCGCCACGTCCCGGAGGTTCTCCACCTTGGCCGAGACGATGCCCGCCGCGTCGAGGATGTTCCGCAGTTCGTCCAGCTCGTGGGAGGCCACCCACTCGGCGACGATCTCCTCGATCTCGGCCGCGTGTTCGAAGCGGACCTCCTGCTTGGCGAACCGTTCGTCCTCCAGCAACCATTCCATCTCCATGGCCTTCACGAGCCGCAAAAAGTGGGACTGGTTTCCGGCGATGATCATCAGCACCTCGCCGTCCTTCGTCCGAAAGCAGTTGCCCGGTGCGGTGTAGCGGTCCCGGTTGCCGACGCGGCCGGTGACGTGGCCGGTTGCACAGTAGTCGGGAATGCCGGTCAGCAGCAGGGAGGCGGCGCATTCGAGCAGGGAGAGCCGGATGTGCTGGCCCCGCCCGGTCGAATGGCGCACATGCAGCGCGGAGAGCGCCGCTACCGCCGCGTAAAGGGCGGTCGCGTAGTCGACCGCGTAGGTGCCGTACATCATCGGCATGCCGTCCGGCTCGCCGGTGATCGACATCAGCCCGCTCATCGCCTGCACCGCCGCGTCGAAGCCGGGCTTGTCCCTGTAGGGGCCGTCCGCCCCGAAGCCGGTGATGCTCACCATGATGAGGCCGGGGTTGTGTTTTTTCAGTTCATCGTAGTCGAGCCCCATCTTTTCGATGGTGCCCGCCTTGAAGTTTTCGATCAGCACGTCGGCCCGGCAGGCCAGCCGGAAGAGCTTCTCCCGGCCTTCTTCGCTGCGGAAATCGAGCTCGATACCGCGCTTGTTCCGGTTGACGGCGAAGGTGTAGAGGCTCTCCCCCTTCACAAAGGGGGGGAGCACGCGGGTGTCGTCCCCGCTGCCCGCCTTCTCCGCCTTCACGACGTCGGCGCCGAGGTCTCCCAGCACCATACCGCAGTAGGGTCCGGAGATGAAGCGGGAGAGGTCGAGGACCCGGATCCCTTCGAGGGGTGCGTTCATAGGTTCATTCCTTCTTTGCATCGTTTTCGCCCGAGGCTACATCATATTGGGCGCGAAGGTCTGCGGAATCCACAGCACGATCTGCGGCACAAGGATGATCAGCAGGATGATCGCGACCACCGCCGCGGTAAAGACGAGCGTGGGCTTCATGACCTTCTGGAGCGGGGTGTGTCCGATCTTGCAGGCCAGCAGCAGGCAGAGGCCGAAGGGCGGCGTGATAAGCCCCAGCGAGAGAGTGACAACGACGACGACGCCCATGTGGATCATGTTGACGCCCAGCGCCATGCCGATCGGCGCGAGAATGGGGGCGAGCATGATGATGGCAGGGGTCGCGTCCATGAAGCAGCCGACGATCATGAAGATGACGAAGGTGATCAGCAGGAAGGGCAGCTCGCTGTCCGCGACGGAGAGCACCATCCCCTTGACCGCGTCGGGCACGTGGTAGACCGACATCATGTAGCTGAACACCATCGCGATGCCGATGCACATGGTTGTGGCGGAGGTGAGAGCGGCGGTCTTTTTCACGGCGCCCCACAGGGCCTTCAGCGTAAGGGAGCGGTAGCAGGCCGCGAGGAGCAGCGAATAGACGCAGGCGACGACCGCCGCCTCGGTGGGGGTGAAGAACCCGGCGGTAATGCCGCCGATCAAGATTATAGGGGTCCCCAGCGGGGGCAGTGCCACCCAGATCGTGTGCAGGGCTTTTATGATTCCCATCTTCGCCTCGCGCGGATAGCCGTATTTGAGCGCGTAGACGTAGGAGATGAGCATCATCGCGAGCCCGATGATCACGCCGGCGGAGAGCCCCGCCAAAAAGAGCGCGCCCACCGAGATGCCGACGGTGGCGGCGTAGATGACCGCGATGATGCTCGGCGGGATGATCTCGCCCAGCGTGGAGGAGGCGGCCGTAACCGCGATCGTAAAGTCGGGGGCGTAGCCCTTCTTGATCATGGCGGGGATGAGGATGCCGCCGATACCCGCCGTATCGGCGGAGGAAGAGCCGGAGATGCCGGCGAAGATCATGCTGACGAGCACGTTCACGTGGGCGATGCCGCCTCGTATCCGCCCGACGATCGCATAACAGCATTGGACGAGCTTGTCCGTGATGCCTGAGATGTTCATGATCTCAGCGGTCAGGATGAACAGCGGGATCGCCAGCGTGGTAAACCCGCTGAGCCCCGAAAAGGTCCGCTGGACCAAAACGAGCGGGGTCTGGCGGAAAGTGTTGAGCAGTACGACGATCGAGGAAAACCCGATCGCATAGGGTACGGGGACCGAAAGGAAGATCAGTCCCAGCATGAGCAGCAGTAACAGCAGGGCCATGGGTTCCATCAGTCCAGGCCTCCTTCCGTGTCGTGGGCGACCTCGGCGGGAGGAATGACGCCCAGATGTTCAAGCAGCATTTCAAAGGTAAAAAAGACGGTCAGCGCCCCGCCGATGGGATACGAGATATAGACGAAGATAAAGGGCAGATGGGCGGCCACGGAGGTTTTTCCCAGGCCGGACTGTACAAAGCGGATCCCGTAGAGCAGGAAGACCGCCCCCACCACCAGCACCATCAGGTCGATCATGCAGAGGAAAAATTTCTTATATTTGACCTTATCGATGAAGAGCGGGATTACGAAATGCTCGCCGCGGCGCACCATCAGGGGCGCGCCTACCATCGTAAGCCACATGAAACAGTAGACGGCGATCTCCTGGGTCCAGGTGCTGGTGACCTTGAGGATATCGCGGCAGACGACCTGTACCAGCACGCAGAAGATAATTCCGATCAGGAAAACCGCCGCGATAACCTCCGCGCAACTTTGCAGCTTGTGAGAAACTTTATGCAAGGTAAGCCCTCCTTTGCAGCGGAAAGAATTCGGGCAGGGTCCGGGACGTCCGTCCGGAGCCCTGCCCAAGAGATTTCGGATTCAGACGGTCAGTACTGCTGGACCTTTTCGAGCAGCTCCGTCAGGCCGTACTGCTCGCAGAACTCCTTGCGGACCGATTCCGTCGCGTCGATCCATGCCTGTTTGTCCGTCAGCTCGCAGACCTGGGCGCCGTCGCCGAGCATCTCTTCGAGGTCATTGGCGGAGTTGGCGCGTTCGCTGGTGACAAATTCATCCGCGGCCGCCTGCCCGCACTCCTTCAGGATCGCCTGCTGCTCCCCGGTGAGCTGGGCCCACTGGTCTGCGCCGATGTAGAGCGGGTGGCAGTTGATCTGGTGCTCGGTCTCAATGATGTAGGGGCAGCACTCATACCATTTCTGGGTGATGAGGGTGGACATCTCGTTCTCCGCCGCTTCGGCGACGCCGGTCTGCAGGGCGGAATAGGTCTCGGAATAGGCGATTACGGTGGGCAGCAGGCCGAGCGCCTTCCAGGTGGCAACGACGATGTCCGACTGCTGCACGCGCATGGTGATGCCGGCCGCGTCGCCTAACGTCTTGATCTCCTTGTCCGCGATGAGGTTGCGCGTCGCGCCCGAGCCGTTGCCGAGCACCACGATGTTGCCCTTCTCCTCGAGGACCTGGTTGAGCTGCGCGATGTCTCCGCCGTGGACGAACTGGTCGCGGGCCTCGGGACTCGAGAAGACGTAGGGAAGCGCCACAAAGCCCCACTCGGGCACGTTGGCGCTCACCGCGCCGTCGCCCGACCAGACGATGTCGACGCTGCCGGTCTGCACGGCCTCCCACAGCTCGTTTTCATTGCCGAGGGTCCCATCGGTAAAAACGTCAATCTCAATGGAGCCGCCGGATTTTTCCTTGACCATTTCGGCAAAGGATTTGCTGGCTTGGGCGCAGGCGGTGTTGGAGGATACTTCGATGGCCATGATCAGCTTGACGGGTTCCGCTGCGCCGCTGGCCTGAGGCGCGGACGGATCCGCGGCAGGAGCTGAGGGGGTGCCGGACGGGCTGGAACCACATCCTGCCAGCAAGGCAAAGCACAAAGACAAAGATAATACAATTGCGAGGGCTTTTTTCATAAACGAGACTTCCTTTCCTTGTTTTTGCTAGATTATATTCAATTTTTCCATATTGTTATAATATCATTTAATACAATAAGATGTCAATTATGGATTGCTATTAAAAATCTTGTATTATTTTGTTCATAATGAACATGCACAAAAAAATCCCATCCACGCCTGCGGGATGGGAAAAAGGGACGTGTGCTCCGCCGCAAAAACAGAAAAGGCCCCGCCAGTTTGGCGGGGCCTTTTCAAATTCAATTCCATTGATATTCACCGGCGGAAATGGTTTTGATGGGACTTCCGTCAACGGATTCCGTTCCCACCGAAATCAGCTGGCTCGTTCCGGTCTCGGCAACCCAGCCGTTCTTGATCCGGTAGCCGGTAACCGATACCTGATCGGACACGTCCACATCCTTCAGCGGATCGGAAATGTAGACCCGGTATTCATCGCCGTTGACCCGATAGATCCGGAAATCGAAATCCGTGGAGATTTTCAGGGATTCGGCGAGGTGTTTTTTGATGTCGTCGCCGAAATTCGGCCCGGTGGAATTGAGGGTGTTTCCCGGGCGGCTGCTGAAATAGCGTTCGATGGACAATTGAAGGAGGTCCAGGATGTTCTTGGTGTCGGAGTTGATCGTCTCCACCGCCGTCATCCCATGCTTGGAGCACCGGACCCTGATGCCGCCGTCCGCTTCGGCGGCGATGCTGTAAAAGCCGCCGGAGGGGCAAATTCCCCGATAACCGGAAGCGGTGGATTCGGCGCCCATGGAGTCGGTCATGATTTTTTCGACCGTGTCGGGAGTGAGCGCCTGGTTCTCCACGACCGCGTGGAATTCGAGCGTCCGGGTGGTCGTGGTGAGGTTGGCCATGCAGGCCGTCTTCCGGGCGGACTCCAAAAAGGAGGAAAACATGGGGGCGGCGAGGGCCAGGAGAACGCCGATGATGGCGATGACGACCACCATCTCGATCAGGGTAAAGCCTCGACGATATTTCATTTTCACACGGCTCACCGCCTCAAAATTTCCGATAAAAAGATGATTTACTGCTATTATATGACTTCCTCCCGGATTTGTAAAGCGGCGGCCGGAGAGACGGACGCGCCTATGCGCGGGACAAAGAAAATCCCTGCGAACCGTAAAGCCGGTTTGCAGGGATTTATCGTGGTGGAGACGAAGGGGATCGAACCCTCTACCTCTTGAATGCCATTCAAGCGCTCTCCCAGGTGAGCTACGCCCCCACGGTCATGGTGACCCATCGGAGATTCGAACTCCGGACACCTTGATTAAAAGTCAAGTGCTCTGCCAACTGAGCTAATGGGTCGATGCTGCGGTCGCAGGCACTGTGTCTGTACGACGCTTGATTATTATAGCAAAACAGGGACAGCTTGTCAACTATTCGGGGCGAAATTTTTACAGGGAAAGGGATTCGACAGGAAAAGCCCCGTGACAAACCGGGGCCGATTTGGTAAAATGGGACCAATGGCTGAAAGGGGGTGCGCGCATGGACGCGGGACAGATGGATATCCGGATGCTCCGGGGGGTGGGGGAGACCCGCGCGCGCACGCTTGCGAAGATGGGAATTGCGACGCTGGAGGACCTGCTGCTGCACTATCCGCGCGGCTACATCGACCTCTCGGCGCCCTGCGGGATCATGGACGCGCCGCTCGACCGCCCCTGCGCGGTGCTCGCCACGGTGGTAAAGAAGTCGGGGGAGATCCGCGCGCGGGGCGGGCTCAGGATGTACAAGGCGACCGTCGCGGACGACAGCGGCGAAATGGAGCTGACCTTCTTCAACACGAAGTACGCGGTGGATTCGCTCGACTACGACGCGGCGTATCTCTTATACGGGCGGGTGGAGGGCAATTTCCTGCGCCGGGAGATGCGCGCGCCGCAGATCTTCCCGCCGCGCGCCGACCAGCCCTTTTTCGCGGTCTATCCGCTGACGGCGGGCGTCTCCGCCCGGACCTTTTCTGGGCTGGTGGAACAGGCGCTGCGGCTCTCTCCAGTCCTGCCCGAGCGGATTCCGGCGGAGATCCGCGCCGAATACCGTCTGGAGGGGATCGCGAAAGCGGTCCGCGCCATCCACCGGCCGCAGAATCCGGACGAGCTCGAAGCGGCCAAGCGGCGGCTCATCTTTGAGGAGCTCTTCACGCTGGCCGCGGGGGTCGGCCTGCTGCGCACCCGCACCCGGGCCGCCGCCGCGCAGCCGATGGCGCCGCACTCGATGCAGCCCTTCTACGACGCGCTTCCCTTCACGCTGACGGGCGCGCAGCGCCGCGCGATCGGGGAATTGACCGCCGACATGCAGAAATCCGCCCCCGCCAACCGGCTCGTGCAGGGGGACGTCGGCTCGGGCAAGACGGTGGTCGCGGCGGCGGGGGCGTATTTTGCCTTTCTTTCGGGCGCGCAGTCGGCGATGATGGCCCCCACCGAGCTGCTCGCGCGGCAGCATTACGAGGGGCTCTCCCCCCTCTGTGAACGCTTGGGGATGCGGGTGGGCCTGCTGGTCGGATCGATGACGCCCGCCAAAAAGCGCGCGATGCACGAGGCGCTCGCGGCCGGGGAATTCGACCTCTGCATCGGCACCCACGCGCTGCTCTCACAGGGGGTGTCCTTTCAAAACCTCGCGCTCGTCATCACCGACGAGCAGCACCGGTTCGGGGTGGCGCAGCGCGCCGCGCTCGGCCAGAAGGGCCGGCACGTCCACACGCTCGTCATGTCCGCGACCCCCATCCCGCGCACCCTGGCCCTGATGATCTATGGGGAGCTCGACGTTTCGGTGATCGACGAGCTGCCGCCCGGACGCAGTCCGGTGCTGACCTACAAGATTTCCTCGGGCAAGCGGGAGCGGGCCTTCGGGTTCATCCGGAAGCACCTTGACCGGGGGCTTCAGGCGTATATCGTCTGCCCGCGCGTCGAGGCGGGGGAGGAGGACGCCGGCCTGCGCGCCGCGACCGACTACATGCTCGAGCTTTCGGGCGGGGCCTTCCGGGGCTACACGGTCGGCCTCCTGCACGGGAGGATGAAGGCCGCGGACAAGGAGCGCACGATGGCCGGCTTCCAAAGCGGGACGGTCCAGTTGCTCGTTTCGACCACTGTGGTCGAGGTTGGGGTGGACGTGCCGAACGCGGTCATCATGATGGTGGAGAACGCCGAACGGTTCGGCCTGAGCCAGCTGCACCAGCTGCGCGGCCGGGTCGGGCGCGGGAAGGAGCAGTCCTACTGCATCCTGCTCTCCGACAGCACGAGCCCCGAGACGCTCGACCGTTTAAAGACGATGTGCGGGACGAACGACGGGTTCGCCATCGCGGAATACGACCTGCGCGCCCGCGGGCCGGGCAACTTCCTCGGGCAGCAGCAGCACGGGCTGCCGCAGCTGCGCATCGCGGACCTCGCGACCGACGTGGAGGTCGTGGCCGAGGCGCAGCGGGCCGCGAACCGCGTGCTGGAGGGCGACCCGGCGCTGGAGAAGCCGGAGCACGCGGCGCTGCGCGCTGCCGTCGGGCGTCTGATGGACTCGGTGGGGGAGCGCCCAAACTGAAGCGGACCGCGCTGTCCGGACAAAAACAAACCGGGCGGCGGGGCCTTTGCCCCGCCGCCCGGTTGATATTGCTTATTTCTGTTTGGACTGGTAGATCGCGTAGGCGTCGCGGGCGATCATGAGCTCCTCGTTGGTGGGAATGACCCACACCTTCACGCGGCTGTCGGGGGCGGAGATCTCCTCCTCGGCGCCGTGGTTGACAGCGTTTTTCGCCTCGTCGAGCTGGATGCCGAGGAATTCCATGTTGCGGCAGACCTCCCGGCGCAGGTCGGGGGAGTGCTCGCCGATGCCGGCGGTGAAGACGACCGCATCGAGGCCGTTCATCGCGGCGGCGTAGGAGCCGATGTACTTCTGAATCTGGTAGTTGAGCATGTCGATCGCGGTCTGCGCGCGCTCGTTGCCCTCGGCGCAGGCGTTTTCGACGTCGCGGTGGTCGCTCGAAACGCCCGAGATGCCGAGCAGGCCGGATTTCTTGTTGATGACGTTATGTATGCCCTCCAGGTCGAGGCCCGCCTTCTGGGCCATCGGGAGCAGCAGCGAGGGGTCGATGTCGCCGCTGCGGGTGCCCATCATGAGGCCGGCGAGGGCGGTGTAGCCCATCGTCGTGTCGACCGACCTGCCCCCGTCGACCGCGCAGAGGGAGGAGCCGTTGCCGAGGTGGCAGGAGACGATCTTGAGCTCCTCCACCGGCCTGCCGAGCAGCTTGGCGAGCCGCAGGGAGACATAGCGGTGGCTGGTGCCGTGGTAGCCGTAGCGGCGGAAGCCGTAGTCCTTGTAATAGTCGTAGGGGATCGCGTACATATACGCCTTGGGCGGCATGGTCAGGTGGAAGGAGTTGTCATAGACAGCGACCTGGACCTTGCCGGAGAAGGTGTCCTGGCAGGCGCGGATGCCGGTGAGCATGCCGGGCAGGTGCAGGGGGAACATCTCGGTGGTGGCCTCGATGTCCTTCAAGACCTCGGGGGTTATTTCATTGGAACAGGGGGAAACGCGGCTGAACGCCAGACGGTGGCCGACGGCGACGATGTCGTCGATGCTGTCGATGACCTTGGTCTCGCCCGAAAGCAGCAGGTCGACGACCCGGTCGAGCGCGGCCTTGTGGTTGGGCAGGTCGGTCTCGACGACCTTCTTGCTGCCGAAGTACTTGTAGGTGATCTTGCCGCCGTCGATGCCGATGCGCTCGCAGTTGCCCGAGACGAGCACCTGTTCGTTCTCCATGTCGATGAGCTGGTACTTGAGGGACGAACTGCCCGCGTTGACCACAAAGACGTTGTTCATCCGTTTGCCCGCGTTGACCACATGCACGTTGTTCATGATAGCTTGCTCCTCCTTATTCTGCCGCCCGCCGGATGATCCCCATGGGGGTCTGCTCGCTGCACTGGCCAAGCGGGTTGTCCTTCAAAATTCTGCAGAGCAGGCCGCGGTCCATCTTCCTGTCAGAGGTGCCGAGAATCTGCCCTTCGAGGTCGTTGATGTCGGTGATGGCGACCGGCGTGCCGCCGATGCGCCGGGAGATCTCCGCCGCCACCTCGTCGGGGCGGTCGGGGCCGAGCACGACATAGTGGTTGTAGGGCGGCAGCGTGAAGTCGCACGGCCCGTCGATGCTGCGCGCCTTGTAGCCCGCGATGTTGTAGAACCACCCGCGGATATGGAACAGCTTGCCCACGGCGGAGACGGCTGCGGCGAAGAGGATGCGGATGGTGCCGCACTCCCGGAGCGCCATCTCCATCGTCTCGGGCATCGCGAGCCCGATGCCGTAGGGGGTGCGCAGCACGAACCGGCTGAGGAAGCGCGCGAGCGGGCGGGGATGGATCTCCTCGAGCGGAATGGCGCGGCGCTGGGTGCAGGCGACCGCCTTCTCGGTGATGAAGACGATGTCCCCCGGTTCGGTGAGCGGGGAAACGTATTTTTCCACCACGTCGCAGATGTTGTCCTGGTCGGTGATGACGTGCGTCTTGATGCACAGCCGCCGGTAGCCGGCGCCGTCCACCTCGATGACCTCGTTCTTTTCGGGGTTCACAACGTAGCCCGCCGGGGTCTCCTCTTTTGCGGTCTCCGCCGCGGGCGTCTCCTGCGCGTCCGGGGTCTCCGGCGCGGCGTCCAAAGCGGCATCCTCCGGCTGCGCGCCGATGGGCGCGGTTTGTTCGTTCGACATATTGACCATCCCTTATCTTAAATTACCTGTTTATTGTGAGGTTCAATCACCAAGATTATACAACGTTTCCGCCCGTCCGTCAAAGGGCGCGGCCCTATCCGGCGGGGACAAACTGGATTTCGTCGGGATAGAGGATTTCGCCCTCTTGAAGCTCCGCACCGGGGCGGAGGAAAAGGTCCGCGCCAATGTCCCATCCAAAACCGTTTTCCCCGTCGGAAAGCGCATAGGCGCCGTCCGGAAGCGTCAGCCAGACGCAGGGATTTTCGAGCCGGCCGGCTTCGGACTTGAAGCAGGCGGCAATGTAGCAGCCCACGGGGATATCCGATTTGATGAAAAAGGGTACCCTTACGCTTCCGCCGTTCGTTTGGGGCGGGGAAACAAGCAGACCGCCGAGATGAAAGACATCCTGCGCCGGCGGGACGGAGACATCCTCATAGCCGTCCGCACCGTTAAAAGCGAGACGGTAGCCAAACGCGCTGTAAAGCCTGTCGGGCAGGCCGAAGCTGCTGGTGTCCAAAAGCAGGTACGTCCCAGAAGATGCGAATCCGGCCCGCCGGTAACCGCTGTCCGGCTGGGAATAGAAAAGGTAGGCGGGCGCGGGCGAATTCCCGAAGTACATGACCTGCGGCAGGGCGGAGACGATATAGTCCTCCTCGCCGTCGCCGTTCACGTCGCCCGTCGCGATGTCGTACTGCATGAGCGGGAGCACCTCGGGCCCAAACTCCTCGGCGTACCCGTTGAGGAAGAATTCCCGCGCCTCCTCCGGAAGCGAAAAGCCCGCCGGGAGGTTGTCCGGCCCCGCCTCGTATTCCTGGGGGACGAGCGTCAAAACCACATGGTCGCTCTTCCACTCGAGCGATTCGAGCGCCACGGGCGGCGGGGGAGCTTCCGTTTCCGAAGAGGCGGGGGCCGAAGCGGCCTTCGGGGCCTCTGCGCTTTCCGGGGCGGTGCTTTCCGGCGCGCCGCAGGCGGAGAGCGCGAGCGTGAGGATCAGGGCGCACACTGCGGACGCCTTCATGAAAATCCCTCCCATCAGGCGGCTTTCCGCGCGGCGAGCGAGCGGTCGCGCCAGACGCACCAGGCGGTGATCGTGGCGATGACGACCACGCCGCCCACAAGCGCGAAGACGCCGGGACGCTCGCCGGTGAAAAGGAAGACCCACACGGGGTTCAGAAGCGGTTCGATCGCGCCGAGCAGCGAGCACATGAGCGCGGGGCAGTCCCTGACGGCGATGCCGTAGAGGACGTAGGGGATGCCGAGCTGGACGACGCCGAGAGCGAGGATGCTGAGGACGGCGGGCATGGTGACTGGGGTGTCGAAGACGAACATGAAGGGGATGCCCGCGGCGGCCGTGAAGAGGTGTCCGAGCAGAATGCCGCTCATGCGGCTCTCCTCGTCGGTGTTGCCGGTGATGATATACATGCAGGCCATCGAGAGGCCGGCGAAGATGGCGACGAAGTTGCCCAGCAGGTTGCCGGGCGCGAGCTGGTCGAGGAAGAAGAGCGCGATGCCGCACATCGTGACCGACACGGTGATCACGTCCGCGCGGGAAAATTTCTGGCGCAGGAAGATCACCGACAGGATCAGGATGAAGACGGGCGCGGTGAACTGGAGCACGATGGCGTTCGCCGCGGTGGTGAGCTTGTTGGCGGAGACGAAGGCGAGGAAGGTCAGCGACAGGAACACGCCGCTCACGAGGGAGGCGCGGTTGAGGCGCAGCCGCTGCTTTGTGGCGCGCAGGTAGATGACGACGCAGCCCGCGGAGATAAGGCTTCGCCAGCCGGCGATGACGAGTCCGTTCCAGGGAATCATTTTGATGAAGATGCCGGCGATGCTCCACAGGGTTGCGCAGACCAACATCAGGAGAATCGCGCGCTGCTGCGCCTTTTGGGAACTCATGGGGAAGACCTCCGTTTCAGTGATTTACAACAGTATCTATCCTAGCGTAAAAAAGCCGCAAATACAAGGCCCTTATTCAACAAATTGCTTTATTTTACGGGAAAAACTGTGTATAATAGTTCCTATCATCATCCGTTGAAGGAGCGCCGCATGGTTTTTGCAAATCTGCTGTTCATCTACCTGTTCCTGCCGCTCAATATCCTCTTTTACTTTCTTTCCAGGAAGATCGTCTACCGCAACCTCGTGCTGGTGGCGTTCTCCTTCCTGTTCTACGCCTGGGGCGAGCCGGTGTGGTTCCTGCTCCTGCTGACCTCCGCCGCGTTCGACTACATGCACGGGCGGCTGATCGAGCGCTGCCGGGGCACCTGGGCGGCGAAGGCGGCGCTCGCCTCCTCGCTGACGCTCAACCTCGGGCTGCTCGCCGCCTTCAAGTACAGCGGCTTTCTCGTCCAGAACCTGAACGCCCTGCTGGGCACCGCCTTCCCGGTGCCCGCTTTCGCGCTGCCCATCGGCATCTCCTTCTACACCTTCCAGACGATCTCCTATGTCGTCGACGTCTACCGCGGGGACGCGAAGGCGCAGCCCAACCCCGTCTATTACCTGCTCTACCTGTCGATGTACCACCAGCTGGTGGCGGGCCCCGTCGTCCGCTACGCCGACGTGGCGCGGGAGATCACCTCGCGCAGGACCGACGCAGTCTCCTTTTCGGAGGGGCTGACGCGGGTCTGCTTCGGGCTGGCCAAAAAGGTGCTCGTCGCCAACACCGCGGGCTCCCTCGCGGATAAGTTCCTGCTGGCCCCCGCCTCGGGCCTCTCGGTCGGCGGGGCGTGGTTCGGCGCGGCAATGTTCACCTTGCAGATCTACTACGACTTCTCCGGCTACTCCGACATGGCCATCGGGCTGGGGCGGATGTTCGGCTTCCACTATAAGGAAAACTTCAACTATCCCTATGTCGCCCGCTCCGCCACCGAGTTCTGGCGGCGGTGGCACATCTCCCTTTCGAGCTTCTTCCGGGACTACGTCTATATTCCGCTCGGCGGCAACCGGAAGCACCAGTACCTGAACCTGCTGGCCGTGTGGCTGCTGACCGGGCTGTGGCACGGGGCGAGCTGGAACTTCATCCTCTGGGGGCTCTACTACGGCGCGTTCATCGCGCTCGAGCGGCTCTTCCTCGGGGACCTGCTCGACCGGCTCCCGGCGGCGTTCGGGCACCTCTACCTGCTGTGCGTCGCCACCACCGGCTGGGTGATCTTCTACTTCACCGACCTCGGCAGGCTCGGCGGCTACCTGTCGGTCATGTTCGGCCTTTCGGGGGCGCGCGGCTGGGACAGCAGCGTCCAGATCACCCTGCTCAACAACGTCTTCTGGCTGGCGCTGGCGGTATGCTTCTGCATGCCGGTCGTCAAATGGCTCAAGCGGACGGTTTCCGAGCGGCTCGACCCGGGGAAATCCGCCGTCCTGCTGGCGCTTTCGCCCGCGCTCTGCTTTCTTCTGCTCATCGTCTGCACCGCGCAGCTGGTCGGGCAGAGCTACAATCCCTTCCTCTATTACCGTTTCTGACCGGGGGAACCCCGGTTTTCCGGAGGCTTTATGGATCAGTACCGCAAACAAAACTATGTCTACCGTCCCGCGCCCAGGCGGATCGCGCGTCCGCGCGGCCCCGAGGAGGAGCGGGAACGGTATTACGCGCTCATCCGCCACCGCATCGAACCGGAGCGGCTGCGCAGGCTGAGCTGGGTAAGCATCGCCGTGCTTTGCGGGACGCTGCTCGCCTTCTTCCTCGGCTCGCTGCTGGTCCCCAAGCCCGAGCGCTCCGCGGTGGAGAAGCGCGACCTCGCGCGCTTTCCCGCCTTTTCGGCCGAGGCGCTGAGGAGCGGGACGTTCACGCGGGACATCGAGACGTGGTACGCCGACACCTTTCCCTTCC
This sequence comes from uncultured Anaerotruncus sp., assembly GCF_902490045.1. Taxonomy (GTDB): domain Bacteria; phylum Bacillota; class Clostridia; order Oscillospirales; family Ruminococcaceae; genus Anaerotruncus. The sequence goes on from NZ_CABUCJ010000034.1 coordinate 20,097, forward strand.
GCGACGCGTTTGTGGGCCTTTCCGCCGTCGTGGACGAGGCGCACGGCGTGCGCGTCGACGACGTGCGCATCGTCGCGCCCTCGGGCGGCGAGGCGCAGGACCTTCCCGACGGCTCCGGCCAGCCGCCGTCCGCCGCGCCGCAGGAGACGCAGCAGGCGTCCTCCGCGCCGGGGGAGTCCTCTTCCGCGCCCGAAACGCCGCTCGGCGCGTCCTCCGCGCCCGAAACGCCGCCGCAGCCCGCGGACGACGGAGCCGCGCCCGGCGCGATCAACAACGGCACCTTTGTCTACAGGGGGATGGCGATGTCCCTCTTCGGCGGCAGTCCCGACAGCGGAAAATGGTACGCGCAGGTGCTCAACACCTACCATGAGGAGCTGCCAGGCGTACAGATCTACAATATGATCATCCCCACGGCGATCGAGTTCTACGTCCCGGACAAATACCGCGACCTCACCCAGTCGCAGAAGGCGATGATCGACCTCGTCTACGGCAGCCTCGACCCGGCGGTCAAGACCGTGGACGCCTATTCGGCGCTGGGCGCGCACACGGACGAGTACATCTACTTCCGCACCGACCACCACTGGACGGGGCTGGGCGCCTATTACGCCTACCGGGCGTTCTGCGAAGAGGCGGGGCTCACGCCCAGGGAGCTGAGCGATTTCGAGACGCGCAGGCTCGACGGGTTCATCGGAACGATGTATTCCCAGACGCAGGACACCACCCTGCTCAAAAACCCCGACTATGTCGACTACTATATCTTTAAGCAGCCCTACGAGGCGCAGCGGTTCCCGGTGGATTCCCCCTACAGCGGGGTGGACAGCACCCTCTGGGGGGAGTACGCGCAGAGCCCCAACAGCTATTCCGTCTTCCTGCACGGGGATTTCCCCCTCGTCCAGGTCAAGACGGGAATCGGCGGCGGGCGGAAAATCCTTGTGGTCAAGGAGTCGTTCGGCAACGCCTTCGCGCCCTTTTTGATCAACCACTATGACGAGGTGTATATCGTCGACCAGCGGTATTTCCAGCTCCCGCTCGTCGACTTTATCAAGGAACACGGCATCAACGAGCTGGTCTTCGCGAACAATTCCTTCGCGGTCTGCACCCCCTACCACATCCAGTGCATCGACAACATGCGCCACCAGATATTCGTCCCGCGCGCCCTCCGGGCGGACGCCCCCAAGGACGCGGAGGCAGTGGAGCCCGGCGAGGACGCACAGGAGCAGGAGGAGCAGGAGCCGCGGGACGAGGGGGACCGTGTCCGCAGGCTGCGGCCGCGCGGCGAATAAAGGAGGGGAACCGGCATGAAAATCGGGAGACGCGCGCTGGCGCTCATCCTTGGCCTGGCGCTGCTCTGCTCCTGCGCGCCGGCGGAATCGGGACCGCAGGAATCCGAGCCGATGCAGGTCGCGCGGGTGCTGACCCTCCTGGTGCCCAACACGCTTGACCAGGTCGTGCTCGAGCAGGCGGACGCGTTCGCGGCGGACGCCGCGCGCCTGAGCGGCGGCCGGCTCACGATCGACGTGCGCACCGGGCAGGAGCCCGCCGACGCGCTCACGGGCGGGGAGGCGGACCTCGCCTTCCTGCGCAACGCGCAGATGGCCCAGCTCGACGAGCGCTTTTCGACCTTCGCGCTGCCCTTCCTCTACGACGACCAGCGGCATCTGAGCCTTGCGCTCAATTCGGAGGAGCTGCTCGGGCGGCTCAACACCGGCTTGCAGCCGCGTGGAATCCGGCTGCTGACCGCCTTCTACACGGGCAGCGCCTTTCTCGTCTCGACGAAGGGGGAGCTGCGGACCCCCTCCGATTACAGGGGGATCGCAGCGGCGCTGCGCACCGACAACGCGGACAAGCTCACGGTCTTTTCCTCGCTCGGCGCGCGGGTGTTGCCCTATTCGGCCTCCGCCATCCCCAATATGCTCGGCGCGCAGGCGGAGCTGCTCCCCGAGGGGGCGGACGGCCCCGCCGAGGAGGTGACGGTCGATACGATCGAGGTGGATACCGGGCAGGCGCTCGCCCTCGAGGCCGACCCCAACACCCTCTTCTTCATCAAGAGCTACCATGCCGCCGCGCCGCTCTGGCTGGGGGCCAACGAGCAGTCCCTCGCCTCCCTCACCGAATACGAGCGCGCGGTGCTCGGCGAAGCCTGCGCCGGGCTGCTCGCCGGGCTTGAGCGGGTCTACACCGAACGGGAAGCGGCGGCGTTCGACGAGCTGCGCGCCCGCGGCGTGGAGATCGTCGAGATCGAGCGCCAGCAGGTGTCGGCGGTGCTCTACGACAGCTCCCGCAGCCTCCCGCCCGACCCCGGGCGGTACCTGCCGCCCGCCTACTTCGACCGCAGGCTCTATGAGATCATCCAAAGCTATTCGCCGCTCTCCTGAGGTTTTTGCCGCTCGGGGAGCGGCGCAGGTTTTAGATTTGCCGCTCATCGGGCGGCAGAGCTTTCACGGGAATTGCCGCCTTTGGCGGCAAGAATCACGAGCGCGTTCCGCCGCGCGCCAC